>NZ_BAABBA010000036.1:0-20300 GCF_039537705.1 Georgenia daeguensis
ACCATCGCGATCACGAGCCCGATCGCCCACGTGGTCAGCGTGTCACCCAGCGCCGTCCAGAACTCCGGCGTCTGGAGCCGCGCCACGAGGGCGGCGAACATCTCGGAGAACGGCGGCATGAACCGCCTGTCCACCACCCCCAGCCGGGGAAGCGCCTCCAGCAGCACCAGCACGCACAGGACCCCCGCCAGCCCGAGCAGCGCGCTCCGCCCGCCGGACCCCGACCTGCGCCGGGACCGGCGCGCCGCCACGGCGCGCGTCGACCTCGGCGCCGGGGTCGTGGTCGCGGCGGTCACGGGAGGAGAGCGTCGACGTCGACGTCCTCGCTCACAAGGCCGTACTTGAGCGCGAGGTCGGCGAGCGTCTGGACGGAGTCGCGGTTGATGTCGGGGGAGAAGCGCGGCATGACCATCTTCTCCTGGACCGCCGGGTCGATCTCCGTGTAGGTGGAGAGGATCTCGCGGGCGGCGTCGGGGTTCTCCTCGGCGTAGGTGAGCGACTCCTCCATCGCGGCGGTGAACGCCTCGACGGTCTCGGGGTCGCTCTCGGCGAGCTGGGACGTGGTGAAGTAGGACGCGATCATCATCTCGGGGTCGACGTCGGCGAAGTTGTGCGTGACGACCTCGGCGCCCTGGTCCATCGCGATGGTGCGGAAGGGCTCGAGGATCCACGCGGCGTCGACCTGCCCGCCGGCGAGGGCCGCAGGCATGTCCGGGAAGCCCATCTCGACGAAGGAGACCTGCTCAGGGTCGCCGCCGGCCTTCTCGACCACCTCGCGGACCGTGACGTCGCCGATGTTGTTGAGGGTGTTCACGGCCACGGTCTTGCCGGCGAGGTCGGCCGGGCTCTCGATGCCGGAGTCCGGCATGGCCAGGACGGCGCCGATGTCGGACTCGGGGTCACCGGTGGAGAAGTTGCCGGGCGCGACCATCTTCAGGGGCAGGCCCTGGGAGCCGGCCAGGAGGAGAGAAACGACGTTCGAGAAGCCGAACTGGTACTCCCCGCTGACGACCGCGGGGACGACGGCGGCGCCGCCCTGGGCGAGCTCGAGCTCGACGTCGAGCCCATGGTCCTCGAAGATCCCCTGGTCGACCCCGAGCCAGATGGCGGCGGTGTCGACGATCGGCAGCACGCCGACGGTCACCGCGGTGAGCTCGCCCGACCCGCCGGTCGCGGTCCCACCGGCGGTCGCACCGTCGCCGCCGCCGTCGCCGCCGCCGCCCGTGTCCCCGCCGCCGGAGCAGGCGGCCAGGAGCGCGAGGGAGCCTGCAGCGGCCAGGGCAGTCGTCATTCGTCGCATCGTCAGTTCCTTCGTCGGGGGGCGGGACCGAGCGGAGCGGCTCGCGTCGTCGGGGGCTGGGGGTGGCCGCGGGTCTCACGGCGGAGGTCCACGGCTGCACTGCCGTGGGGTCGTCACGCACGGAATCGATGAACGGTCGTTCGCATCGAGAACTTAGTGCCGGGCTGTTGGGCCGTCAAGCATGAATCGTGACGCCGGTCACGCCCGAGCTGCGGTGCTGCTCGGCGCCGTCGCTCCGGGTGCCGAGGGTGGTGGTCGCCCGCGCACCGGACGACGTGCCGACCTGAAACCCGACGACGTTGGGGGCCACCACACGGACAGGTGGTTGACGTCCCGGACCCGGCACGCCATCCTCGGCTGGACGAGAACGGGTGTACGCGCTGCGAACGCCCGCCACGCGCGGACCGACGACGCCGCGCGACCGCGTGCACGAGGACGTGACGGAAGTGGAGCCATGAGCGGACTGGACGATCTGTTCCTGCCGGGTGCCATCACCCGCGGGGGCGTGGTGATGCCGACCTTTCCGGTCCCCAAGGGGGTGCACCCGCCGCTGAACAGCCCCGAGTACCTCTCGACCGAGCTGCGCCACCCCAGGGAGCCGCTGCGCGCGATGCCTCAGCGCCTGAACGAGCTCACCGGGCCGGCGCTGGGGGAGGACCTGGTCCGGGAGGTCGACAACGACCTGACCCGGAACCACGGCGGCGAGGCCGAGCCGGTCGGGCAGCGGATCATCGTGCACGGCCGGGTGCTGGAGGAGGACGGCCGCCCGGTGCCGAACACGCTCGTCGAGGTCTGGCAGGCCAACGCCGCCGGGCGTTACGCGCACCAGTGGGACCAGTGGCCGGCCCCGCTGGACCCGAACTTCACCGGGGTCGGCCGCATGATGACCGACGCGGACGGGCGCTACCGCTTCACCTCGATCAAGCCCGGCGCGTACCCGTGGCGGAACCACCCCAACGCGTGGCGCCCGGCGCACATCCACTTCTCCCTCTTCGGCCGCGCGTTCACGCAGCGGCTCGTCACCCAGATGTACTTCCCGGACGACCCGCTGTTCTTCCAGGACCCGATCTACAACTCGGTGCGGGACGAGAGCGCCCGCCGGCGGATGATCTCCCGCTTCGACTACGAGCAGACCCAGGACCACTGGGCGCTGGCCTTCGAGTTCGACATCGTGCTCCGCGGGCCCCAGGCGAGCGTCTTCGAGGAGGACGACGACGATGAGTGAGCGACTCGGACTGACCCCCTCCCAGACGGTGGGCCCCTACCTGGCGATCGGTCTCGACTGGGGCGGCGCGGGGCAGCTCGCCGTCCCCGAGGGGACGCCCGGCGCGTTCTGGATCCGCGGCCACGTCCTCGACGGCCGCGGCGAGCCGATCCGCGACGCGATGGTCGAGATCTGGCAGGCGGACCCGGACGGCCGCTTCGACCACCCCGCCGACCCGCGCGGCGCCGGCCCCAGCAGGATCCCGGGCTTCACCGGGTTCGCGCGCAGCGCCACGTGGAAGGACGACCTGCGCTGGCAGGTGTACACGGTCCGGCCCGGACCGCTGCCCGCGGGTGACGTCGACGACCCCGACGGCCCGCTCGAGGCGCCGCACATCGACGTCAGCGTCTTCGCCCGCGGCATGCTCGACCGCGTCGTCACACGGATCTACTTCCCGGACGAGCCGCTGAACGAGACGGACCCGGTGCTGTCCGAGGTGCCCGCCGAGCGCCGTGAGACGCTGATCGCACGCCCGGGCGAGAACGGCTACACGTTCGACATCCGGGTGCAGGGGCCGGGGGAGACCGTCTTCTTCGAGGTGTGAGTCGGGACGACCGGAGCTTTCGCCGGCCGACGACGACGGTGGAGGCGCCGTCTGACCGACGACGACGGTGGAGGCGTCCCTCCGACCGGTACGAGCGAGAGCGGCGCTGGCGCGCCGGAAGGGGGGCGGGCGTGGGCTCGTTGCTCGGCACGGCGACGGCGGTCGACGCCTTCCTGGGCGACGACGCGCTGCTCGAGGCGATGGTCGCCACGGAGGTGGCCCTCCTGCGCGCGGCGGAGCGGGCGGCGCTCGTCCCCGCCGGCTGCGGCGACGCCCTCGCGAGCGCCGTCCGCGAGCACCCGGTCGACCCGGCGACGCTCGCGGACGGGACGACGGCGGCCGGGAACCCCGTCCCGGCGCTCGTCAAGGCCCTTCTCGCCGTCGTCCCGGAGCAGGTCCGCCCGTGGGTCCACCACGGGGCCACCAGCCAGGACGTCCTCGACACCGCGCTGATGCTGCTGGCGGCACGCGCGTGCGACACCACGCTCGCGGACCTCGACGCCGCCTGCGCGGCGGCCTCCGCGCAGGCCGACCGGCACCGGGACACGCTGCAGGTCGGGCGCACCCTCGGGCAGCAGGCGGTGCCCACCACCTTCGGGGTCACGGCCGCCGGGTGGGCGCTGGGGCTGCACGCGGCCCGGCTGGCGCTGCGCCGGGTCCGCCACGACGGGCTCGCCGTCCAGCTCGGGGGAGCGGCGGGCACGCTGGGCGTGTACGGGGCGGCGGGCCCCGCAGTCGTCGCCGGCCTCGCCGAGGAGCTGGGGCTCGCCGCCCCGGCCGCGCCGTGGCACACCGAACGCTCGCGCGTGCGGGACCTGGCCGCCGCCCTCGGCTCCGTCGTCGCCGCCGCCGGGAAGGTCGCCACCGACGTCGTCGCCCTCTCGGCCACGGAGGTCGGCGAGGTGTCCGAGGGCGGCGGGGAGGGCCACGGCGGCTCGTCCGCCATGCCGCACAAGCGCAACCCCGTCACGTCGGTCCTCGTGCGCGGCGCGGCGCTCCGGGCGCCCGGCCTCGTCGGCACCCTCTACGCCGCCAGCCTGCAGGAGCACCAGCGCGCCGTGGGCGGGTGGCACGCCGAGTGGCAGCCGCTCCTCGAGCTGCTCTCGCTGGCCGGCGGCGCGGCGGCCCGGACCGCCGAGATCCTCTCCGGGCTGCGCGTGGACGCCGCCCGCATGGCGGCGACGCTCGACGGCGCACGCCCGGCCGTCATGGCCGAGCAGCTGAGCACGGCGCTCAAGCCGCGCGTCGGACGGGGCGAGGCCCAGCGTCTGGTGGCCGCGGCGCTGGTCGCCGGCGCGGAGGACGACGTCGTCGCCCACCTCGTGCGCTCGGGCACCGGTCTGTCCGAGGCCGAGATCCGCACGGCGCTCGACCCGCGCAGCACCACCGCGGCGTGCGCGGGAATCGTCGACCGGACGCTGCGGGTGGTGGCGGACGCACGGCCGTAGCGCCGTCGCCGGGTGGGGGGCCGTCCGACGAGCGCAGCGGCCGCTGTGCCCCCCGGCCGTCCGTGCCGCGAGGGCTGGCCGGCCGCGTGACGAGAGATACGGCGCGCCGCCGGCGCTTGGCGGTATCATCACCCACGTAGCAAGCACGTGCTCCGGGGTCGGTGAGAGTCCGAACCGGCGGTGACAGTCCGCGAGCCGGCACCTCGGTGCCGGTTGACCTGGTGGAACTCCAGGACCGACGGTTAAAGTCCGGATGGGAGGAAGCACGCGGCGCGCACCCCCAGGGTGCGTGCCGACGCGGGCGCGGGTACTTTCGCGTCCGCCGTCCCCGGTCCACGTGCCCGGACCGGAGGGACGAGATGTGAGTATCCAGCAGAGCCAGCGCTCCGCGGTCGAGCGCCCGGACGCGCGCCAGGTCGCGCCGGTCGCCCCGGCAGCGCCCGGGTCCGCGCCGTCCGTCTCCACACCCTCAGCTGCCGCGCCCTCGGCTGCCGCCCCCTCAGTCTCCGGACCGGCAGATTCCACGCACGCTGCCGCCGAGGCATCGACTCTGGCGCACTCGGCGTCCGCACACGCCGACCACGCTGCGCAGGCGGCCGACGCGGCGGCGCCCCGCCGGCCGCGCCGTGACCGAGCGACCCGGCGACGCGTCGTCGCCCCGCTGCTCCTCGGCGCCGTCGTGCTGCTCGTCTGGGAGGCCGTGTCACGGTCGGGCGTCGTCCCGTCGTTCTTCCTCCCCGCGCCGACGGCGATCGCGGTCCGTCTTGTGGAGGACCTGACCACCGGCGGCCTGCTCGGCTACGTCGGCCCCACGCTGCTGGAGGCGGCCCTCGGCTGCCTCGCGGGCGCCGCCGTCGCCCTCCCGCTCGGGTACGCCGTCTTCCGCAGCGCCCGCGCCGCCGCGGCCCTGGAGCCCTACATCGCCGCCTCCCAGGCGGTCCCCGCGGTGGCCCTCGCGCCGCTGCTGATGCTCTGGCTCGGCTACGGCCTCGTGCCCATCGTCGTGCTGTGCGCGCTCACGGTGTTCTTCCCGATCCTCCTCGCCACGGTGCTCGGGCTGCGCACCCTGGACCCCGACGTCGTCGCCGCGGCCCGGCTCGACGGGGCGGGCGGCTGGCAGCTGCTCTCGTTCATCGAGCTGCCGCTCGCCCTGCCCGCGCTGCTCACCGGACTGCGCAACGGCTTCACCCTCTCCGTCACCGGCGCGGTGGTCGGGGAGTTCGTGATGGGCGGCCAGGGGCTCGGCATGCTCGTGGCCGCGCGGGGCGACTCCGCCGACACCGTGGGGATCTTCGCCGCCCTCGTCGTCCTGTGCGCGCTCGCGATGTCGGTCTACGGCCTGCTGAGCGCCCTCGAGCGCCGCCTCGAGACCTGACCTGCCGCGCCGCACCGGCACCGTCCGTACCGATCGCTGACCACCGACCGACGAACCACTGGAGAACCGTTGTCCCGCCAAGCCCGCCGTCTCGCCGCCGCCGCGCTCGCCCCCGTCGTCCTCGCGCTGGCGGCCTGCACCACGCCGCCCGCCGCGCAGGACCAGCCGTCGGCGTCGGCCGCCGGCACCGCCACGGAGCTGACCGTCGGCCTGACGTACACGCCGGACATCCAGTTCGCGCCGTTCTACGTCGCCGCCGAGAAGGGGTACTACGAGGACGCCGGGCTCGACGTCACGCTGCGCCACCACGGCGCCAACGAGGGTCTCTTCACGGCCGTCGCGGGCGGCCAGGAGGACGTCGTGGTCGCGGGCGGGGACGAGATGCTGCAGGCGCGCTCCCAGGACGTGCCGCTGCTGGACGTCGCGACGCTGTACCAGGAGTACCCGGTCGCCCTGATCGTCCCGGCGGACTCGCCGATCGAGACGGCCGCGGACCTGAAGGGCCACAAGGTCGGGATCCCCGGCCCGTTCGGCGAGACGTACTTCGGCCTGGTGGCGCTGCTGCACGGCGCGGGCCTGACGGAGGAGGACGTCGCCGTCGAGCACATCGGCTTCACGCAGCAGGCCGCGCTCACGGCGGGCCACGTCGACGCCGTCATGGGCTTCGTCAACAACGACGCGGTCCGGTTCGCGCAGGCGGGCCAGGAGGTCCGGTCGATCCCGGTGACGGAGGGTGACGTCCCGCTCGTCGGCATCGGCCTGGGCGTCCTCGACGCGACGGCGCAGGAACGTCCCGAGGACGTCTCCGCCGTCGTCGAGGCCACCCTCCGCGGGGTGCGTGACGTCGTCGCCGACCCCCGGGAGGCCGTCGAGCTCTCCGCCGAGTACGTCCCGGACCTCGGTCGGCAGGACCGCCAGCAGGAGGCGCTCGCCACCCTCGAGGCGACCATCCCGCTCTACGGCGAGGGTGACGCGATCGGTGCGCAGTCCGCGGGAACGTGGGAGGCGATGGTCACGCTCATGCAGGACAACGGCCTGCTCGACGCCCCCGTCGACCCGGCCGAGGCCTGGACCGACGAGTTCCTGCCCGCGCCGAGCAACTAGGGTGGTCGGCGTGAAGTCGTTCGAGGAGCTCTTCGCGGAGCTGCAGCACAAGGCCGCCGCCCGACCTGAGGGGTCGGGGACCGTCGCGGAGCTCGACGCGGGGATCCATGCGATCGGCAAGAAGATCGTCGAGGAGGCCGCCGAGGTCTGGATGGCCGCCGAGCACGAGAGCGACGCCGCCGCGGCGGAGGAGATCTCGCAGCTGCTCTACCACCTCCAGGTGATGATGATCGCGCGCGGGCTCACGCTCGAGGACGTCTACCGTCATCTCTGACCCGTCCTGCCCGCTCCACCCACCCGTCCGCCCCTGACCGCACCACAGGAGCCAGCCGTGCTGCGTATCGCCGTGCCCAACAAGGGCTCGCTGTCCGACCCCGCCTGCGAGATGCTCGTGGAGGCAGGCTACCGCGAGCGCCGTGACCGGCGTGAGCTCGTCCTGCCCGACCCGGACAACGACGTCGAGTTCTTCTTCCTGCGCCCCCGCGACATCGCGGTCTACGTCGGCTCCGGCACGGTGGACGTCGGGATCACCGGCCGCGACCTGCTGCTGGACTCCGGCGTCGACGCCGTCGAGCACCGGCCGCTCGGCTTCGCCCGCTCGACGTTCCGTTTCGCCGCCCCGGCCGGGGAGATCACGTCCCTGGAGCAGGTCGCCGGCAAGCGGGTGGCCACCAGCTACGACGTCCTCGTGGGCAACTACCTGGCCGAGCACGGCGTCGACGCGACCGTCGTCCACCTCGACGGGGCCGTGGAGTCCGCGGTCCAGCTGGGGATCGCCGACGTGGTCGCCGACGTCGTCGAGACCGGCACCACGCTGCGCGCCGCCGGCCTGTCCACCTTCGGCGAGCCGATCCTGAAGTCCGAGGCCGTGCTGATCCACCCGCGCGGGCACGAGGTCAGCAACGGGCTCACCGTGCTCGACCGCCGCCTGCAGGGCGTGCTCGTGGCCCGTCAGTACGTGCTCATGGACTACGACGTCCCGGTCGAGCACGTCGAGAAGGCCGTGGCGATCACCCCGGGCCTGGAGTCGCCGACCGTCTCCCCGCTGCACAACGGCGAGTGGGTGGCGGTGCGCTCCATGGTGCGCAAGGAGGCCACGAACCGGGTCATGGACGAGCTCTACGACGTGGGCGCCCGGGCGATCCTGGTGACGTCGATCCACGCCTGCCGGATCTGACGGAGCCGTGGACCAGTACCAGGAGCTTCACGCGCCGTTCAGGCCGCGGGCGGCGCGTCTGATGACGGTGTTCCTGGGCGTGCTCACGGTCGCCGGCGCGGCCGCCATCATCGTGACGCTGCCGCGCATGGAGGGCGTCGTGTTCGGGCCGGCCGACCAGGCGGGCACCGCGGTGCTGGCGCTGGGCATCTGCTGGTTCCTCTACCGCCAGGGGGCGGTCGCCGCGCGACCGGGCGAGCGCGGCATGGTGGTGCGCAACATCATCCACACCCGCGAGGTCGAGTGGGCCGAGATCCTCGCCGTGAACTTCGGCGACGGCGCGCCCTGGGTCCAGCTCGACCTCTCCGACGGCGGCACCCTCGCCGTCATGGCCATCCAGCGCGCCGACGGCGAGCACGGCCGGGCGGAGGCCCGCCGCCTCGCGACCCTCGTCGCCCTCCACGAGAAGCGCTGACTCCCGCTCCGCAGCGGGCTCGGCAGGGTGGCTGCACCTCTGGCCGGACTGCGACACCCCGCCGTGGGCTCCGGCTAGGCCGTCGCCAGCCGGCCCGCGTGCACGCCGGCGACGGCGGCCGCGAGGAACGCGGCCGGGTCCTGCTCCAGCCCGCGCCCCATCGTCGACAGCCGCACCGGCGAGGCCGCGAGCGCCTCGGCGAGCCCGTCGGTGGAGATCTCCACCAGCCGGTGGATGCCGGCAGGGGCCGTGAGACCCGCGGCCTGCTCCCGCACCCGCTCGGCGAGCCCCGCCGGGACCGCCCGCTCGAGGTCCGAGCCGGCGTCGAAGCGCGGCACGACGACGTCCGCGGGGGTCAGCGCCACCCGCCCGTAGGCGGTCAGCGAGTGGTGCGAGACACCGAGGTGCCGCTCGCGCGGGTCGGCACCGGAGACGCGCAGCGACGCCACCGGCGCCCCGCCCAGCGTGGCGGCCGCGTTGATCGCCTCGCCGCAGGCGGTGCCGGAGAACCCCCACCGGGTGCCCGTGCCGAGGTTGCCCGGCCCCTGGGCGACGACGGCGACGTCGGCCCCGAGGACCAGCCGTGCCGCCAGCAGCCCGGTGTGGAGGGTGACCGCCTCCAGGTCGCCCCCGAAGGCCTGCCCGACAGTCACCGACCCGGCCAGCCAGCCCTCGGCCCGCAGCCCGGCGACGGTGCGCGAGAACCACGCCGGCAGGGCACCGCCGTCGGTCATCACGTAGGCCACGCGCAGGCTGGGATCGACCGTCCGCAGCCCGGCGAGCACCGCAGGCACCGCGGAGTGCAGGTCCGCGACGACGACGGGCATGCCGCCGAGGTCGTCGGCCTCGCGGAGGGTCTCGTGGTGCTCGGACTCCTGCTCGTCGACGCCGAGCACCATGGTCTGCAGGGGCGTGTAGCGGGCCTTCACGAGGTGGCCAGGCCCGGCGGGCGGGTCGGCGGGCAGGCGGTCGGGCAGGGCGACGACCATCGCGTAGCCGCCGGTGCCGAGGCCGCGGGCGAGCGCCGCGGCGGAGAGCGTGACGCGGTCGCCGGCCACCGGCTCCCCGACGAGGTCGACGTAGGCCAGCGCGCGGACCCGCGTACCCCCCGCCAGGGGCGGCTCCGCGCCGTCGCCCACGATCTCGACGTCGAGCTCGACCGCCCCGTCCCAGGAGGCGCGCACGCCCCGCACCACTCCGTCGCGCCAGATCATCACGGCCGCCACGGTACCGGCGTCGGCCCCGTGGCCCACGGTCCGGACACCGTTCTCGGGTGCCACGGATCGTGTGGCACCATCTCCGGCAGAGCAAGCACGTGCTCCGGGGTCGGTGAAATTCCGAGCCGGCGGTGACAGTCCGCGACCCGGTACCAGCAGCATCGGTACCGGTTGACCTGGTGGAACTCCAGGACCGACGGTGAAAGTCCGGATGGGAGGCAGCACGTGGCGCCGTGACGGATCCGTCCGTCCGGCGCCACTCGTCGTCGCACCTCCCTGCCCGGCCGCCCGTGCCGAGAGGCAGGAGGAGCAGTGGCGACGACCACGACGACCCGCGCGGTGACCGAGAGCGCCGCGCTGGACCGCGCGATCGAGCTGGCCGCCCGCGGACCCCTGGCGGGGGGCAACCCCCGGGTGGGGTGCGTGCTGCTCGGCGCCCACGGCGACGTGCTCGCCGAGGGGTACCACCGCGGCGCCGGCACGGCGCACGCCGAGGCCGACGCCCTGGCCCGGGTGGACCCCGCCCGGCGCCCGGAGCTCGTCGGGGGGACCGCCGTCGTCACCCTCGAGCCGTGCCACCACACCGGCCGCACGCCCCCGTGCTCGCGTGCCCTGCACGCCGCCGGGATCGCCCGGGTGGTCCACGCGACGGCAGACCCGGACCCCCGCGCCGCCGGGGGAGCGGCGTGGCTGCGCACGCAGGGCGTCGAGGTGCTCACCGCCCGTGCGGCGGGCGCCGACCCCGCGGCGGCCGCCCGCGCCGAGGAGCTCACGCGCAGCTGGAGCACTGCCGTGCGCCGTGGCCGGCCCTGGCTGGTCGCCAAGACCGCCACCACCCTGGACGGGCGGGTCGCCGCCGACGACGGCACCAGCCGCTGGATCACCTCCGGCGCGGCCCGCGAGCACGCGCACACGGTGCGCGCCGACGTCGACGCCATCCTCGTCGGCACCGGGACCGTCCTCGCGGACGACCCGGCCCTCACCGCCCGTCCGCCGGCACGCGCGAGCGAGCAGCCGGTCGGGCGTGCGGGCGAGCAGCCGCGTCCGGTCGCGCGCGCGGCCGCGGTCTCGGCGGAACCGCTGCGGCAGCCGCTGCGCGTCGTCGTCGGCGAGCGTCCCGTCCCCGCCGGCGCCAAGGTGCGCCGCGGCCCGGGGGAGTGGCTCCACCTGCCCACCCGCGACCTCGCCACGGCGCTTGAGGAGCTTCACCGCCGCGGCGTGCGCCACGCCCTGCTCGAGGGCGGCCCCACCCTGCTCACCGCCGCCCTGCGTGCCGGGCTCGTCGACGAGCTCCACGCCTACGTCGCCCCCGTGCTGCTGGGCACCGGGACCGGCGCCGTCGGCGACCTGGGAGTACGCACCATCGCCGACGCCCAGCGGTGGCGGACCGTCATGACCGAACGGCTGGGGGACGACCTGTTCCTCGCCGCCCGACAAGCCCACCCGCAGAACGAAGGAGAGAGCTGATGTTCACCGGACTCGTCGAGGAGGTGGGCACCGTGCGCGGCCGCGAGGACGTCGACGGCGCCGCCCGCCTCCACCTGGCCGCCACCACGGTCACGGAGGACCTCGCCGTCGGCGACTCGGTCGCCGTCGCCGGCGTGTGCCTCACCGTCACGGACCACGACGCCGGCGGCTTCACCGCCGACGTGATGCCCGAGTCGCTGGCCCGCACCACGCTCGGCACGCTCGCCGCCGGCGCCCCGGTCAACCTCGAGCGCGCGGTCCGCGCCGACGCCCGGCTCGGCGGGCACATCGTGCAGGGCCACGTGGACGGGGTGGGCACCGTGGTCAGCCGCACGCCCGGCCCGCGCTGGGACGAGGTGGAGATCGCGCTGCCGGCCCACCTCGCCCGGTACGTGGCCGAGAAGGGGTCCGTCGCCGTCGAGGGGGTCTCCCTGACCGTGACCCACGTGAGCGACGCGAGCTTCGGGATCGCCCTGATCCCCACCACGCTCGCCGCGACCACCCTGGGCACCCTGGCCGTCGGCGCGGCGGTCAACCTCGAGGTCGACGTCGTCGCCAAGTACGTCGAGCGGCTCACGGGAGCGGGCCGGTGACCGCGGCGACCACCGCCCGGCACACCGTCGAGGACGCCCTCGCCGCACTGCGCGACGGGCAGCCCGTGCTCGTGGCCGACGACCGGGACCGTGAGGACGAGGTGGACGTCGTCCTCGCCGCCGCGACCGCCTCGCCGCGGTGGCTCGCCTGGACGATCCGGCACTCCTCAGGGTACGTCTGCGCGCCCATGCCCGCCGCCCGGGCGGACGCCCTGGACCTGCCGCTCATGGTGGCGGCCTCCCAGGACCCCCGGCGCACGGCCTACACCGTGACCGTCGACGCCGCCCACGGCGTGACGACCGGCATCTCGGCCGCCGACCGGGCGCTGACCCTGCGCACCCTCGCCGACCCCGCGACCACCCCTGCCGACCTGGTCCGCCCCGGCCACGTTGTCCCGCTGCGCGCCGTTCCCGGCGGGGTCCTCGAGCGGGGCGGGCACACCGAGGCCGCGGTGGACCTGTGCCGCCTCGCCGGTGCCGGGGAGGTCGCGGCGATCGCCGAGCTGGTCCACGACGACGGCACCATGCTGCGGCTGCCCGCGGCCACCGAGCTCGCCTCGCGCGAGGGCCTGGTGCTGGTGACGATCGCCGAGCTGGCCGCCTGGCGTCGCGCCCACGACCCGTCCGAGCCGCCCGCGCCCGCGCCCGCGCGCGTGCGCCGGACCGGCAGCGCGTCGCTGCCGACCGAGCACGGCACCTTCACGGTGCACGGGTACCAGGACCTGGCCACCGGGGCCGAGCACACGGCGCTCGTGGCCGACCGGGCGCCGGCCGCCGGAGGTGCGCCGCTCGTGCGCCTCCACTCCGAGTGCCTCACCGGCGACGCCCTGGGCTCCCTGCGCTGCGACTGCGGGCCTCAGCTGCGGGCAGCCCTGGAGGCCACGGCCCGGGAGGGCGGCGCCGTGGTCTACCTGCGCGGGCACGAGGGCCGCGGCATCGGGCTGCTGCAGAAGATCCGGGCCTACTCCCTGCAGGACTCCGGCCGCGACACGCTCGAGGCGAACCTGGACCTCGGGCTTCCCGCCGACGCCCGGGAGTACGCCGCCGGCGCGGCGATCCTCGCCGACCTCGGTCTGCGCAGCGTGCGGCTGCTGACCAACAACCCCGACAAGGCCGCCGGCCTGCGCGACGGCGGGATCGACGTCGAGGAGATCGTCGGCCTCGAGACCGCCGTGACGCCGCACAACCACCGGTACCTGAGCACCAAGCGGTCCGCCATGGGCCACCACCTGCCGGGCCTGGACGCCGTGGGCGCCCCGGTCCGGCCCGAGCACGAGGAGGCGACGCGATGAGCGGCGCAGGAGCACCGAAGCTGGCGATCGACGGGACGGGGCTGCGCGTCGTCGTCGTCGCGGCGCAGTGGCACACCGAGGTCATGGACGGACTGCTCGCGGGGGCCGTCAGCACGCTGCAGGCGGCGCACGCCGAGCACGAGGTCGTCCGCGTCCCGGGGTCGTTCGAGCTGCCGGTCGTGGCGGCGGAGGCGGCGCGGGGCGGCGCGGACGCGGTCGTGGCCCTCGGCGTCGTCATCCGGGGCGGGACGCCGCACTTCGAGTACGTCTGCCAGGCGGCCACGGCCGGCCTGAGCGAGGTCGCAGTGCGCACGGGGGTCCCGGTGGGCTTCGGCCTGCTCACCACCGACGACGAGGCGCAGGCGCTCGACCGGGCCGGGCTGCCCGGCTCCCGGGAGGACAAGGGCGCCGAGGCCGCGGAGGCGGCGGTCGCGACGGCCCTGACCCTGCGGCGCCTGCGCGGCGCGGCGTCGGGGGAGGATACGGACCGCGTGCCCCGCGTGGCGGCGGGAACCGCGTACCCGGCCCGGTAGCGTGGGGGAGTGGCTCAGCGTGTGGAGGCGGCGGAACGGCTGCTCGACCTGGTGATCGCGCTGACGCACACCCGCCGGTGGATGACCAAGCAGGAGATCCGCACCCGGGTCAACGGCTACGCCGACGCCGCCAGCGACGCCGCCTTCGAGCGGATGTTCGAGCGCGACAAGGACCTGCTGCGGGAGATGGGCGTCCCGCTCGTGGTCGAGCACGACCCCGTGCACGAGGACGACGTCGGCTACCGGGTCGACGCCGCGGGCTACACGCTCCCCGAGGTCTCCTTCACCCCGGCCGAGGTCGGCGTGCTCTCGCTCGCCGCCGAGCTGTGGCAGGACGCCGCGCTGCGCTCCTCCGCGCGGCGCGGCGTCACGAAGCTGCGCGCGGTCGGCCCCGCGCCGGAGCCGGACGTGCACGCCGGCCTGGCGCTGCGGGTGCGCGGCCCGGAGGCCGCCTTCGCGCCGCTGCTCGAGGCGATCGACACCCGCCGCGTCGTCACGTTCACCTACCGGGCGGCAAGCACCGGCCAGGTGGCGCGCCGCACGGTGCAGCCGTGGCGTCTGCTCAGCCGGGACCGCGGCTGGTACCTGGTCGGCCACGACGTCGACCGTGACGCGCCCCGCGCGTTCCGGCTCTCGCGGATCCAGGGCCGCGTCCGTGCCACGGGCGCCCCGGGGGCGTTCGACGCGCCGGCGGGCGACGACGTCGGCGCCCTGGTCGAGCGGGCGCGCCCCCGGGCCGGCACCGCGCGGCTGGCGCTGCTGCCGGGCCGGGCCGCCGCCCTGCGGGCCCGGGGCCGCGAGGTCCCCGGCCCCGACCCGGCCACGAGCACGGGCCCGCTCGCCGACCGTGACGTCGTCGAGCTGCCCTACACCGACGCCGAGCTGCTCGCCGAGGAGCTCGCCGCCTACGCGGAGGCCGCGCTCGTGCTCGAGCCGGACGACCTGCGCGAGGCCGTCCTGCGCCGCCTGCGGGCCGTCGCCGCCCTGGACTCGGCGGAGGGCACCCGTGGCTGAGACGACCGCCGAGCGCGTCACCCGCCTGCTCGCCCTGGTGACCTACCTCGGCGAGCACCGCGGCGCGCCGGTCGCAGAGGTCGCCGCGCACTTCGGGACCACCGAGGCTCAGGTGCTCGCGGACGTGAACCTCCTGTGGGTGACGGGCACACCCGGCTACTTCCCGGACGACCTCATCGACTTCTCCGCCGACGCGCTCGACCACGGCGAGCTCACGCTGACCGAGGCGCGCGGCATGGACCGCCCGCTGCGCCTGGCCAGCTCCGAGGCGATCGCGCTCCTGCTCGCGCTGCGGTCGCTGCGCGAGGTGGTCGAGACCCACCCGGGCCTCGGGCGCGACCCGGGAGCCCTGGAGTCCGCGATCGAGAAGCTCTCCGCCGCCACGGGGCGGGCGGCGGAGCAGGCCGCCTCCGTGCAGGTCGAGGTCCGGACCGACGCGCCGGCCGCCGTCCTCGAGGCCGTCCAGGGCGCCGTCGCCCGCCACCGGCGCCTGCACCTGCGCTACGTCTCGGCGGCCGACGTCGTCACCGAGCGCGACGTGGACCCGGTCGAGGTCCGCTCCGACGGCGTGACGTGGTCCCTGCGCGCCTGGTGCCACCGCGCGCAGGGGGCGCGCACCTTCCGCCTCGACCGGATCCTGGCCGTGGAGGAGCTCGACGTCCCGGCCGCGCCGCACCCGGACCTCGTCGCGGGGGACGACCGGCCCTGGGAGGGCGAGGGCCGCCTCGTCACCCTTGACCTGGCCTCCGCCGCCCGTTGGGTCGCCGAGCACACGCCGGTCGAGGACGTCACCGACCTGCCCGACGGCAACCTCAGGGTCACCCTCCGCGCCGGCGACCCGGCGTGGGTGAGCAACCTCCTGCTCTCCCTCGGCGACGCCGTGCTTGCGGTCTCCCCGCCGGCCCTGGCCCAGGAGGTCGCCGCCCGCGCCCGCCGCGCCCTGGAGGAGTACGGTCACCTGTCCTGACCTGCGCCCCCTATCCTGGGGCGCGTGTGGTGGCTGATCTGGGTGGTCCTCGTCCTCGCGGCGCTCGGCGTCGGCGTCCTGCTCGCCCTGCGCCTCTGGCGCCAGGTCAAGGCGCTCGGGCGCGAGGCCCGCGGCCTCTCCGACGCCGCCGAGCGGCTCGAGCGCGCCGGCGACGACGACGTCCCCGCCCGGCCGCGGCACGTCCCGGGCGTGGTGGGCGAGGAGTCCACCCTCGACCGTGCCCGCGCCACCCGCGAGCGGGTCAAGGTCGCGCGGTCCCACCAGCGGCAGGGCAGGCTCGAGCGATCCGCGGCCCGCTGGCGCCGGCACGGGCTGCTCGACGGCACCCCGGCACCCTCCGTGGTGCGTCGGCCCGCCGACTGATGTCCCGTCCGGTCCCGCTGCTGTCCAGCCGCTACCGCAGCGGCCCGCCGACTAGCGCAGCAGCCGGGCCGCGCGGTCCGGGTAGTCCGTGATCAGCCCGTCCACCCCGGCCTCGATGACCAGGGCGAGATCCCGCTCGGCGTTGACCGTCCACGGCACGACGGCGAGTCCAGCGGCGTGGGCCCTGTCGACGAACTCCCGGTCGGTCACGAGGCGGAACCCGGGATCCGCCGCCGTCGCCCCGTAGGGCTCGGCGTACGCCGGGGCGACGGCGACCGCCCCGAGCGCGACGGCGGCCGAGATCAGGTCGCCGTCGTGGTCCTCGTAGCGCAGCGACCCCGTCCACGCACTGCCGGGCGCGAAGGTGCGCCGGTCCGCGAGAGCGGCCAGCGGCAGCCAGGGCGCGGCGCGCCGGGCGTGCTCGAGGACGCGCCAGTCGAACGACTCCAGCACCACGCGCCCACCGACCCCTGCCGCGTCCACCACGTCGACGACGGCGGCGACGAGGTCCTCCGGCGTGCTGCTGAGCTCCGGGCGGGTGGGGTCGCACTTGACCTCGACGAGGAACCAGACCTCGGGGTCCACCTCCTGCACCGCGTGCAGCACGTCCGCCAGGAGCGGGATGCGGGTGCCGGGGCGGGCCTGCTGCTCCGGGAACGCCGGGAGCGTCCGCCGGCCGACGTCGAGGCAGGAGAGCTGGCCCAGCGTCAGGTCCACCACCGGGGTGCCGACGTACGGGAACGCGGTGTCCGAGGGGACCGCGGGGCCGGTGTCGACGGCCTTGTCCGCGCCGACCACGGGATCGTGCCAGACGACGAGCGCACCGTCGGCGGTGAGCTGGACGTCCAGCTCGAGCGTGCTCGCGCCCAGGGCGACGGCGCGCAGGAAGCTGGGCGCGGTGTTCTCCACCACGAGGCCGCGCGCGCCCCGGTGGCCCTCGAGGTCGAAGAAGCCCGGTCGCCAGGGCCCCCGGGCGGGCCCGGCGGCGTGCGTGGCTCGCGGGGCGGCCGCCGTCCCGGCGTGCGCCGTCGCGTGCGGTGCGTCCATCTCGGTCCCTCCTCGTTCCGCCGGCTGGTGGAAAGGTCCAACTGTGCCCCCTCGGGATGAACACCCCCGGCGCCCCCGGTGAACATCCGGTGCCTTCGCGGCGACACCGGGACGAACGGTCGAGGCACCGTGCCCGGGCGCTATTCTCGGGGGCAAGACCTCCCACGAACGAAGGTGCCTCCGATGTTCCGCAACGGCTTGCAGCCCTCGCACATCATCATCCTGCTGCTGGTGATCATCCTGATCTTCGGGGCCTCCAAGCTCCCCGACATCGCCTCGAACATCGGCAAGTCGCTGAAGGTGTTCAAGAAGGAGGTCAAGGAGCTGCGGGACGACGACGACGACAAGGCGGACACCTCCTCCTACACCGCGACCGGCGGGCAGCCGCCGCAGACCACCACGACGCCGTACCCGGGCGCCACCGGGACGCCCACGCCCCCCGAGCAGCCACCCGCGGGCGGTCAGCCCACCGGGCAGCCGCCGCACCAGCCCTGACGGGTGAGCGCGGTCAGCGCGCGCTCGCGACAGAAGAATCCCGAGGGGCGCATGCCCCTCGGCGACCACCTCCGCGAGCTGCGCAAGCGGCTGATGCTCGCCGCGGCGGGCATTCTCGTGGGGGCGGTCGGCGGCTGGTTCCTCTACCCGCCGCTGTTCTCCTCGATGGTCGCCCCCCTCGAGGCGATCGGTAACCTCAACTTCACCACCGTGGGCCAGGCGTTCGACCTGCGCATCCAGGTGGCGCTCTTCCTCGGCCTGTTCCTCACGAGCCCGTGGTGGATCGGGCAGCTGTGGATGTTCGTCACACCGGGCCTGACCAAGAAGGAGCGGGTGTACTCGCTGTCCTTCATCGGCGCCGGCGCTCTGCTGTTCGTCGGGGGAGGGGCGCTCGCGTGGTGGATCCTGCCCCACGCCGTCCAGATCCTCACCTCCTTCACGCCCACCCAGGCCCTCAACCTGCTCGACGCGCGCACCTACTTCGCCTTCTTCATGCGCGTGATCCTCGTCTTCGGCGTGGCGTTCCTGCTGCCGCTGGCCATGGTCGGCCTGAACTTCCTCGGCGTCGTGCGGGCCAGGACCTACCTGCAGGGCTGGCGCTGGGCCGTCCTGGCTGCCTTCGCGTTCACCGCGGTGGCCAACCCGCTCCCGGACGCGTGGTCGATGATCATCATGGGCGGCGCGATCAGCCTGCTGTTCTTCCTCGCCGTCGGCGTCTGCTTCCTCCACGACCGCCGGGCCGACAAGCGGCGGGCGGCCCACGACGCCGAGCTCGGGATCTGAGCGTGGCGGAGGCGGCGGCGCGCGGACCCACCGGGCGCGTGGGGCTGGTGCTCAACCCCACCTCGGGCAAGGGGCGCGGCGCGAAGGTGCGTGAGCGGGTGCTCGCCGGTCTCAGGGCGGCCGGGCTGGACCCCGTCGACCTCTCCGGGCCGGACCTCGACGCCGCCACCGCCCGCGCCCGGGCCGGGCTCGCGCAGGGCCTCGACGCCCTCGTCGTCGTCGGCGGCGACGGCATGGTCCACCTGGGCGCCAACGTCGTGGCGGGCACCGGGGTGCCGCTGGGCATCGTCGCGGTGGGCACCGGCAACGACGTCGCCCGGGACCTCGGCCTGCCGGTGCACGACGTCGACGCCTCGCTCGCCCTCCTGCGCGACGCCCTCATTGCGGACGGCGCGGGGGGTGCGGGCGACGGCGCGGGCGTGCGGATGGTCGACGCCGTCGCCGTCTCCCGGCCCGGCGGCCTCACCGAGCACTGGTTCATGGCCGTCCTCTCCTGCGGGCTCGACGCCGCGGTCAACGACCGCGCCAACCGCATGACCTGGCCCGCCGACGGCGGACGCTACGTGCGCGCCCTGCTCGCCGAGCTGGGCGGCTACGTCCCGTACGGGTACCGCGTCACCATGGACGGGCGGGTCTGGGAGGGGAACGGCACGCTCGTCGCCGTCGCCAACACGCGCAGCTTCGGCGGGGGCCTGCTCATCGCCCCGAGCGCGGAGCCCGACGACGGCCTCCTCGACGTCGTCATCGCCGACGGGCTGAGCCGCTCGCGCCTGCTGCGGCTCTTCCCCCGGCTGTACCGGGGCACCCACGTCACCGACCCGGCCGTGCACGTGCACCGGGCCCGCTCGGTGCTCATCGAGCCGCTCCTCGCCCGGGGGGCGGCCCCGCCCGTCGCGTTCGGCGACGGCGAGCGCCTGGACGCCCTGCCGCTCCAGTGCGACCTGCATCCGCGTGCGGTGGGGGTGCTGGCACGTACTCTCGGGGCATGAGCTCCCCGGCTGAACGCTATGCCGCGTCCCGACGTCGCCAGCAGGCAGAACGCAGCCGGCTGGGTGCGTTCCGGCGGAGGCTCGGCTTCGAGCTCGACGACTTCCAGGTGCGGGCGTGCGAGGCGCTCGAGTCCGGGCACGGGGTGCTCGTCGCCGCCCCGACGGGCGCCGGGAAGACCGTCGTGGGCGAGTTCGCCGTCCATCTCGGCCTGGCCACCGGGCGCAAGGCGTTCTACACCACGCCCATCAAGGCGCTGAGCAACCAGAAGTACCTCGACCTCGCCGCCGTGCACGGCAAGGAGAACGTCGGCCTGCTCACCGGGGACACCTCGATCAACGGCTCCGCCCCGGTGGTGGTGATGACCACCGAGGTTCTGCGGAACATGCTCTACGCGGGCTCCGACACCCTCGACGGGCTCGGGTTCGTCGTCATGGACGAGGTGCACTACCTCGCCGACCGGTTCCGCGGGCCGGTCTGGGAGGAGGTCATCATCCACCTCGACAGTGACGTCCAGGTGGTCTCCCTCTCGGCGACGGTCTCCAACGCCGAGGAGTTCGGCGAGTGGCTCACGATGGTGCGCGGCAACACCGAGGTCGTGGTCACCGAGCGGCGGCCCGTGCCGCTGTGGCAGCACATGATGGTCGAGAAGCACCTGCTGGACCTGTACTCCGCGCACGTCGACCCCACCGACGTGCGCGCGGACCCGCCGCTGAACCCGGACCTGCTCGAGGCGATCCGGCGGGCCCAGCGCACCGGGTCGGCCCGCGACACGCCCGGGCGCGGGCGAGGCGATGTCGGCACCGGCCGCGGGTCGGTCCGGCGCGGCGGCGGCCGCGGCGGCGACGGCGGAGG
>NZ_BAABBA010000037.1:0-20205 GCF_039537705.1 Georgenia daeguensis
AGGCGTACGTCGCGCTGACGTTCACCGCGGCCGCCCGGGCGGGCGGGAAGAAGCGGACCCCGGAGGAGATGGGGCACGACCTCGCGGCCCGGCTGCCCGGGCTGACGCAGACTCTCTCGGCGACCGGTGCGGGGGCGTCGCACCCGCTGTCGGCGCAGGAGCTGTGCGAGACGATCCGCATCGCCTACGACCCGGCCGCGGCGGCGCTGATCGACGAGGCGCACGCGGCGGGCGAGACGCCGGAGCTGTCCTGGTACGGCGTGGGCCCGACGTACGCGGAGGCGACCTACGACGGGTACCTGCACGACTCGGCGCTGTCGGTGACCTGGGGGATGTCCACCGCGCCGCGGGGGACCGTGCAGTCCGGGGTCCTGGCGAAGCTGCTGGCCCCGCACCGGGACGTGGCCCGCAAGCGGGTCACCCTGCTGTACCGCCCGGTCGACGCCGCCCGTGCTGCGGCGATCGTCGAGGCCGACCTGCGGGCGGCGGAGTTCCGCGCGACCTCGAGCGCGAAGCCGGCGGCCCGGGACATTCTCGCCACCCGTGCGGCTGCGGCCACCGCGAGCGAGGAGGCGGCCGGGGCGGGCCTGCTCAACTTCGGGATGCTCGTCACCGCCACGGTGCTCGACCCGGGCAAGGAGGCCGACGCCCGGGCGGCGATCGACGGCCTGTCCGCCACGGCCCGCCTGCGGCTGCGCCTGCTGCGCGGCTCGCAGGACTCCGCCTTCGCCGGCGCCCTCCCGCTGGGCTTGGTGCTGCCCCGCCACCTGCGCGTGCCGGCCGAGATGAGGGACAAGCTGTGAAGCGCACCAAGAACACGGCCAGGCCGCGGGTGCTGCGCCCGGGCATGCGCGGCTGGCTCGGCCGCGGCCGCGGGGAGTCGTTCTACGTCCAGGCCGCGGATGAGTGGCGCGGCACCTCGGTGCAGGTGTGCGGGCTGTGGCCCTTCGCCGTCGGGACCGGCACCCCGATGGTCGGGGTGCCGCTGGGGCGGCACATTCACACCGGGGCCACGCTGTGCTGCGACCCGATCTCCTGGTTCCAGCGGGCCAAGCTCATCTCCAACCCCTCGGCCTTCGTGCTCGGCAAGCCGGGCCTGGGCAAGTCCACCCTGGTGCGCCGCATGGCCACCGGGCTGGCCGGCTACGGGGTGATGCCCCTGGTCCTCGGGGATCTCAAGCCGGACTACGTCGACCTCATCGAGGCTCTGGGCGGGCAGGTCATCACCCTGGGTCGCGGCCGCGGCCACCTCAACGTCCTCGACCCCGGCGAGGCGACCGGCGCCGCCGAGCGGCTGCGCGCGGCGGGCTTTACGAAGGAGGCCGCCCAGGTGCTCGCCGACGCCCACGGGCGCCGGCACACGATGGTCTCCGCGCTGGTGACGATCATGCGCGGCGCCCCGCCGACGGACCGGGAGGAGACGATCCTGGACCGGGCGCTGAAGGTGCTCGACGCCCGCCACCACGGCATCCCCGTGCTGGGGGACCTGCTGCGCGTGATCCAGGACGGCCCCCAGGAGGTCCGCGCCGCGGCGCTGGACCGCGGGGACCAGGGCCGCTACCAGGCCATCACCGAGAACCTCGAGGCCTCCCTCGTCGGCCTCGTCGACGGCGGCCGCCTGGGGGAGACCTTCGCCCGCCCGACCACCAACCCGATGCGCCGGGACCGCCCGGTGGTCTACGACGTCTCCTCGATCGACGACACCGACATGGACCTGCAGGCCGCGACGCTCCTGGCCTGCTGGTCGGCCGGGTTCGGCACCGTGAACGTCGCCAACGCCCTCGCCGACGCCGGCCTGGAGCCGCGCCGGCACTACTTCGTCGTCCTGGACGAGCTCTGGCGCGCGCTGCGCGCCGGGCGCGGCATGGTCGACCGCGTCGACGCCCTGACCCGCCTGAACCGTCAGCGCGGCGTCGGGGTCGCGATGATCTCCCACACCATGTCCGACCTGCTCGCCCTCGCCCACGAGGAGGACCGGATGAAGGCCCGCGGCTTCGTCGAGCGCTCCGGCATGGTCATCTGCGGCGGCCTCCCCGGCGCGGAGATGCCGCAGCTGACCGCCGCGGTCCCGTTCTCCCGCGCCGAGCAGGACCTGCTCACCGGCTGGCAGGACCCGCCCGCCTGGGACCCGGCCGCCGGTCAGGAGGCCGAGCCCCCGGGCCGGGGGAAGTTCCTCGTCAAGGTCGGCGGCCGCCCCGGCATCCCGATCGACGTCCAGCTCACCGAGGTCGAGATGGGCATCCACGACACCAACAAGCGCTGGCACACCGTCTCCCGCATCGGCGCGTTGGAGACGCAGGGGAGTGGTGCGGCGTGAGCACCCCGAACAACCGGCGCCGTGACCCGGGCGGGCTGTCCGGCGAGGCCGTCCTGGTCTGGGTCGGCATCGCCGCCGTGGTCCTGGTCGTCGGTGGCGCCTACGCCGCCGTGCACCTGGGCCACCGCATCGACGTCTCCGGCGCCGTGTGCCGACCGACCCCTTCGGCCTGTTCTTCGGCCTGCTCTCCGGCGACGTCGCCTGGCCGGCCGCCGGCACCGGCGTGGTCGTCGCCCTGGCCGTCCTCCTGATCGCCCTCGCTGTGGGGGTCGTCCTGGTCGCTCGCAGGATCACCGGCAGGCGCACCCGGGTCGACCGCACCGCCGCCTACCTCGGCCGCGGCCGCGACGTCGAGGCCCTGACCCGGAGGCATGCCGCCGCGACCGCGGAGCGGCTCGGGGTCAAGGACTCCCCGGGCGTTCCCATCGGCGTCACCGTCAGCACCCGGCGGCCGCTGTTCGGGTCGTGGGAGGACATGCACCTCGACATCTGGGGCCCGCGCACCGGCAAGACCACCTCGAGGGCCGTGCCCGCGATCCTCGACGCCCCCGGCGCGGTGCTGGTCACCTCGAACAAGCGCGACGTCGTCGACGCCACCCGGGACGTGCGCGCCACGACGGGCCCGGTGTGGGTCTTCGACCCCCAGGCCATCGCCCTGGAGGAACCGGCCTGGTGGTGGAACCCGCTGTCCTACGTCAGCGACGAGGTCAAGGCCGCCCGGCTGGCCGAGCACTTCGCCGCCGGCAGCCGCGACCCCGGCGCCCGCACCGACGCCTACTTCGACCCCGCCGGCCAGGACCTCCTGGCCGGCCTGCTGCTCGCGGCCGCCCTGGACTCCCGGCCGATCACCGACGTCTACACGTGGCTGACCCGGCCCACCGACGACACCGCCGTCGACATCCTCGCCACCCACGGCTTCCGCCTGGTGGCCGACCAGGTCGCCGGCGTGATCAACGCCCCGGAGAAGCAGCGCGGCGGCGTCTACGGCACCGCCCAGCAGATGGCGTCCTGCCTGACCAACCGGGCCGTCGCCGCCTGGGTCACCCCCCAAGGACCGTCGGACCACCGGCCCCACTTCGACCCCGCCGCCTTCGTTCGTGACGGCGGCACGCTCTACAGCCTCTCCAAGGAGGGCCGGGGCACCGCCGGCCCCCTCGTGACCGCCCTGACGGTCGCCGTCGTCGAGGCCGCCGAGGAACTCGCCGTCCACTCACCCGGCGGGCGCCTGACCACCCCCCTGCTAGCCGTGCTCGACGAGGCCGCGAACGTGTGCCGGTGGCGCGAGCTGCCCAACCTCTACAGCCACTACGGCTCCCGCGGCATCGTCATCATGACGATCCTGCAGTCCTGGTCCCAGGGCGCAGACGTCTGGGGTGAGTCCGGCATGAAGAAGCTGTGGTCCGCCGCCAACGTCAAGGTCTACGGCGGCGGCGTCTCCGAGGCCGCCTTCCTCGAGGACCTCTCCCGCATCGTCGGCGACTACGACCGCCAGGCCTCCTCGGTCTCCTACGGCCGCGGGCACCGCAGCGTCTCCCAGCAGCTCCACCGCGAACGCATCCTCGACGTCGCCGACCTCGCCGCCATGCCCAAGGGCCGCGCCCTCGTCCTCGCCTCCGGCTCACGCCCCACGCTCATCCGCACCCAGCCCTGGATGGCCGGCCCGCACGCCGACGCTGTGCGCGCCTCCATCAAGGCCCACGACCCCCAGGCCACCCGCACGATCGTCGAAGCCGAGCGCGAGCTCGCCGTCATCGACCAGGCCCCGGACCCGGTCCCAGCCGCCGCAGGAGAACAGGGATGACCACCGACGTGCTGAACGGCTGGGACGAAGCCGAGGAACTCATCGACGCCCGCACCGAGCAGGCGGGTGGCGATGAGACCGCGCCGGAGGAGCCGACCCTGTACTACGGCTCCGTCGACGAGTTCGTGCGCGAGTACCTGCGCCAGCTCTTCCGCCGTCGCGTCGGCCCCAACACCTCCGCCAAGTGGGCCGCAGAGTGGTGGCGCCACCCCGAGGCCATCGTCCGACTCGAGGCCCTCTGGCGGGCCTGGGAACACCTCCGCCTCGACCCCGCCACCGGCATGAGCGTCTGGCTCCGCGACCACGCCGACTACCACATGGGCGTCCTGCTCTCCCCGGACGGCCCCTTCAAGAAGTCCCAGGACGCCAACCGCGACGGCGAACCACTCCCATACACGGAGCCGCCCGCCGGCATGTTCCCAGACGTCAGTAACCGGAAATGACCTGGTCTAGCTGTTGCGACGCGATCGCGCGCCACCTATCAATCGAGCTTCAGCGGCGGTAGCCCGTCGACAATGTTCATTGTCTCTACGGACACGGTGACGATTCGCTTGACCAGGTCGACGATGTAGCGAGGGTCGCCAGCCACCTTGGCCCAGTCGTTCGGGTCATTCACGATGCCCGAGGACTTGTCGGTCTTGACCTGGTACCGCTCGACGAGCCATTCGATGGCGGAGCGTGAGCCAAGCATGTACCGGTGTGCGCTCTCCGGGATGCCACCGAGGGCGATCTGGGAGTTGTAGACGATCGTCGATCGGTCCTTGTTCTTGCCGGTGCCCTTGAACCGCATCTTGTGGACCCGGTACAGCTCCCAATCGACGCCAGTCCCGCTAACGCGCTCAGTCAGCGGGTACGGCTCGACAGCTTCATATCCGATATGCAGAGTTGCCAGTTCACGACCCGCGCCGACATACGCATGGAAGTCCTCGACGGCGAGGACCTGGGGGACGCGGGGCAGCATCTTTTTAAGGTCGGCCGCGTAGCGCAGCCGGTAGTCCTCAGAGTGAAGCAGTCCGTAGATGTAGTAGAAGATGTCGTCCTTTGTCACGTCGGTCCCGTACCGACCGCGGTAGTCGGCGAGAGCCTTGTCAGTGACGTTGTCGACGCGCTCGTACCCATCGAATTCAACCGCCTTACCTGAGGCTGAAAACAGGTCATCTGCGTCGTCGCGGCGGACGTACGTCCAGCGCGGGAAGTACTGGCCACCGCTGCCCGCACCGGTCAGGTGCAGATCGGGGAGGCGGTCAGTCATGAGTACAGAGAAGGGCACAGCTGAGCCAGCCCCAACCTGGTAAATGCCGACGTTAGGTGTGCGTGGCGTCGGGAAGTACTCCGGAGTGGCACCCGGGAAGTCGATGACCGTCCGATCGAGATAGACGGCCGATTTCTGAAACGGGCGGTAAGCCGCAGTTACGACGCGGTTCTGTGAGGGCTGGGGCAATTGACGCCCTCGTGTAGCGAGCTTCTCCAGAGCGCGGGACCAACTGATCTTCGCCGGATCCCTGTCGAGATTCGACGCCACGACAGATTTGTTGAACGTGTCCACCAGCCGCCCGAGCGATTCGATGACCCGCTGTGAGGAGAAGTTGTAGACCCACGCGTCTCGGTTGGTCTTCAGGCCCCCGGAATGACTCCTGAAGATTGCACCACCAGGACTGGTCTTGTCGCCGAGAGGCTTGAACTGGGCATAGGCGTCGTCTCGCTGGTTGAGCCAGTCACCGTGCGCGTTTGGAGTGATTGTCTGCCAGTCGAGACTTACAAGATCGGACTCATCGAGGATGTGCAGCTTGTCCTCGCGGGTCAAGTAATCACCGATGTCGCGGTAGTGGATTGTTGCCGGTCCCGAGCGGTCGCGCCTACGAACGAGGAGCAGGATGGCGACCGTGTTTCGACTACCGGAGCCGAAGATCTTGCCGCCCTCCCGGCGGGACTGCTCACCGGCGGTGCGTTGGTTGCCGCGAAGGTTATAGACGTAGATGCTGGTGAACTCGTCGGCCAGAGTGAGGCGGAGGCCGTCGGCGGTGTTTGAGTCGATCCAGCCGCCGTTGGTGACGTAGCCGACGACGCCCTCGTCGCCGATGCGGTCAGATGCCCAGCGGATGGCCCTGATGTAGGAGTCGTAGAGGGAGTTCTTGAGGATGGCGGTGGATCGAGCGGCGTATGTCGTCTCGATGTGTTTGTCGAGAGTGGGGTACTTGAGGTTGGCGTTGTTGTCGTTGCCGGACGTCTGTCCCACTGAGTAGGGCGGGTTGCCGATGATGACCCGGATGTCGAGGGCCTTCTGCGCCTCGACCCGAGCATTGTTGGCGGGGAACATGACGGCGTCCATGGTGTCGCCGTCCTCGGTCATCTGGAACGTGTCTGTTAGGACCATGCCGTCGAAGGACACATAACCGGCGGCAGGGTCGGTTTCCTTTAGCAGCCCGTGCAGGGTGGCCTCGACGTTGATGGCGCCGATGTAGTACGCCAGCAAGAGAATCTCGTTGGCGTGGAGCTCCTGGGTGTACTTGCGCAGCAGATCCTCGGCGCGAATGAGGCCGGACTCGAGGAGTCGCACGATGAAGGTGCCGGTGCCGGTGAAGGGGTCGAGGACGTGGACACCCTCGTCGCTGATGGATGCGCCGAACTCAGTCTGGAGGATGGTCTCGACGGATCGGATGATGAAGTCGACGACTTCGGTCGGGGTGTACACGATGCCGAGAGACTCGGCAGTCTTGGGGAACGCGTTTTTGAAGAAGGACTCGTAAAGCTCGGTGATGATCTTCTGCTTGCCAGCGGCGTTCTCGACGCCCGCGGCGCGCAGGCGCACGGACTCGTAGAAGCCCTCGAGCGTAAGGGTCTCCGTCTCGAGGTTCTGCTCGTGCAGGGCGTCGACCATGGTCTGCATGACGCGGCTGACGGGGTTGTGCTCGGTGAACGAGTACCCCTCGAACAGCGCGTCGAAGACCGGCTTGGTGATCAGGTGCTGGGAGAGCATCTCGATCGCGTCGGAGCGGCCGATGGACTCGTTGAGATTGCCCTGGAGACCGGTGAGGAAGGCGTCGAACTGCTCCTGTAGCTCGGGGGAGGGCTGCGCGAGGATGCCGGCGATGCGGGTGGTGTGCTGCTCGGCGATCTGCCGGATGTCGCTGGCCCAGTCCTCCCAGTAACGGCGTGTGCCGACCTTGGCGACGATCTTGGCGTAGATGGCGTCGCGCCACTCCCCGATCGCGGGGAGGTCGAGGACGCTCTGTTCGAACTGCTGGGTTTTCGTCGCCGGCTTGCCGCTCTCGTCGTCGGCGCCCGGGGGCATGTCCGTGAAGATGACCTCCAGGCGCTCGCCCGGCGCCTTGTTAAGGTCGATCTGGTTGATCATGGCGTCGAAGCGTTCGTCGTGGGCTCGCAGGGCCTGCAGGACGTCCCAGACAACCTTGAACCGGCTGCTGGAGAGGGCGGTCTCGGGGTCGAGGCCCGCGGGGACGGCGACGGGGAGGATGATGTAGCCGTACTTCTTGTCCGGGGCCAGGCGCATCACGCGGCCGACAGACTGGATGACGTCGACCTGCGAATTGCGCGGGTTCAGGAACAGCACCGCATCCAGGGCGGGGACATCGACACCCTCGGACAGGCAGCGGGCGTTGGAAAGGATCCGACACGTGTCCGGGGCGGGGGCGGCCCGCAGCCAGTCGAGCTTGTCGTTGCGCATCAGGGCGTTCATGCCGCCGTCGACGTGGTCGACCTCGCACCGCAGCGCCCGGTCCGGGGTGTGGTCGTTCTCGTCGTCGTCGAACGCGGCGTCGAAGTCGTGAGAGGCGATGTAGTGGTCGGTGATCCGGGTGAACTTCTCGGCGAAGCTCTTGGACGCCTCGATGGTGGAGGCGAACGCCACGGCTCGAGTCATGGGCAGGACGTCGTCGCCGAAGCCGAACCCTGACTCGCCGCGCTTGGCGAGGCCGTTCCAGCAGCCGACCATCTTGGCGACCTGATCGAGGCGCAGCTGGAGGTGGTCGTCGGCGAGCTGTGCCTGGAAGGTTTGCGAGATGGCGTCCTCAGCGACTCCGAGGACGAGGACCTTGTAGTCGGTCAGGAGTCCCCGGGAGACGGCCTTGCCGAAGCCGAGGCGGTGGAACTCCGGTCCGTAGAGGGACTCGTCGTCCATGGAGGCGAGGATTGCGTCGGCCTCGCCGGCCTTAACTTTGGTGTTGTCTCCGTACACCCGCGGGGTGGCGGTCATGTACAGGCGCCGTTCACCCAGGATGTAGTCGGCGTCGTGGACCTTGACGAACGCGGACTCGTCAGCGTCGATCAGCGTCACGCCGGTAGTGCGGTGGGCCTCGTCGCAGACGATCAGGTCGAACGGGTCCACGCCGCCCGTAGCCTGAGCCTGAGCGACGACGTCGATGGACTGGTAGGTCGCGAACACCACCCGCATCCGGCCCGGCACCGCGGCCGTTAGCCGCTCGTGGAGGACGTTGGGGTTCGTGGTGGCGGCCAGGGGCAGGTCGACGGAGGAGATGTCCTCAGCGGATGCGGCGGCGGCCATCTTGGACACCTTGGGGTCCGAGCACACTGCGAACGCCTGCAGCTCGACCTCGGCCTCGCCGGTCCACTCCCGTAGGGACTGCGACAGCAGCGCGATGGAGGGGACCAGGAAGAGGACCGAACCGCCGGCGCCGACGACCTGCTCCGCCAGGCGCAGCGAGGTGAATGTCTTCCCGGTTCCGCAGGCCATGATCAGCTTGCCCCGGTCGCGGGACTTGAACCCGTCAATCACATCGGCGATCGCGCTGGTCTGGTGCTGGCGCAGCTGCTTCTTGTCCTTGAGCTCCAGGACCTCCGGGGTGGCCAGGGAGAACTGCGACCAGTCGATGGCCGAGTCAGCGAGGTCCTTGAACCGGATGCGCTGGACCGGGATCTGCTGGCCATGGATCGCCGCCTCGGCGTTGTGCCCCCACCTGTCCGTCGTCGAGACGATGATCCGACGCCGGAACGGGTACTTCCCCGAGGCCGACAGGAACGAGTCGATGTCAGGCTTCTGCAGCGTCCCGCGTGGGTCGTAGAACTTGCACTGAATCGCGACGACGTCGCCGGTGTCGCGCTCCTTTGCCACCAGGTCGATGCCGTGGTCACCCTGACCGTCCCGGCCCGGCCACTCCATCCACGGCCACACCTCGTCGAACTGGTCCGCGTACTGGGGGTCGGTGCGCAGGTACGCCGCCATCAAACGCTCGAACTTCGTCCCCTTGTCTGACTCCGACGTTGCGGAGAAGTACAGCTCATCGAGAATCGCCTCAAGCGTCGACATGGGTCCGATTCTCTCTCACCAGACTTCCCCAAATGGCCGTTCTGATGGACTGAGCCCCTTTGGTCCTCCTGGCCGGTGGCTATCGAGAAGCGCGTCGAGGCTGAGGGAACTGCGTGCCTTCCGGCATCTCCGGCATCTGATCCCAGGTTTCGCCGTCGAGCATGCGTCCGAGGGACTTGGGGTTGCGGCCTCCCCACTGCTTGAAGAAGAACGGCACACCCGCGTGCAGACAGGCGTCGCGGATGCCTCGGGCCCAGCGGATGTCCATCGGCCGGTAGTTCACACCTGACTCGCCGCCCGCGATGACCCAGTCGATTTCGGTCAGGTCGAGCCCGTCGAGGGGCCCGAGCAAGGGTTCGCACGATAGGAACCGCACCGCTGCCGGGACGCGGCGCAGATGGTCTACGCGATGAGCGACGTCCATATCCTCGATCGAGACCCCGAGCCACACGTTTGACGGCCATGGAAGCTGGTCGGCGATGCGCGCCGCTCGCAATGGGCGCTTCGTGAGTACCTGATACGTGTGCTGAGGAGTGTCAACCATGACGTCGAAGACGTCACTGACAAACGAAGTGGGCACCTTCGCATGGAAGAGGTCGCTCATCGAGTTGACGAACACTGTCCGCGGTGAGCGCCACCGTTGAGGTTGGTCTAGCGCTGCAGGATGGATCGTCACAGCGAAGCCCGGACCGGACGTGCGCGGATCACCGTCTTGCTGGTACTTCTCCGCACCCATCGCCTTGAGCCGCTTGGCGAGGGTCAGGGCGTAGCAGTGATCGCAACCTGCCGAAACGCGGTCGCATCCAGTCACCGGATTCCACGTGGCCTGGGTCCACTCAATCCGCGAACGGTCACTCATCGAGGGTTCACAGATCGTTGGGGGGCCACGAGGGGCAGTGTGCCCCATTTCACGAGTCGATCTTCACGGCCGCGCCGTAGTGCGTTGTGAACTCCAGACCGTTGAGGTGCAGGTGGACGAGCTGCTTCTGTACGGCTTGCGGGTCACGGAACTGGTCGTCAACCGCTAGCGCAGTGGCGTAGGCCCTAATCGCGGTCATCAGCTTCGCGTGCATGCCCGTGTCCACGCCGCGGGTCTCAGCGGAAGGCGTGCCGGTGCGCTCGACGATTCGACTGGGATGAACGATCACCGGCACGATCCGTTTGACGCCGGTCAGCGTCTTCTCAGCCCATCGCACAGAGCCGCCGAGCTGGTTGATGTCGCGCTTGGAGATGAGCGCTGCCTCGGCACCGCTCTTGACTTCGATGACGAAATTCGCGCCGTCCGAGTCCGACCAAAGCACATCGCTGCCCACGCCGACCTCCTTCTCGGGCCGCTGACCTGAGAAGCCAAGATGGTCGGCCAGGTCAGACCAGGCCTGCTCGGCCTCCTCCGTCCGCTCGGGGTCCCACGCCAGGTCGGCGATCAGCGCTTCGAGGCGGATTCGCAGTCGCCCGCCGTCGGTGTAGTGGTCGGCGAGGTACTTCGCGGCCGCCTCGGCTTGGCGACGCGTAGGGCGAGAGGGCTTGAACGTTAGGCCAGACACCGGGCGCAGGATCGAGGAGTTGGATGCTGTGGCGCCCGCCAACATGGCCTGTGCGCGTGCCGGGTCGGTGGCGTGCCGGTACGCCGCAGCCTTCTCGGTGAGCCAGCCGGCCAGCCGGTCATCCTTCATCAGATGCCGAGCGGCGTTTACCGCGGCGTCCGCGGCGTTCGCCGCGGTTTCCCGGTCACCACGCACTGCGGCGTCGTACGCCGCACGCTGGTGAACCGCCGTAGGGATCAGTGGGACGGTCTCGTAGGTGACGTCAAGAAGAGCTCTGCGCGCCGCGGACTTGAAGTCTTCGGCGCCCTCAGTAACTTTGCGGATCAGATCGACCACTCCGTCGACCGTCACGTCACGCCGACCCTCGAGACTGCGGGCGACCTGCCGAGAGAGCTCAAGCTGTGCCCGCGTCCCCGGCGAGAGCCGACCAGGCACATCCGGGCGGGAAATCAGATCGACGAGATGCCGATCCATGACGAGGACGGCGCATCTGTCTTCGCGCGAACGGACACCTCGACCCATGCCCTGCTCAAAGCGCTGGACCTGTCGGGTGATGATCGTGTTCGAGTCGCGAAGCGCAGTCGCCTCGCGACGTTCCGAGCCGGACGCTGCCTGAGGCAGCCCATCGATGACGAGAACACGACACGCGTCGTCCTTTAGGTCGATTCCGTCGTACTGGTTCACGATGACGACGAGCCCCACGGGACCGGCCTGGAGTCTGGTAACGGCGGCGGCGATCTCCTCGGACGTCGAGACGGTCGCGTTTGCGACCTCGCTCCACTCTCGGGCACGCTGCCAGCTCGGGACGAGAACAACGACATTGTCGGTAACGGCGATTGAGGCGATTGCGGTCCGCAGTTCGTGGTCGGACAGGTCGGGGACGAGCTCTTGGGGCACGAGGACGAGGCGGTCGCCAAGGTCAGCGGCGGAGTCGGGGACGATGGGCGTAGCGACACTCTCGGCGTCCGCGGCGAAGTGGGTGATGAGCGCAGAGTCGTTGGCGAGGGTTGCGGTCATGTAGATGCGCCGTTTGGCTTCAACGAAGCTCGGGAACTCCTGGATCGGCGGCAGCGGAGGGGAAATTTGGATCCCATCGCCTGTTAACGTCGCCTCGCACAGTGCCAGGTGCTCTTTGAGAAGGGGCCAGACCCACTCGAGCGTCGACGTGCTCCGCAGAGGGTGGAGCAACTTGAGGACGTCCTCCGCCTTGTCCTGCCACGACCAGAAGGGGATGCGCATGAAGCGCCCCCGCTCGCCCGCTTTGATATCCAGCAGCGTCGGCGCACTCTGGTTATTCAGGTCGCCCTCGAACAGCTGCATCAGCGGCTCGTACGCGGCATCGGCAGGCGGAATCACGATCCGGCTCAGTTCCTCGAGCCGGGTGATGGCCGAGTGGGCATCGTCGATGACAATCGTTCCGACCTGGATGTGTGAGTCAGCGTCGGCGAGCCCGAACCTTGTCTTGCCGTTGAACATGACCTGCAGTGACGTGATGCAGATTGCTTCGCACGAGCGGAACTTGCCGCTACGTGGGTCAGTGACGACGGGGAGGCCTAGCACGCGCGCTTCGAGCGCGGCACGTTCGGCAAGTTGAGGAGTCGGGGCCAGGTAGAGCGCGGGCCCGGCAGCGTCGTGCAGGCTGACCTGCAGGATGAGCAGACCGACGATGGTCTTGCCGGTGCCGGTGTTCATCTTGATGACGAGGTCGCTCTCGTCCCGGCGTGGCGACCACCGCTCCAGGACTGTGGCCTGAACCTGGCGCAGGTACCCCAGACCTGGTTGCTTGCTCGGCAGCGCGTCGAATAGCGCGGCGGGTTCCTGGATGACGCTCAAGTTGGTGCCGGAGGAGATGGTGCTGAAATCGAAGTCCATACTTATCCTCCGCTGTTGAGGCCGGCTTTGGTCAGCCGTACGTTTCCGCCGAGCCGCACGTGGCCATCGGCTCCGTCACCGATGGCGAGCTTCTTGTCAACGAGCTTGTCGAGCTCCGGCTTGACCTGGCTCTCCTTGTAGACCGTGCGGTACAGCGCAAACCGGCGCAGGTCGCCGACGCTGGCGGTGTGCTCCGGCTGGTTGCGTAGGTACAGCAGCAGCTCACGGCGCAGCGGCTCGGTCAAGGGGTCCAGCGTGACGTCGAGCAACTGCTGGTTGGGGTCGGCGGGGTCGCGGTACTGCACGCCGTAGATCGGGTCGACCTCCCACATCGCCTCCTTCATTTTCTGCAGGCCACGCACGTGTGTGGTGCCGAAGACGAGGAACAGCGAGTGCCCGCGGGTGTTGACAAGCTCGAAAGTCAGCACGAATGGGAACCCGACGTCCTGGAGCACGGCGCGATACTTGTCGACGACCCACTGCGCCTTGGCGGACTGGGGCTGCTCATCGACGCGGCGCCAATCAGGGTCACCAAACACGGTGTCGCCGTGACGGATCTTGTCCGTCTTTGCCCAGCGGACGAAGTACTGCGGTTCGAAGGTGATGATCACTTCGCTGGAAGGATTCCGCGCGATTCTGCGCACGAGGTCGAGCTTCACGCTACCGCCGAACGTATCGAGCACGACGAGCATCGGCCGTCCCCACGCATTGTGCGCCGTCAGAAGTTCGGTGAGCGCGGGGTCGTAGTCGCCTGGCTCGACGGCCAGGTCGATCCCGTACCGGGCCAGCTCGCTGAGCGGGACGGGCTTCGCGGCCTTCTCCAGCTGCTCGCGCAGTCGCTCGGCCCGCTTCAGGTTCCCCTCCACGAACAGGAAGCGCAGGTCGCGTGCGCGCGTCCGAAGCGTTGGGTCCTTGATCAAGGTCTCCAAGGCAATGACCGGCGAACCGGGTTCACCCCCGGTATAGACGCCTGGGCCGGAGAAGCCCTCGGCGTAGGTCACATCACCCCTCCAGCTGTGAATCATGATCGGCATCCACTTGCTTAAGTACTGCCTGTAAACCTGGTGCTTGGCGAGCGTGTGCGGTTCGGCCGGCCAGATGACGTCTTCCCCCCCGGTCGCACCTTTAGCCATCCGCGCTACCCCCACGTCCCTTGTAAATTCATGGCCACCCTAACGACCGAGGTGGCGCCGTCGTCAGCAATTCGGAGGGCAAATGTCCGTCTAGCCAGCGCTACGTATGCGGCGCACGAGACCACTCCTCTTCGTATGGGCAACAGCGCGGCATGGGAACGGAAGATTCCGGAGGGCCGATACCGGTCCGAGGACATCGAATCGAATAGCAGCGCGAAGGCAGGTCGGAGTTCCTTTGCGGATCGCTGCGTTGAATGCCTGTGGGCTTGTCACCGGAGAGTTCCCGCGATGTGTCGGCTAGAACGTCTGTTAGAGCGGCGGTCAGTCGCTCGAGGTCGGGGAGGTCTTGGCGCTGCTTTGGGATGAGAGTGTCGTATGTCGCCACGGCGAGGGGAGCGCTGGCACTGGCGAGGGCGTAACGGAACCACCTGCTCGTCTCGGCCGGTGCACAGCAGCAGCCCGACGGGGGCGCGTGGATGGCGTGGTCGCGGACCCGGTCGTCGACAACGGCGACGCAGGTACCGAGCTGTCCGACGTAGGCGGGGGAGAAGCGGCCGATCTTGAGCTCGACGACGCCGTAGCGCAGCGCTGGGTGACGTGGAAGAGGAGCAGGTCGACGACGAGCACGTCGTCGCCGACGTCAAGGCGGACCTGCCGGCCGACGAACGCCATTCCGTGCCCGAAGGCGGTGAGCATGCCCTGCAGGCGGTCGTTCAGGGTTTGTTCGAGGGCGCGCTCGTTCGCGCGTTCGGTCAGATCGAGGTGGTCGAAGATGTAGGGTCGCGGGTCAGCTGCTGCGCGAGCTCGGAGTCGGGGGCCGGCAGGTGGCTGTGGAAGTTCGAGGGAGCCGTGCCGACGCGGGCGTGGAGCTGGGCCATGACCTGGTGCTCGAGGACGTTGCGGGACCAGCCGTGCTCGACGGTCTGGGCGGCGTACCAGTCCCGGAGTGAGGGCTCGTCGAGTCGCTCGAGCAGCACGGTGAGGTGGCGCCACCGGAGTTGTGCACCAAGCTGGTGCATAAATGCCGGGTCGGGCCAGGCCGCGGCGAACGCGCGCATGTACTGAAGGTTGCGCCGTGACCATCGGCGCTAGTTGGGGAAAGCGGTGCGGAGGTCGTGCGCCAGGCGTTCGACGATCTTCGCGCCCCACCCCGGCCTACTTCTGCCGCTGCAGGATGTCCCGGCCGATCGACCAGCACAGGCCCAGCAGCTCGGTGTTCGCTGCCCGTACGGCGCGTACTCGGCCCTTCAAGAAGTCCCAGAACGAGAACCGCGACGGCGAACCACTGCCGTGCACCGCGCCACCGGCCGGGCTGTTCTCCGATGAACGCAGCTGACTCCAGCTTTCGGGCGCACCTAGCGGTAGCGCCATCGGGGCGATGGCTTCCTGACGATCTGATCGATGTCAGAGCGAGGCCGTAGCGTGCCCGTCAGCTACGTCGCCTGACTGAGAGGAGCCGAAGATGACTGACAAGCTCAACGACCGGTGGGCCGACCGGGACTTTCTCGTCCTTCGCACGGCCGCGGAGAAGTTGGAGGCGGGTGCTCGTGCCGTGACCACTCAGGACCTGGCGGTGGCGACTGGCCTCGAGCACAGCGACGTTGTGCTGGCTCTCTCCGGCCTGACCGATGTCTATGTCACGGCCAGTGATGCGAGCAGCTACGGGGGAAAGGACTTCCTGGTCCATGGCCTTACTGAGCGTGGACGTCGCACTGTGGGGATCTGGCCCGAGGGTGAGCAGATAGGGGCGTTGGTCGATGCGCTGCGTCAGGCCGAAGCGACTGTTGACGACCCGGAGGAGCGAAGCGCCCTTCGCCGTGCAGCGGGGGCCCTGGCGTCGATCTCCCGTGAGGTCATGACAGATGTGGTGTCCGCGATGGCACGCGCACAGGTGGGCCTGTAAGGCATTGCCCTCCGCTCCTACCTATCCCTTTGGGCTTTGACCCCACCTACCGGCGTTTGTGCGCCTTTGTGCCGGTGTGGGTGCACCTCGCCGGTACGTGGGGAGACGGAGTGTGGACTTGGCCGTGCCGCTGGTGGCTGGTCTAGCGTCGGTCGAGGTGGTCACGGCGCGTGCACATGTGCACTCGAAGGCAGACGGATGAGGCTTCACAGTGAGTGAGACGGACGACGCCCCCTGGTTCGATGCGCAGACCGTCCGGGAGGAAATGATCCTCTTGCGCCGCCAGCTCGAACACCCGGTAGAAGTGCCCACAACGCCCTTGCTACGTGACTACGCGGAACACCTTGGCTACGTGATACTCATAGCCGCAGAGGTCGAGATCATCTTCGGCGGCTTGGTCGGTCTTCTCAAAGGCGGCTCCACCGGCATCGACATATCAGTTTGGGGCTTCTCTGGAAGACGCCTCACGAAGGAACTTCGACGTGTCGCTCCGGACAACCCGAAGATGCTGTCGCTCGCAGATGCCTACGAGCACTTGCACGAAATCAGGAACCAGCTAGTTCACTCGATACGGGCAGAGACCGAGGGCGTAGATGCCTTTGCCGTGTCGCTGCGGCCACCACTTGGAAGCGAGGGGACTGCGGACCCGGAGAGCATGCCGGTGATGAGGCGGCTCATCACCGTGCCGGACCTCGTCGACATGCACCTGCAGTGGCAGGACCTGCGCTGGCAGTTGGCCGAGGAGTTCAAGGCGGCCCGACTTAGGGCACAGGCAGAGGTGGACAACACTCAGTAGCGCATCACGACGACGACGATGGCGGAGCTAGCGGGGCATTGGCGGGCGCAGAGATTCCCGTGCCTTCAGACCACCCGCCGAGGAATACATGACTGTCGAAGTGAGACAGTCCCCAAGGCGACGGGTGCAGCAGGTCGGCGTCGCTAACTATTTGTCGTTTTTCGGGCGCCCAGGCCACGAAAGGCTCATCCGAAGGAATGACCATTTTCATCTCGTCCAATGCCGGATCACTATCCGTAACCGCGGTGACCGACTCCGGCTTCATAAGCGGGTGCCGGATGCAGGTTGCAGGGACCGGAATCTCGGTGTCGGCAATGGGGAGCGTCATAGCCGGCATCATGATCACCTGTGGGACAACACCCGCTGGCGAAGTGGCGGGCAGAGCGCCTGATCGGAACGGAACCACCTGCCCCTCCCAAAGCAGCCGGGTGCGGCGCAACAGTGCACGGTCAGCACTGTTGTACTCGCCGGTCAGCGGTCGAAGGGCACGGCGCGTGATGTTCTCGATAACGACAAGGTCGTAGAAGGTGTCGATGGAAATGTCGATGAACGCCTTCTCCTCAGACCCAGGGGAGGGCGGCAGGTTGAGGGTGAAGAAGTTCTCGCCGCCTGCAATGTTGAAGCTCATATGACGGCTCGTCGACATCTCGCGGGCGAGCATCGCCTCGGCAAGCTTCATCCGGTTGGAAGAAGCACGCGAGGTGACGCCCTCGAAGCGGCCGTCTGTTATCTCGTCATCCTTGACGCCGAAGGACACCTCGAAGGTCACAGCGCCCCCCACGAGAACCTCCCAGTGCAGCCTCCCGTTGTGCTCACCGCGCCGAGACACAGCAGCCTCGTACTCGCCAACCGTTGAGCCGTCATCTGCGGTCAGCACGACCTGGACTTGGTTAGCTTGCGTTTGCCGCAAAAGCTCCGTGACCGTGAAGGGGCGGAAGCCTTCGGGGAGTTCCTGAATCGCTATGTCGAGTCCAGGCATGGGCGAATCGACGGGAGCGACGAACGCCACGCCCTCTTCCACGAGTTCATCCACGCCGACGACAACAGCCTCAGTGAGCGAGTCTTCAGCTAGGTCGATCACCCCGAGTTCATGCAACGCCATCACTAGATCCATGGTCTTCAGAGTGAGCGCCACCGCGTGAGCGAAGTAGGTCACAGCCGCGGAGTAGCGTTCCTTTACCGGGAACAGGAGGCCATCGCTCTTACGGCCACGCGTATCGACATGGACCAGGTCCCCGTAGAGCCACGCGGCAGCGAGCTGAGTATCGGAAACCTGAGGGGTGCTCTCTGAGCCGTCAATTTTCGAGGACTGCACAGCAAAACGCATGACAGTGGTGCCATCGACATCGAGCCTGGACCAGTCCCGCCGTAACTCGGCAAGCCCAACCAGAATATTCTCGGGCACCGCCGACTCTGTTGCGTCGATGCCGGCCTGTATCGCGTCAAGAACTCTGCCGTAATGGACGGACTCGCTCTTGACCAACACAGGGCGTACGCGTGCCGCTAGCGACTCGAAGACCTCCTCGTTCGGCAGTGCACGACGCATCTGCATCGTGCCGTCTAACTGGATATGGCCCCTGAGCGCGAACTCGCTCAGAGACACCAGGGCCTGCCGGTCTCTCGCGAGTGAGTGTGCCTCGATGCGCCGCGCACGCAGCACGAAACGGTCGAGGGTCCTCCGATGGTCGCTCACGTTTGCAAGTCTGCCAGCGGCTACTGACGTCCGGGACACTGCCACAGCTAGCTCCGGCGACGACTCTTTAGTCGCTGGTCGCCCAGATGAGCCCGAGGAGGCGGAAGGCCTCTGCCACGTCCGGGTCCTCCGGTGTGAGTCGATGATGCTCGATCCTGGCGAGGACGGGGCTGACAGCGGGATCCTCGGCGCGCTCGAAGATGGCCCAGAGTGTGAGGTCGTCGCCGTGGCGAGAGGAGAAGGCGATTCCGTTGACATCGGTCGTTGCGTGCAGGTGCGTGGCCACGGCTTGGGTGAGCGCGCGGGGTTGGCCGTTCTTGAGTGCGGCGGCGTCGAAGTCGTGCAGTCTCAGCTGGTGCGCCAGGGCGACAAACCGTGGCCGTAGGGCTGCGATCGACTCCGCGTTGGTGACGGCGCAGAAGCGACCGGTCATCGTCGCGGTGGCTGCGGACCGGGGCTCGAGCCACGAGTAGGGGACCTCGCCGGGCCGCGCGGTTGGGAACAGTGCGGCGTCCTCTCCGTCCTCCTCGATCTCGGCGAGCTCGAGCGCGAGGGTGGGGTCGGGCCGGAAGCCCGCCAGTACCTCGAGGAGACATGCCAGCAGGGTGGAGCCGGCGTAGACGGTCCGGAAGTTGCCCTGCCGGTCATCCCAGCGCCCGCCGAACCGCCCATCGGCACCCGCCCATTCCCAGCCCGACCAGGCCCAGGGCTCGGGCGCGAACCCCACCCTCCAGACTCGCTGGTTCGTCTCCAGGATCTTCAACTGTGCCGGAGTCACCAGCTGAGTCACCCGGCCGCGGCGAACGCGCGTGCGGCGGCCAGGACGCCAGGGCCGACCTGCTCAAGATCGCCTTCCCGCAGCAGGCGCGCCGGCGCGACGTCATCGAGACGCGGATTCATTCCCTGGAACCATGCCTGGACGACGCCGGGCGCGTCCTTCTCCCGCAGCAATGCCGCGATCCGGTACGCCATCCGCAGGCGGTTGAGAACGTCGGTCGACGGCGTGCGCGGATCGTCGGCGGCGGCCCACTGCCGCACGGCACGAGTCTCCTGGACCGATCCCAGGTAGGCGACCAGCTTGGCACCCAGCAGGTCGCGCAGCCGACTGACCAGCTCCGGCGGGGCCAGCCGGAGCGACTCCTCGTAGGCGCGCAGGTCACCTCGGGCAACGGTCGCCTGATTGCTCATGCACCCAAGTGTCGCACAGTCACTGCACAGATCCAAGGGTCTGTCACAGAACGATCACACCCGGAAACCCACCGCCGATAACGGCCGTTATGTCACTTTTCGTGCGGTCGCACGATTTCTGCCACTGCCCCACTGTCGAGTCCCGTTGGAGGTGCCTCGCTCGGACGTTCTCAAGCGAAGCGAGGCATGATCGTGCCGGTCCCGACGACATAGATGAGCACCCCGACGATGCCGGTGGCGGCGATCCCGATCGCCGCTCCGGCCAGCGCTTTTCCGGTCGGCCGCCGCATTGCGACGAGCCCCAGAACGAGGGCAAGGATGTCAAGGACCAGCACCATCCCCAGGGTGACGACCGGGAAGGTGTAGACGCTGCCGTACTCGGAGGCGGACACCGCCCGGCGCATCGCCCACGGCGTCACCACCACCGACACCCAGACGAGCACGGTCGCTAGCACCGCGGTCACCAGCGCCGCCCACGCGACACCGGAGCGCTGGGTCGGGCTCGACGGCGCCTCCAGCGGTGCGTCCCTGTGTGTCTGCGGGTTTGCCGGCTCTTCGCAGTTGACGGTGTAGCGGTGGTGGGCGCGTCGGTCGCCGGATAGGGGTCGAGGTCTTCCGATGATGGGAGTTCTGACGCTGCCCATCTGGAAGACCTCGACGTGCCCGACGCTACC
>NZ_BAABBA010000038.1:0-19182 GCF_039537705.1 Georgenia daeguensis
GAACGGCCGGCTCGAGCACCTGCGCGGCTCCGCCCTCGGCTTCCGCAACCTCACCAACTACATCGCCAGATCACTGCTGGAGACCGGCGGATTCAGACCCCAGCTACACCCTGGATTGTGAAGAGCCCGTTATCCCCTGCCGCTTCGGTGGCTCTGCGGCCAGGCCTGCGCCGCTCCCAGGAGGTTGTGAATGCCCGGTCGTGCTGTGCCCGCTTCCCAGGCACCACTGACCAGACGGCAGATTCGGGACGCCGAGCGCGTCCGCGATCGAGCGGTATTGCCTGACCCGGGTCCCAGCCGAGCTTCCCGAGCGGCAGAGCTTCTCGATCCGAGGCCACACACGGGTGGTGGTCTGCCGCCGCTCGACGCCGAGCCCGCCGCGTCAACGCCTCCGCAGACCCGTAGGCAGATCCGTGCGGCCGAGGAAGCCCGGGCACGTGCGGGCGAAGTCCCACCCAACCGGGCTACCCGAGCGGCCGAACTTCCGGACCCGAGGCCGCATGCGGGTGGTGGTCTGCCACCGCTCGACGCCGAGCCCGCCGCGTCAACGCCACCGCAGACCCGTAGGCAGATCCGTGCGGCCGAGGAAGCCCGGGCACGTCCGGGCGACGTTCCACCCAACCGGGCCGACAGTTCCGGGCCGCCGCCGAGGAGGTCCGTACGTGGCGCACCGAGCTCGAATGCTACGACCGAAGTCCTGCCCGCCATGCCGGAGCCGGTTCGCCGGTCACCTTCCAGGTCCGCTGCAGCCCCCGCGCGGAGGCACCCAGTACCGCATGGCGCGGCTCGGTGGGCTCCCCGAAGTGCCGTGCTGGTCAGTCTTGCGGCACTGACGATCGCGGCGCCCCTGACGGGCGTGGCCACCGCCGGCTCCACCGACGCTGCCGTGGCGTCCGTCGCTGCGATCCCGGTCCGGGACAGTGTGCTGACCCTCCTTGACGCTCGAGCTGCGACAACGTCGCTGGCGGCCGGTGCACCAGCCAGCCTGGTGGCAGACCCCACCGCCCGGGCACGCGCTGAGGCGCTGCAAGCCTCCCGTGCGACGGTCCGCGCCGCCTTGGAGACCACCGCGGAAGACGGGGCGAACGGGACACGCGCCGCGGTCGCGGAACCGCAACCGCTGTTCGTCATGCCTCTGGCCGCGGGGAACTACCGCCTGACCTCGGCATACGGCTACCGCAACGACCCCCTCGGCCGCGGCCGGTCCTTCCATACCGGAACTGACATGGCGGCGCCGCTGGGCACGCCCATCTACGCGGTCGCCGACGGGATCGTGGACTACGTGAGCGTGGGCAAGGACGGACGCTCCAGCATGCTGATCGTGCTCAAGCACGAGATCGACGGCCGGTACGTCTACAGCTGGTACAACCACATGTATCCCGATGGCCTCTACGTCCAGGAAGGCCAGCAGGTGCGGGCTGGTGAAGTCATCGCAGCCGTCGGCTCCAACGGCAACTCCACCGGCCCGCACCTGCACCTCGAGATCCACACCGACGACGAGCTGACCACCACGGAGCCCCTCACATGGCTCGCCGAGCACGGCGCGGTGGACATCGGCTCCCTGTGATCGTCCCGACCACAGACAGTCATCAGGGCGCAGAGATCAGGTCCCAGGTCTTTCCTGCGTCGGCACTTCGGTAGACCTGCGTGTTGAACGCGGCCAGATAGGTGGACTGGTCGACCGCCGTGAGAGCTTCGGGGGCACCTTGCTGCATCCCGGACGACGACCATGCGCCCGCCTTGAAGCGCCACGCCACTCCCGTGCTGTCCAGGCCGACGAGCTCGCCGCCACCCTCCCCCGGGGGCAGGTGGTCAAGGACGATCAGTGCCTTGGGCGGCTGAGCGGCGGCCGGCTGGAACGAGGTGCCGGCGTCTGTGCTGACCATCAGGCCTTCCGCCGTGGTGGCGAGCAGACGGTCCGGGTCGGCCGGGTCCACGTCGAGGTCACGAGCCGCGATGGCGGCGCCGTCCTTCCAGGTGGACCCGCCGTCGTCGCTTCGCTTGATGCTCCCGGTGGCGGAGTCGAGCCCGTAGATGCGCTCGTCGACGGCCGTCAGGGCGTGGAAGTCGCTCTGGCCGCCTAGCGAAACCTCCTCCCAGGTGCGGCCTGCGTCGGTGCTGCGGAGCAGACCGAGGTTGGTCGGCCCCTCCTCGTCCGGTGCGGGATGTCCACTGGCGAGGAAATCGTTGTCCGGACCGGTGATGGTGAACCCCATGGTGTCCTGCCGGCTGTCGCCGACAGGGTGGGGCGTGTTGTTCTCGAGGAAGAAGAGTCCGTGGTGAGTGGCGACGTATACCCGGTCATCTGCGGGGTTGAAGGCGAGGTCGTGCACATGCCCGAACATTGCCGAGTCCGAGGTCGTGCTCGCCCTCGCTTCGGCACGCCCTGCGGGTGCGGCGGTATTGGGCGATGGCGGGGAGCATGCGCCGATCAAGAGAGTCGTGGCCAGTACGGCGCTGGCGCGCAGAAGTGGTGAGGTCGACCGCATGGGTGGGGTAGTCCTTTGCCGGGGTGTGAGCGGGCGGCGGGCGGGCCCCGTCGGGACCCGCCCGCCGACGCGAGCGTCTGGGTGCGGCGCGGCGCTCAGAGAGCCGCGAGCATCTGCTCCATCTCGGAGATCTCCGCCTCCTGGTCGGCGATGATCTTCTCGGCGAGCTCCAGTGCCTGAGGGTTCTCACCCTCCTCGAGCTCGGTCTGGGCCATGGTCACGGCACCCTGGTGGTGGGCGATCATCATCTCGAGAAAGCTCCGGTCGAACTCGGTGCCGGAGAGACCCTCGAGGTGCTGCATGGCCTCCTCCTGGCTCATGCCCTCCATCTCCATGCCTCCGTGATCCATGCCCTCCATGCCTCCCATGGGCGAGGTCTCCTCACCCCAGGCCTCGAGCCAGGACGTCATCTCCTCGATCTCCGGCCCCTGCGCGGCGGAGATGCCTTCTGCGAGGGAACGGACGTCCTCGCTATCCGCCTTCTCCACCGCGAGGTCCGCCATCTCGATGGCGCCCTCGTGGTGCACGATCATCATCTGGGCGAACTCCGTGTCCGCTGCGTTGTGCGCGGTCTCCACGTCAGCGGTCCCCTCCGATGTCTGCGTCTGTGAGGAGGTGGTGGCGGCCGCTGTGGCCCCCGTCTCCTCCGGGGCGTCATCGCTGCACGCGGCGAGGGTCAGTGCCAGCACAACGGCAGTTCCAGAAGCAGCGATACGGGTCTTGAGGTTCACAGTTTCTCTTCTCTCTGTCGGCGTCGTGGTGGTTGCGACGACGCACGGCTGTTCGGTGATGGCGTGCCACGGGCCATTAGCTGGTCGTGACGTGTTGCCGCTAGATCCGGAGCACGCAGAGAGAGAACGGGACCAGCGGTCGTGAACCGGTGAGAAGGAACCTGACGACACCAGGCGGAAGTCCCCGACTAAGCGGAACCGCCACACCGATACCCCGTCGCCGACGCAGGAACTGTGCGAGACCGAGGGCAAGAATGCCGGTCAGCACGAACACGCATCCCGTCATCAGCAGGCCGTGCTCCGCCCCCGTGTGCCCAGATGAGGCAGCGTCGTCGCCCTGCGCGGCGGCGTTGTCATCACCCGTCGTCGCATCGCCGTCTGTTGCGACTACGGCAGGGGGAGGAGCCAGGTGATGAAGCCCCGATGCGGACGCCGGGGAGGCGCCATGCATCAGCGCAATACCGAGGAGCACCATGAGCAGCAGGAGCAGTGAGGCCAGCCTACCCATGCCTGCTCGGCGAGCGCTGGCGGTCAAGTTCACCCCCGGTTTCGTCTGCGTCGGTGTCTCGAGGCTTCGGCCTCGAGCCCTGGTAGAGGACCGTTCGCTACCTGATTCTCTCATTCGGTGCAGCGTGCGCTCGCGCCGGTGAGGCCAGGCGAGGGCCCGCGGGACCTTCACACACACGGCACGTCTGGTGGGCAATGACGACGGCGCCCGAAGAGCAAGGCCAGCAACGGTCAGACTGGTGGTCCCGCGAGCAAGCCCTGCGAGGGCAGTTCGAGCGAAAAGGCGTCGAGCACGACAGTGACGAACACCAAAGAATGCAACGGCTGTTCGTCCCTTTCTCGGTCATGCCTCAGCCGTGCCCGGCAGGCTAGCCGGGCGCGACCGCTCTCTCAGGCGGTGGCGAACCTGGCGGGATCGGCATCCCACTTGGTGGCGCACGTGTCGCAGCACAACCAGTACGTCTTGCCGTCGTGCTCCCGCTTGCGGCCCGCGGCTTCGGCCTCAGCCTTGAGGGAAGTGCTCCCGGGCATCACGGGGCACTCGGCGACCGTGTCAGCGGGGGCGTCGACGGGAGCACCGTGGTGGTGGCCCTCGCCCTGCCCGTGGTGGTGGCTGTGAGATTGCCCGTGGTTGTGATGGCCTGTCATGGGTGCTTCTTCCTCTTCGAGTTTTCTCTTGTGCGTCAGAGCTCTGCGCGGCACGCGTCAAGGTGGTCAGGCACCGGGACCGACGTGCGGTATTACCTGGACGAGCCCGACCGCAGTGCAGAGCGCGATGGGATCTACGCGCCGACGCTCGCCGGCACCCCTTGGGCCGCAGGGCGGGCGCTCGAGGTCGGGACAGGCTCGGTGGACACCGGGCGGAACCGGCGCAGGCGCAGACTGTTGGTCACGACGAACACCGACGAGAACGCCATTGCCGCCCCCGCGATCAAGGGATTGAGCAGCCCGGCTACCGCCAACGGGATTGCGGCGACGTTGTACGCGAACGCCCAGAACAAGTTGCCCTTGATCGTCGAGAGGGTGGCACGGGACAACCGGACAGCGTCGACGGCCGCGCGGAGGTCTCCGCGCACCAGCGTCAGGTCGGACGCCTCAATAGCCACGTCGGTACCGGTCCCCATGGCGATCCCCAGGTCGGACTGCGCCAACGCCGCGGCATCGTTGACACCGTCACCGACCATCGCGACCGCTCGACCCGACTCCTGCAGCTCGCGCACGACCCGGACCTTGTCCTCCGGCATGACCTCCGCGATCACCTCGTCGATACCCACCTCGCCGGCGATCGACCGTGCTGCCCTGGTGTTGTCGCCCGTGAGCAGGACCGGCCGCAGGCCAAGGCTCTTCAGCTCGGCGACAGCCTGGGCTGAGGTCGGCTTGACGGTGTCGGCCACTACCACGATGCCGCGAATATGCCCGTCCCAACCCACCGCAACGGCAGTACGCCCGGCGGACTCGGCCTCATCGAGCACGGAGGACAACTCGTCCCCGATCTCCTGGGCCCACTGCTCGCTCATCCAGGCGACCCGCCCGGCCGCCACGGCGTGGCCCCCGACGACGCCCGAGACTCCGAGGCCCTGGCTGCTGGTGAACGACTCCACCGCCGGCAGGTCACCGGCCCGCTCGCGGGCACCGGCGGCAATGGCCTTGGCGATCGGATGCTCGGAAGCGTCCTCCAACGCCCCGGCCAGGCGCAGCACCTCCTCCGCCTCAGAGCCGGCGGCTGCCACGACGTCAACCAGGCGCATCTGCCCCGTGGTGACCGTGCCGGTCTTGTCCAGCACGACGGTGTCCACCTGACGGGTCGACTCCAGCACCTGCGGACCCTTGATCAAGATGCCCAGCTGGGCGCCGCGCCCTGTGCCGACCATCAGAGCGGTGGGCGTCGCCAGTCCGAGCGCGCAGGGGCAGGCGATGATCAGCACAGCCACAGCAGCGGTGAAGGCCATCTCGACGCCGGCGCCGATGCCGAGCCAGAAGCCCGACGTCGCAACGGCGAGGGTGATGACGATGGGCACGAAGACCGCAGAGATGCGGTCGGCCAGGCGCTGGACGGGAGCCTTTCCGGTCTGCGCCTCCTCCACGAGGCGAGCCATCTGAGCAAGCTGGGTGTCGGCGCCAACCCGCGTCGCTCTGACCAGAAGCCTGCCGCCGGCGTTGACGGTCGCACCCACGACGGTGTCACCGGGGCCGACCTCTACAGGAACCGGTTCACCGGTGAGCATCGAGGCGTCGACGGCGGAAGCGCCCTCGACCACCTGACCGTCGGTGGCGACCTTCTCCCCGGGCCGGACGACGAACTCGTCGCCGACCGTGAGCTGCTCCACCGGGATACGGACCTCGGCACCGTTGCGAAGCACGGCGACGTCCTTGGCCCCCATCTCCATCAGGGCGCGCAGGGCGGCGCCGGACTGCTTCTTGGCGCGAGCCTCGAGATAGCGGCCGAGCAGGATGAAAACTGTGACGGCCGCGGCCACCTCGAGGTAGATCTCGTGCGCGGCGCCGCCCCGCTGAGGGATGAGGCTGAACGTCATGCGCATGCCCGGGTCACCGGCAGCACCGAGGAACAGGGCGTACAGCGACCATACGAACGCGGCCAGAACCCCGACGCTGATGAGGGTGTCCATCGTCGCGGCCGCGTGCCGGGCGTTGACCCACGCGGCGCGGTGGAACGGCCACGCCCCCCACACGACCACCGGCGCGGCCAAGGTCAGGGACAGCCACTGCCAGTTGTCGAACTGCAGCGGCGCGATCATCGACAGCGCCACCACGGGGGCGGCGAGGGTGGCGGAGACGATCAACCGGTGGCGCAGCGACGAGGTCTCGTCCGGTTCGGCGGCCGCCTCGACCGCGGCCGCAGGGTTTGCCTCTTGACGCAACCGGGCGGTGTACCCGGTCGCCTCCACCGTGGCGACCGCGTCCTCAGCCGTGGTGCCCTCGGGAAGTCTGACCTTCGCCCGCTCGGTGGCGTAGTTGACGCTTGCCTCGACCCCAGGCATCCGGTTGAGCTTCTTCTCGATACGCGCGGCGCACGACGAGCATGTCATGCCGCCGATCTCCAGCTCGATGGCCGGCTGGCTCATCGAATCATCTCCGTCTCAGACTCAGTCGTGGTCGACGGGCAAATCGCCGCCGGTCTCGACGACCGCACTCTCGCCGGCAGGATCGATCGGACCGACCGCGGTCCCGACGCCGAACCCGACGCCCAGCGCGGCGCCCAGCACCAGGGCGAAACCGACCAGCTTGCCGGCGTCGCTCATGCAGAGGCGCTAGCCAGCTCGTACCCGGCCTCGTCCACGGCGGCACGTACCTCGGCGAGCGGGACCGCGCCGGCGCTGGTGACCTTCACCTGGGACTGCCCACCCTTGACGAGATCGATGGCGACATCCTTGACGCCGGCGATCTTGACGATCTCCTCGGCGACCGACGACACGCAGTGACCACAGGTCATGCCGGTGACGGAGTAAGTGGTGACGTTCATCGTTTCAAGCTCCTCGAATCAGCGGGTTCTGTGAGGCGACCCGGTGAGGCCGGCCGCACGACCTTTATACCCCTACGGGGTATGGAGTGCCAAGCGGTGCACGTCTGCTGGACCTGATCGACGCGTGGTGAGCGGCAAGCAACCGTCACGGCGAGCTGCGCCCTCCTCCGAGTCTGCGTCTGGCCCGCGATTTCGGCCCGGTCGGTCTCATGAAGATTCAATGAAGATCCGGCTGCCCGGGAGGCGCCGTTGGAGTTTCTCGGTTCCGCCAGCGACGATGGTCCCGTCTTCGGCATGCCCGACCCAGCGCTCGCCACAAGACGGAGTCACCGGGTGGCCACGGTGGTAGGGCGCTGGTCTGAGTCGTGGAACCCGTCCATGGCAAGCCGACAAAGCCCCGCGGGGGCCACCGATACCGAGAGTTGTGAGTGTCTGCTGTGAACCCAGTCGTCAGCCGCAGTTCGTCCCACCGCTGGCGCCCCCGCCCAGCACGCTTGCGCAGACGAAGCGCCGTCGCAGTAGCCATCGCAGCGGTCCTGACCCTGCTGCTCAGCGCCTGTGCTCCCGGGGGTGCGACAGGCGCCGGCTCCGACAGCGCGGACGGTGGCTATGTGGCCGGAGACGGCACCTTCGCCACCTGGGCCCCGGACGAGCGCGCCGCACCCATCTCCCTGGTAGGCACCACCTACACCGGCGAGAAGCTGGACCTGGCCGACTGGCGTGGCGACGTGGTGGTGGTGAATTTCTGGTACGCCGCATGCCCGCCGTGCCGTGCCGAGGCACCAGATCTCAGGGCCATCTACGAGGACTACTCCCCCGACGGCGTGAAGATGCTGGGCGTGAACCCCCGCGACGATGCTGGAACCGCGCAGGCGTTCGAGCGCACCTTCGAAGTACCCTACCCGTCCCTGCACGACGCCGACGCCCGTGGCGTGGCTGCCTTCGAAGGCCTTGTCCCCCTCCAGGCGATGCCCACGACAGTGGTGCTGGACCGGCAGGGCCGTGTGTCCGCCCGCATCCTGGGCCAGATCGACCCGACCATCCTCAGAGGCCTGATCGACGACGCCCTGGCCGAGGAGATCTGACGTCCATGAACTGGGACCAGATCGCCACTTTTTTCGAGTCGACCGTGCTCACCGGACCGATGCTCGCCGCCCTGCCCGTGGCCGCGATCGCCGGAGCCATCTCCTTCGCCTCCCCGTGCGTGCTCCCCCTGCTTCCCGGTTATGTCGGCTACCTCGGTGGCATGGTCGGCACTCAAGGAGATCCTGAGCGTGACCGTCGATCATGGGCAGGCAACGGTCGGCTGCTCACCGGCGTGCTGCTCTTCGTGGCGGGCTTCACCGCCGTCTTCGTGCTGCTCGGCGTGGTGTTCTCCTGGGCGGGGATTGTTCTCGCCCCCTGGATGGACGCGATCCTGCGCGTGATGGGCGTATTCGTCATCCTCATGGGGCTGGCCTTCATGGGCGCCGTACCCTTCCTCCAACGGGACTACCGCCTCCACATGAGCCCGCGCCAGGGAGTGTGGGGGGCTCCCCTCCTCGGCGTCGTGTTCGGGCTCGGGTGGGCCCCGTGCATGGGGCCCACTCTGGCAGCTGTCCTGACGTTGTCCTTCAGTGAGGCCGACCCGGCGCGCGGTGCCGTCCTCGTCCTGGCGTACAGTCTCGGCCTGGGCGTGCCGTTCGTGGTGCTGGCGATGGCGTTCTCCCGCTCGACCCGGGTCCTGGGATTCCTACGCCGACACCGGCTGACCATCCAGCGCCTCGGCGGGGCCCTGCTCGTCGCGCTCGGGCTGGCCATGGTCACCGGACTGTGGGGCCTGCTGTCGGGTTACCTGCAGGGCCTGGTCGCCGACTTCGAGACGGTGGTGTGAGCGCCTTGAAGACCGCCGCCGACATCGACGCGACGAACCTGAGTTCCAAGGCCGGGCAGGGACAGCAGGCTCCCGGGGGCGGTGCGCACGTACCCGGGGGTGGTGCCAAGCTCGGCCTGGCCGGATGGCTGCGATGGATGTGGCGTCAGCTGACCAGCATGCGCGTCGCCATCCTGCTCCTGCTGCTCCTGGCGGTCGCCTCGCTGCCCGGATCGCTCTTCCCCCAAGAGCCCCAAGCCCCCGAGAGGGTGGACGAGTACTTCACCACCTACCCGCGCCTGGCCCCCTGGCTGGAGCGGCTCGGCTTCTTCGACGTGTTCAACTCGCCGTGGTTCGCCGCGGTGTACCTGCTGCTGTTCACCTCACTGATCGGGTGCATCGTGCCGCGCGTTCGGGTGCACTGGCGGGCCCTGCGCGCCCAGCCTCCACGGGTGCCCCGCAGCTTCCAACGGTTCCCCGTGCGTGAAGAGCGCACGGTCACCGAATCCCGCCCGGCGGTAGAAGCGAGCATCATGGCCGCCCTGAAGGGCCGCTACCGCGCGGCGGTCACCGCCGAGGGCATCACCGCCGAGCGCGGGTACCTGCGCGAGAGCGGCAACATCGTCTTCCACCTCTCGCTCATCGGCATCCTGCTCTCCCTGGCGGCCGGGCAGCTCTACAGCTACCGCGGGCAGTTCATCGTCGTCGAGGGCGAGTCCTTCGCCAACTCCGTCGTCGACTACGACACCTTCGACCCCGGCACCTTCTTCGACCCCGACCTGCTCGAGCCCTTCACCTTCACCCTGGAGAAGTTCGAGTCTGAGTTCACCGTCGACGCCCAGGCGCGCGACTTCGCCGCCACCGTCGGCGTGACCGAGCCTGACGGCACGACCCGCCGAGAGGTCATCAAGGTCAACGACCCCATCAACACCGGCGGCGCGAACGTGTACCTGATGGGCAACGGCTTCGCCCCCAAGATCACCGTGCGCGACGGTGCGGGCGAGGTGGCCTTCGCCGGGGCGGTCCCATTCCTTCCCCAGGACGCCCTCTACACCTCCAAGGGTGTCATCAAGGTTCCCGACGTCAGCGTCGGCGAGCAGCTCGGGCTCACCGGTGCCTTCCTGCCCACCGCCATGATGGCTGAGGACGGCTCCGGGGCATACTCCGCCCATCCCCAGCCCGACGCCCCGCTGATGGTGCTCACTCTCTGGGCCGGTGACCTCGGACTGGACGAAGGTGTGCCCCAGAACGTCTACGTCCTCGACACCGACGACATGCGCCAGGTCTACGAAGAGGCGCCGGACGGATCCCCCGGCTCCGCCGACGGCGGCCAGCAGCCGGTGACCCTGTTCCTCGGTCCCGGCGACACCGTCGAGCTGCCCGAAGGACTCGGGACCGTGACGTTCGAGTCACTCCCCCGCTTCGTCGGCCTGGACCTGCGCTACGACCCCACCCTGCCCTACCTGCTCGGCTCCTCCGTCGCCGCCATGCTCGGCCTGTTCGCCTCGCTGTTCGTCCCGCGCCGACGCCTGTGGGTCAAGCTCGCCGACACCCCCGACGGCGGCACCTCCGTCTCGGGGGCGGCGCTGGCCCGCGGCGACGACCCCGGCCTGGCCCGAGACCTCGCACGCGTGCTCAAGAACGCCGGCACCCCGGCCGACCCGGCGCCCAGCACAGCACGAACGCAAGACAGGGCCGGGTCGGCAACCGAACAAAACGCCACCACACCCGCCGGGCACCACCCGGCCCGGAAAGGACACTGATGCCCGAGAGCACCCTGGGCCAGATCAGCCTCGTACTGATCTACGGAGCGATGGCCGCCTACCTCGTCAGCTTCATCGCCTTCGCCACCGACCTCTCAGGACTGCGCGACCGTGGCACCGGCGACCGCCGACGCCGCGCCGCCGGCATCGCGATGAGCACCACCTGGCTCGGATTCGCCATGCACCTGCTCGGTGTCATCACCCGTGCCATCGCCGCCGCCCGTGTGCCCTGGGCGAACATGTACGAGTTCTCCATCCTCTTCACCCTCGTAGCGATGGTGATCTTCCTGGCGCTGCAACGCGGCCGGGACATGCGCTTCCTCGGCGCCTTCGTCCTCGGCCCCGTACTCCTCATGCTCGGCATCGCCGTCTCCGTGCTCTACGTCCGCGCAGACGGCGTCCAACCGGCCCTGCAGACCTACTGGCTCGTCATCCACGTCTCCATCGCCACCCTGGCCGTCGGCGTCTTCTCTATCTCCGCGACCCTCTCGGCCCTCCAGCTCCTCCAGGAACGCGCCGAGCTGCGCCGCGCCCGCACAACTGCGACCGCCCCCTCACCCACATCCCCCGCGCCAGAACCCGACGGGGCAACGGCCACTGCCACCCTGACCCGAAACGAACGAACCCATGGCCTCTGGGGGCGCCTGCTCGAGGTCGTCCCCTCCTCCCTCGAGCTCGAACGCCTCGCCTTCCGACTCAACGCGGTCGGCTTCATGATGTGGACCTTCACGCTTATCGCCGGCGCGATCTGGGCCGAGCACGCCTGGGGCCGCCCATGGGGCTGGGACGCCAAGGAGGTGTGGTCCTTCGTCATCTGGGTCATCTACGCCGCGTACCTGCACGCCCGCGCCACCCGCGGGTGGGAAGGACGCCGGGCGGCCTACCTCTCCATCGCCGGATTTGTTGCCATCCTGGCCAATTACTTCCTCGTCAACCTCGTCTTCAACAGCCTTCACTCCTACAGCGGGATCGGATAACGACGAGCCATCTTCACTTCGATGACCTCGCGCCTGTCGCCCAGTGGCGGGATGAAAGCCCCGAAAGGGGGCGGCTCACGCGTCCCGGCGTGCAGGCGTCTGCCGCGCAGGAGCGACACACCAGGGCAGCAGGTCACACACTCCGCTGGAGCTCCATGCTGCGGAGTGCCCGGTTCCAAGGTCACCCGCAAGGGCGGGGGCGTGCCCAAGAATGACGGGCGAACTGGCGCTGAGAAGCGGAGGCTATTGTTGTCCGCGCGAAAGGAAGCAACCTTTCCGAGCCCTTTTCCTGGGATTGAAATCGCCGAACGGCGTCGTCGTCTGGTCTCGCCGCCGAACCGTGCTGGTCGATTCCGTCACGCTCGCGTGGGGCCCAGCTCGCAGGTCGCGAGCCAATGTCATTCACAACGCAACGCTGTCTCCAAAGCGGCGAGGTTGGCACGCATGACCTGCTCATAGTCGGACTCCTCGTCGACGAGTCCCTCAAGCGGGTCGAGAACCCTGGTGGTGATGCCCAGGTCCGAGGCAAGCGTCTCCGCGACCTTAGGACTCACCAGCGGCTCGGTGAATATGGTGGTGACCCCCTCGGCTCTCACGGTCTCGCCGATCTCGGCCAGTCGGGCCGGAGACGCTTCCGCCTCCGGGCTGAGTCCGGCGATGCCCATCTGCTTCAGGTCATACCGGTCGCTCAGATAACCGAAGGCCTCATGAGAGACCACGATGGTCCGGCTCTCGCACGAGGCGAGCGCCTGGGAGAAGTCGGCGTCGAGCGCGGCGAGGTCGTCGGCGAGCTCCTCCGCCGCCGCCCGGTACGCGGCAGCACCGTCAGGGTCGATGGTGGCGAACTCCTCCGCGACAGTGGCGGCCACGCCGGCCAGGAGTGTCGGGTCGAGCCAGAAGTGTTGCGCAACGCCGGTGTCCGAGACGTCGACAGCGACGGGCGGACCTGCCTGCGCCACGGCCTCGTCCACCGCGGGCTGGAAGCCCGACAGGTAGAGCGCCAGGTCGGCCTCGCCAATCCGAGCGACTTCCTGCGGCGACAGCTCGAGGTCGTGGGGCTCCACCGCAGGCGGGGTCAGCGAGGAGACCCAGACCCGCTGACCACCCACCCGTTCCGCCACGAACTGCAGGGGATAAAAGGCTGCTACGACCTCCACTCTTCCCTCGGCCCGAGCGGCCGAACCGCCGGTTGGCCCTGCTGCAGAGCATCCGGCCGCGGAAAGCGCAAGAGCCACGGCGGCAGCCGGTACCCGACTCACTGGAGTGTTCATGGGAATCATTATCACCCATGCCGGATCCACGGTCCATCGCCAGGACTGGGCTGGCTCAACCGCGAGGATGCAGCGCCTAATTCAAGGCTGGACCGGCTCGCCGCGTCTCATACCCGCCCGATGACGATGGCCGACCACAAAAGGCCGGTCGGCGCGGTGGATCTGAGGAGGCCGCCCATGAGGGCCGAGCTACTGTGCCCTCACCGTCGTGCCAAAGGGCTGAAGGACTGCCGATACGGCCGGGAACCCCCAGGTGAAGAGCGCGACAAGGACGACCAGAGCGGCTAAGACGGCCTGGGTGGCTCTCAGCCACGTAGGTCCTGGCAGGAGCCGCCAGATTGCCGCGTACATCAGTTCCCCTCCAGGAGTTCTACGGGCATGCCCTCGGACCGGGGTATCCATTGCTCAAGGGTGCCGTGAGTGATCCACCGCTGTGCCACGCTCCACAACGGGTGGCAGGTGGTCAGCGTTATCAGCCGCTCGGATGGCTCCACACCCGGCTGTCCAGGGGTCGGGGCGACCACCTCCACCTGGTCTGGCGTGACGATGTAGTCCTCGGTCACGCGGTACACGAGCCAGGCTTCGGCAGTCTCCACGATGAGAGGATCACCCACCCGCAGACTGTCGACGTGCCGGAAGGCGGCACCGTATGTCTGACGGTGCCCGGCGAGGGCGAAGTTGCCGACCTGTCCGGGCATGGCGGTGCCGGGGTAATGGCCAGCCGCCCCGGTGTCCAGGACCTCCATGCCAACGCCCTCGGTCACCGGCACCTCGTAGTCAGGGCCCCAGCGCGGTACATGCAACGTGGCGAACGGTTCGCCCTCGGACACCGATCCGATCGCGGTAGGCGGAGTGTCGGTGCGAGGCTGAGCCGGCTCGGGCACCGCATCGCTGCCATAGGTCTGCTCGAGCGCCTCCACCGTTGCCCGCTGCTCACCACTTGCGATGACGTCGGTCCACCACACCTGCCATACCACGAAGAGGCCCACCAAAGCCCCGGCGGTCAACAAGACCTCCCCCACGACGCCGACCAGCAGCGATGAGCGAGCAGCGCGCGGGCCTCTACGCCGGCGGTCGCGAGTCCCCGAGCCGAGCGATGGCCGCTCAACGAGTAGCGAACCCATCGCGGTGCCCTTTCTGGACGCAGGAGCGGCCGGTCACAAACAGCCCACTTCCGTGCACGGCGCTGACCTGCAGCGGCGAGGCGGTACGGGGCGATCTTGACGGCGGAATGGATCACGTAGGCCCGGATCCACTCCGACACGGAGAGCAACGAAAACAGAGACAACAGTCGCGGAGAATGCGCGGGCCGCCACGTCAAGGATGTTCGTCGAACACGACCAAGTCGCTACGTAATTATGACGAAGGTTTAACGAAGATTGCTCAACGTGCAAGGTCGGCCGTGAAGTACTGGCTAACTTCAGGCTCGTCAGAGCACCGCCCAGCCAACCGAGACCAGGCCGACCCGCAGTTGTGATCAGATTCGAGAACGTCTCCACGCTGTACGCCTCGAGGCGCACGCCCCGCGCTGGACCGGATCAGCGCGGACACGAGCGCGGCGAGTTCGTCCTCCTTGTCGAAGCCCGCCCGGACAAACTCAGTCTCCGCAACCTCGCCCTGCCCCAGGAGCGCGCCACGACGGGGCAGATCCACGCCCTGGGCAGGGAGCTCACACAGGTCTGGCGGTGGAAGGTGACGCACCTGCGTCAGATCGGCACGGCCCTCAAGGACTTACCGCTGAAGCGACTGCCGCGCGAGCTCTCCGGTGAACAGCAGCGCGGCGATCGCCCGCGCTGGTCGCCCGCCCCGTCTCCTCCTCGCCGGCGTCAGCTCGATCGTGACCCTCGGTCGCTACACGAAGGTGTGAGGTGAACCCGGTGCACCGTCCTTCCCCCGGCCCCCGCGCCGCCCGACGCCCGGTGCGGGCGCTCGGCGGCGCCGTCGCCGCCGCGCTCGTGGCGCTGAGCCTCGGTGCCGTGGGTGCGGTGGCGCACGCGGACTCCCGGGACGACCTGGTGCGCGAGCAGGAGCGCAAGGAGGCCGAGCGCGCGAAGGTCGAGTCCTCCCTCGAGGGCGTCGACGCCGATCTCGCCGCGACCTACCTCAAGCTCGAGGACGCCAAGGCCAAGCTGCCCGTGGCCCAGGAGAAGCTGGCCGCCGCCGAGAAGGCGCTGGCCGCGGCCGAGCGCAAGCAGGAGCAGGTGGCCGGCCGCCTGGACCTCGCCGAGGCCGAGTCCGCCGCCCTCGAGGCCGACCTCGCCGCCGGCGCGGAGGAGATCGACTCGACCCGCGCCGCCATGGGCGAGCTCGCCCGCAGCACCTACCGCGGCGACAACGCGGTCACCACCCTCGAGGTGGTGCTGGACTCGTCCTCCACCGACGACTTCCTCCAGAGCTACGCCGTCATGGGCTCGGCCGTGCGTTCCCAGACGCAGGTGCTCGACGACCTCGAGACCGCCTCCGCCGTCGCCCGCAACCAGCGCGAGCGGCAGACCGCCGTGACCGAGCGCATCGGGGAGCTCAAGGCGGAGGCGGACTCCGCCGTCGTCGCGGCCGACGAGGCCCGCGCCGCGGCCGCCGACCACAAGGCCGAGATCGAGAAGATCCAGGCCGACATGACGGCCCTGTCCAAGCAGCTCGAGGACCAGAAGAGCCAGTATGCCGGCCAGCTCGCCGAGCTCGAGGCCGACAGCGCGGAGCTCGCCCGCGAGATCGCCCGGATCGACGAGGAGAACCGCCGCAAGGAAGAGGAGCGCAAGCAGCGCGAGGCGGCGGCCCGGGCCGAGGCCGAGCGCAGGGCCGCGGCGTCGCGCAACCAGTCCCGGCCCGCACCGGCACCAGCCGCGCCGGCGCCCGCCGCGCCGGCCCCTGCGGCCCCCGCCCTCGCGTCCAGCAACTTCCTCGCCCCGCCCGTCCCGAACCTGTACGTCACCTCCCCGTACGGCTATCGGGTCTACCCGATCACCGGCGGCTGGTTCATGCACAACGGCGTCGACCTGCGCTCCGCCTGCGGCAACCCCCAGTACGCCGCAGCCTCGGGGACGGTGGTCTCCACCAAACCGCCGTGGCAGACGGGCACCAGCGGCAACCAGGTGATGATCAACCACGGCATCGTCGGCGGCAGCTCCTACATCACCGTGTACAACCACCTCTCGCGCTTCGCCGTCAGCCCGGGCCAGCAGGTCTCGCAGGGCCAGACCATCGGCTACACGGGCGCCACCGGCGACGTGACCGGCTGCCACGTGCACTTCGAGGTCTGGAAGAACGGCTCGACGATCGACCCCATGCGGCTGCCCGGCTTCTGACCGTGTCAGCTAGCTACGTGCGACCGGCCCTGAGGCCCCGGCGCCGTAGGGTGATCCTCGCCCAAGGACAGCAGGCGCCGCGCGTGCACAGATCGCTACGGCAACGATCGAACGACGCCACAGCGTTGGTGCCCGAACTGTCGACGACGTGGCCATAAGGCCACCAGAAGACCCGTCCGCCGCCCCGCCAGGAGACAAGTCCCCTGCGAAAGCCGCCGCCAGCGGTCAGCGACGGTTGAAAAGTACGCCAGTTCCGCCGTCGACGGCAGCCAGCCAGCCGACCACCGCTCATGCACCTGCTCGACACCGGCCAGCGCGCGCGTCGGAGCGAGCAACCAGGCAGCAGACACGTCGCCGGAGCCGCCGGAGCCACCCGCACGTCGGGGTTCCCCCAGGCGTCGCCGAAGGCACGTGCATGCGGCTCAGGAGCAGCGACGGGGCCTGCGGAACAGTGGCTCTGGTACGACGTGGGTGCGCCTGCCACGGTCTGCGTGCGAGATGCCGTCCCGGCTCAGCGCACCGGCGCCACGGGCCTTCGCTGCTCCCGGCTCAGACGGGCCAGCACGAAGTGTGCGTCACGCGACGTAGGAGAGCACAGTCATCATCCCGAGTTCCCCGTGGTAGATGTTGTGACAGTGGATCAGCCACTGGCCGGGGTTGTCGGCCTGGAGGTCCACCGACAGGCTCTCCATAGGCAGGACGTTGATCGTGTCCTTGCGGATACCGCGCCCGTTCTGGCCGGCCAGCGCGAAGGTGTGGCCGTGCACGTGCATCGGGTGAAACATCATCGACTCGTTGCGCATGACCAACCTGATGCGCTCGCCGGACTGGATCTCCAGAGGCTCGTGGTCGCCGAACGCGGCCCCGTTGATGAACCACTGCCGTCCGCCGTCGACCATCTGCAGCCCGAGTTCGAACTCCCGATCCGGTTCACGCGGCTCCAGCGCCGCTGACTCGACTGCCCGCAGGTCGGCGTAGCTGAGCAACTGGCCGGCGAGCTCCGCCGGGCGTGCATCAGGAGCCGGCGCGGCGCCTGATGCGGTCCGCAGCAGGGCAAAGCCGGGTGCCGCTTCCTTGCCCTCGGGGACGGCGACGACGGGGAAGGCGCCGTCGCCGGTGGTGATCACCACGTCGTAACGTTCCCCCATCCCGACGATCAGGGTGTCGACCTCGACGGGGTCCACGGGGAAGCCGTCGGTGTGCGTCACGCTCAGGCGGTGGCCACCCACGGCGAACCGGTAGGCGGTGTCGCCACCGGCGTTGATGATCCGTAGGCGGATCCGCCGGCCCGGGGTCGTGTTGATGAGGAAGGGGTCCTCGGACGTACGGCCGTTGATGAGGTGGGCGGGGTAAACGACGTCGCCCGTGTCCGCGCCGAGGGGTTGTTCGTCAGAGGGCATGGAGTCCCCCATGCTCATGCCTCCGTGGTCCATCCCCTCCATCGACATTCCTCCCATGACCATGCCCTTACGGGCCATGCGTTCGAGGATGACGTCCGGGGAGTCGCCCCACCCGTCGGTCCAGTCGTCCAGCATCAGGACCACTTCTTCGTCGTAACTCATGGGCTCTCGCGGGTCCTCGACAATGAGCGGAGCCTGCAGGCCACGATCGAGCTGGACCCCGACGTGCGGGTGAAACCAGTACGTGCCCGGGTCGGGAACCACGAATGCATAGTCGAAGCTCGCGCCAGCGCGCACCGGGTCCTGCGTCAGTCCGGGCACGCCGTCCATGTCGTTGCGCAGTGCGAGACCGTGCCAGTGCACCGTCGTCTCCTCCGGCAGGTCATTGGTCAGGCGGATCCGCAGAAGGTCGCCAGCCGTTGCCCGGAGCTCCTTGCCGGGCACGACGCCGTCGTACGCCCAGGTCTGCACCGCCCGGCCCGCCAGATCCACCGTCACCGGGGCAGCGCGCAGCTCGCGCCGCACCACCTTGCCGGTGACGTGCCGGGCCGACTCGGTCTGGGTCACCGCGGCCGCTCCTGGACCGACCGGAGTGGTGCCCGCGAAAAGTCGGCTCCCGGCGAACCCGCCACCCCCGACGACCACGAGGCCTGCGGCGCCCAGCTGCAGGAAGCGGCGTCGGTTCATGTTCCGGGCGGGCACGGGCGTGGAAGGCAAGGTGAGACTCCTGACTGATTCGGACCGGACAGTGCGCCAACGGCACGGACATCCTCACCCGGCGGGACAAAGGTCCCGTCGCCTAACGACGAAGGTTCGGTGAAGAGTGCAGTCGGCCCCAGCTGACAAGCACGAGAGGCACGACTCGATACGCTGGCCAAGGGACGGAGAGTTGGCCTAACCACGGGCCTTCCCGGCAGTCCACCGTCAGCACGAGGACACCGGAACTGATGATTACGACATGGGGACGTACAGGTCGCGGACAGTGACCTGCACGCACCAAAGTCCGCTCCGCGTGCCCGGTAGATGTCCAGCCGTGCCTAGACGACTCAAGCCGTCTAGTGCCGGTGGCCTCTGCCGCCCTCATCCTGCGGGACGCCGCCCACCCGTCGCAGGACCGCCGGGTCCGGGTCGCGGCTTCCCGCACCTGGCAGGTGACCCGTATGGGCCTCGTGCTCGGAGTCGTCGCGGCTCGCGCCGTGCCCCGCATGACCGCCGAACATCATCCCCACCATCATCAGCGGGCACGCCAGGAGCACCGCATAACTGAGGGCCTCACCCGTGTCAACGGACAGTGGGATGTCCTTGTGGGCGGACGGGTGATCTCCCTGTGGGCGGACAGTTCATCTCCCTGTCCGCGGTCAGTTGATCTCCCTGGTTGTTAGTTCAAGGGGATCACCCCGCGTCCG
>NZ_BAABBA010000039.1:0-19015 GCF_039537705.1 Georgenia daeguensis
AGCCTCCATCAGACCCGGGGCGATGCAGTATCCTCTAGCCGACTCGCTGACCTGAACCGGCGGGTCCGCGCATGGGGACGCCTAGCGGGGTGACGAAGAGCGGGTCAGTCGGCCGGATCACCGGCCGGTCCAGCCAGGTCGCGAACACGTCGGCAGCATGGGGGAAGGAACTCGACCCGCCGACCAGGTAGATCATCGGCACGTCCTGTCCGTCCAGCACGGACGCCGCGATCGACGCCATCTTCTCGAGGGTCGGCCGGATCAGGCCGAGGACACTGTCATACTCCGCAGCATCCCTCTTCACCGCCTCGGCCGCGTCGTAATCGATCTTGCGGCGGCCGGCGACGACGAGGGTCATATGGTGGCCACCGGTGGCCTCGTCCACCGAACAGACCACCTCACCTCCGGCCAGGATGGATACCCCGGTGGTGCCGTGGCCGATGTCGATCACACAGCCGTCGGTGATCCCGAGCGCCCGGGCAGCCGCCACCGGCTCGTCCACGACGCCCTCGACATCAAGGTCGGCAGCCTCAGCGACATTGCGGAAGACCTGGATGTCACCCTGACTGATACCCGGCGGGATCGAGAGCGATGCCGCCGTGAACCGAACGCCAAGTCGATGCCCGACCTCTGCGGCGAGGCTTCTGACGGCGGTGGTCGCACCCACCCAGTCCACCACGACGCCGTCGCGGACCACGGTGGAGTGGAGCGAGGCTCCGGTCACCGGGCGGTCGAGTTGGTCAACGACGGACGCCACGATGTTCGCGGTGCCGAGGTCGATGCCCAGCCGGGGTTCGCCGTACGGCTCGTCAACCGCACCGGTGCGGGTCAACTCCGCGAAGCGACGAATGGCCCCTTCGGGTTCGATGGCCATAGGGTTTGAAGACTCCATGCTCGCAGACACTCCTCAGCTCTTCACCTGACCCTTCGTTCGGCCACCCGTTACCGGATGCCGGGCACTCTGGCGGCGCGCCCCTTCCCGATCGGTACGCCCCTGCTGACCGATCGCACCGCAGAGAGAGCCGGCATCCGGCATCCGAGGCGATCCCGCGCCCGGGGGCGCATCAGCGCACGTTGAGATCTCCGATCAGGACGCACCGGCGCACCCTTGCGAAGTTGCGGGTCCGGGTCAGGCCCTCGCCGGTCGGGCCGGCGATGGTGAAGGTTGGGAAGCCCTCGCCGCCGATGCCGAGGCCGTTGAACGAGGGTCCGTTCTTCACGAAGATTGTGGTCTGTATCTCTCGTCCCATCCGGGTGAGGGCCTTGACGTCCCTCGAGTGCATGATCGCGGTGTGCCGGTAGCCGTGCTCCAGCTCGACAGCGAGCGCGATGGCCGCGTCCACATCAGGCACCCGGACCAGCCCAATCACCGGCATCATCAGTTCGTGGACCACGAACGGGTGACTGGCGTCCACCTCGCACACGATCAGCCGCACGCCTGCCGGCGGCTCGACGCCGATGGCGCGGAGAATCTCGGCGGCGGGCTTTCCCACCCAGCCGGTGTCCGGACCGGTTCGCTTCTGGTTCAGCACGAGCGCCTCGATGCGGCGCACCTCCTCGGCAGAGGCTTCGTAGGCTCCTTGCTTGACCATCTCGAACTTGAGCAGGTCGGCCACCGCATCGACGGCCACGATCTCCTTCTCAGCCGTGCATGGCACGTTGTTGTCGAAGCTCGCACCATCGACGATGCATTTGGCCGCGTACCCGATGTCGGCGGTGGCGTCGACCACGACCGGCGGATTGCCGGCGCCTGCGCCGATCGCCTTCTTGCCGGAACTGAGCACTGTCTTCACGATCCCGGGTCCACCGGTCGCCACCAGCATCTTCACGCCCGGGTGGGCGATCATCTTGTTCGTGTTCTCGATCGACGGTTCGGAGACGGTGACGATCAGGTTCTCCGGCGCACCGGCGGCGCGCAGCGCCTGATTCAGTTGCCGGACCTGCCACAGAGTCAGGTTCTTGGCCCGAGGATGGGGGCTGAACACCACCGCGTTGCCTGCCGCGAGCATGCCGATGGAGTTGCAGGTGACCGTCTCCGTCGGGTTGGTGGTCGGGGTGATCGCGCCGATCACTCCGTAGGCGGAGTACTCCACGGTGGTGAGGCCCTCGTCGCCTGACCACGCCGTCGTCTCCAGATCCTCGACCCCGGGGGTTCCTTCTGCGGCGGCCTTGTTCTTCAGGTACTTGTGTTCCGCATTGCCCATCCCGGTCTCGATCACGGCCTGGACCGACATGTTGTCGAGGTTCTCCGGCTTGAGCATGACCTCGCGAATGGCGGAGACGAAGCGCCTCCGGTCGGCCATCGTGCACCGGCGATACTCCTGGGCAGCCGCCGCCGCTGCGTTGACGGCGCCGTCCATGTCGGCGAATACACCGTCGCCCTGGACGCCGGGCCGCGGCGTGGACGGCGCAGCAGCGCGGGGTGGCCCGCCGTCATGTTCGGCCAGCACCTCTCGGATGACCGCAACGAGTTGAGCAGTGTCGATCGTCATTCCTTTACTCCCATCACGCTGTTGATTGCTTCGTTCATCACGGCGATGTCCTCTTCGACGGTGCCGCCGGAGATACCCAGGGCGCCTACGATGGCGCCCTGGGTAACCAGGGGCGCACCGCCGCCGAAGAGGACGACGCGGCCCGAGTTGCCACTGGCAAGGCCCGGCAACGGCCCGCCCTGCGCGGCGAGCGCACCGACGGCCGCACTGCTCTGTTTGAAAGCAATCGCGGTCCATGCCTTGTTCGGTGCGAGTTCCAGGCTCGCCAACAGCGAGCCGGGCATGCGGTGGAGCAGGACGAGGTTCCCTGATGAGTCGACGACGGCGATCACCATCGGTACCCCACGAGCCTGGGCCGCCTGCTCGGCGGCGGCGGCAAGCCGCTGGGCCAGGTCGAGCGTGAACTCGGTTGTCGACGGCGCCGGGTCACCCGCCGGCGCTGCCTCGCCGGGCAGCAGCTTGGCTACGGCATCGCGGACTGCCCGCTCAACCCGGGCGCGATCGTGCCAGGTCTCAGCCAGCCGGGCCAAGGCGTAGACCGCGTCCGAGAGCCGGTTGAGGTAGGTCACCAGCTCGGGTCGTACCGGCTCACGTTCTGCCAACGTGAGAGTGCGGCGCTCGGCTCGACGCACGATGGTGCGCGCCAGGTGAAGCCGGGCGGACAGCGGGTCGCGCCCCGGCACCACGAAAGCCCGCTGCGGGCCGGTGATCTCCAGACACTCATCGATCAGCCGCTCCAGGCCGGCGATGTCGGCGGCGGAGACCGTGTTGCCCAACTGGGCCGCGCCTTGGGCGTCGGAGGCCAGTTCGGCGGCCACCACGAACAGGCGTAGCTGGATGGCATGCAGATGGTTGCGCCAGCGACTAGGCTCGAAGGCCGCCCTCGCTTCGCCGAGGGCGGCATTCGCCTCGTCCACGGTGCCGTAGGCCTCCACGCGGAGGCTCTGCTTGGCCACTCGTGAGCCGCCGAACAGACCGGTGTCACCCTTGTCACCGGTGCGGGTATAGACCGCGGGCATGGCTAGGCCTCTATCTCTACGGTGTCCACGATCCCGACGATCGTGGAGTCGATCGGGCTGCTCTGGCGGTCCGCGGCGAACCGCGCAGAGGATCCCTTCGTGACGATGACCGTCTCGCCATTGCCGGCACCGACGGTGTCTACGCAGACCTCGGGCACCCCGACAAGCTCGTGGAGCTCGTTCAGCCGCCTCACCAGCAGGAGTTTGAAGCCCACCAGCCGTTCGTCCTTGCTGGTGGAGACAACATTGCCGATCACCTTGGCCAGATACATCGTCAGCTCACTCTCTCAAAGGCGATACTGCGCGCGGCTGCGGTCTCCCGAGCCAGCGGCGTGATCAGCGCGGCCGGTTCGAGCTGCAGCACGGTGCCCGGGGGGACCGCGCGGAGCAGGGCTTCGTGTACCACCGGCTCGGTGCACCTGATCACAGGACTCTCCTGAGTGGCATCGCCGCCGGGCAGCGCGGCTGTCTTCGTCAGCTGCCGCCGCACTGCCCGATCCAGCTGTTCGGCCGAGGTCAGCCGGACCCCGAACGACCGCACCCGCTCCAGGTTCCCCCGCAACAGATCCCGGTAGCCCGGGGGAATATCGGGGAACCAGCCTCGCTTGTCGGCGCTGTCCGGGCACGCGGCGTTCACGGCCACCACGACCGGCTTGTTGCTCATGATGAACTCCGCCATCACATTCGATGCCAGACAGTCACAGACACCGTGGGCGACCTTTGCCAGCAGGTTGACTGTCGCGGTGGGCACAATCAGCACGTCGTGTGCCTGCACCAGTGACTGGTTGGCCGGGGTCATCCCCGAGGCGGCGATCGCGTCCTGATCCAGGATGTGCTCGGCGGCGGGGGTCTGGATCCAGTCGAGACCCATCTCCGGAGCGAGTCGCGCCAGGGAGCCCAACGCCGCTTCGAAGCCGAGTGAGGCACCGCTGAACAGCACCAGTGCGTTCTGACCGCGCCGCGGCTGCAGCATGTCCGACACAATCTGGCGGATCAGCCCGCGCAGTTCCCGCTCGTCCACTGTCACGCCTACGGTGAGGTCCGCCGGGGCACGTCGCAGATCGTCACGTAGTCCCCCGTCCGGGCGCCGATCGCATTTCCCTCGTCGGTGTCGAGGTGCAACTCCAGCAGGAAGCTCTCCTTCACTCGCACCAGGAACTGGTCGAGCCGACCGCCGCGCTCGCCACCGAAGACAACGCTGACCCGGTCCTGGTCCTTGACGCCCAGCCTGGCGGCATCGTCCGGGCCCATGTGGATGTGACGGCCCGCGACGATCGCCGCATGGGCCTTCACCACCCGGCCGACCGGGCCCTCGATCTCGATCGGCCCGGCCTCGGCCAGATTCCCCGACTGCGCCATCGGTGCTGCCACGCCGAGCGCGAAGCAGTCGGTACGGCTGAGTTCCACCTGGGTGGCCGGACGGTTCGGGCCCATCACCCGAACCCGGTCCATGTGGCCCCGGGGTCCGTGCAGGGTGACTGTCTCCTCTGCGGCGAACTCGCCGCGCTGGCGCACGTACTTCTTCACCGTCGGCTTGGCGTAGCCAAAGAGGGTGTGGAAGTCGGCATCGTCGAGGTGGACGTGCCGGTTGGAGATCCCGACGATGGTCTGGGCGGGGTCCGCCTCGGCGATTCTCTGCAGAACTCGCTCGACGATCTCATCGATCAGAAGAGTCCCGGGCATGGTCATCACCTCGGCAGGAGCTTCTCGACATCGCGGTGCGGCCGCGGGATGACGTGGCGAGCCACGACGGTACCGACCCGTTCCGCCGCCGCGGCACCCGCGTCCACGGCCGCCCTGACCGCTCCGACATCGCCGCGGACCAGCACCGTGACGAGCGCGGAGCCGATCCGGACCGACCCTATCAGGCTGACATTCGCAGCCTTGGCCATGGCGTCGGCAGCCTCAACGGCGCCGACGAAGCCCCTGGTCTCGATAATGCCGAGCGCCTGGCTCATGCTTGGTCTCCTTTCTGGGTGGGTGCCGGTCGCGCGCCAGCCTTCGGTGCAGCGCTTCGTGCGGCGCCCCTGCGGGGCGTCTCCACATCCGGCGTGTCGGCGGCATCCTCAACTTCGGTGTCGGGCGGAGGGGCAGTCTCCGCCGGAGTGGCTGTCTCCGACGGAGCTGCCGGCTCCGGCGGCGGCGCCGCTTCCTCTGGGGTATCGACCACCGGGACCGGGTCGAACCCGATCGTCGCGGCATTCCGGACCAGAGACCCCACTCCCGAGGCCGGCCGCGGGATGACCAGTGAACTCACCACCTGGTTGAGTCGTCCCGCCGCGGAGACAGCGGCTGCGACAGCGGCGTTGACCGCTCCGACCTGGCCGAGCACTTTGATGGTGACGTAGCCGCTGCCCCTGGCCAGCTCGTAGCCGACCAACTCCACATCTGCGGTCTTGCACGCGACGTCGGCCGCCTCAAGGCCAGCGGTCAGCCCCACAACCTCAATCAGCCCCAAGGCTTGCATGTTGATTCCCTTCTCTGGTGGTGGCGCGCAGCGGGATGCGCTTGACGATTCGAGCGGCGTTGGATCCGACGATGCGGTCACTGACCCCCAGCCATTCCGCGATGTACGGCCGCCCTTCAGGGAGCTTCTCGGTGGTGACCACGGCGTAGTCGAGCGCGACACCGACCCCGATTCCCAGCCTGGACTCGAGGGAAGCAGCGTGGGCGAGCGCGAGCGGGTTGAGTTCGTCGCGGCGGGTCACCTCCGCGGGCACTCCTTCCTCTTCCATGCCGAGCAGCAGACTGGTCAGCGCGGTCTCGGGCACGTCCAGGTGAACGTGCAGTGCGATGGCCGGAGGCGTCGGCTTGGTCATGACTGCTCCTGCCAACTGAGAGCAAGCCCGGTCGCGACCGCGTTACGCGGACCTTCGGTGCCCCGCACGTTGGCGCGCCCGGCGACGACTCGGTACTCGGCCAGTGCCGCGGTGACCAATTGCGGGATCTCGAAATCGAGCGCCGAGCCACCGACCAAGACGACGAAGTCGATGTCGCGTACGTTGTCGGTCGGGCTCACCCGGCGGAGCGCACGAATGGCGTTGGTGACGAAGACGCGTTCCTTCGCCCGGATCCGCACCTGACGAATGGTCTCCACCGGCAGATCAAGATCGAGCGGCACCATTCCCTCAGGTTTGAGGATGACCACCCGCGCGTAGACCTCAGGCGGAAGCGGCTCCTCGAAGAACTGCACCGTGCCGTCTTCGTGCCGGATGTTGAACACCGTCTCGACCTTGGCCAGCGGGTGGCGTTTGAGATCCTCGGCGAGTTCGAAGTTCTCCAGGCCCAACTCCGACTGAATCATCAGCGTCACCATGTTGCCGGCCCCGGCCAGGTGGATCGACTCACCGGTTCCGTCGGCCCGCATCACGGAAGCGTCGGTGGAACCGGCTCCCATATCGAGGATCGCGATCGGCGCGGCGGTGCCCGGCGTGGTCAGCGCACCGCGGATGGCCATGTCGGCCTCGACCCCGCCCACCTCGATCGCGACAGCCAGCTTGGCTTCGAGTCCGGCCGCGATCCGCTGCATCTGCAGCCGGTCGGTCTTGACCATGACCGCGATGCCGACCGCAGCCTCCATCGAGAATTCGTTGGCGATTCCGCCGGCCACCCGCCGGGGTACCTGGGTATCGACCGCTAGCAGATCGGTGACATTCACGTCCCGCGGCTGAAGGTTGGTCAGCTGCGCCATGGTGACGCGCACCTTCTCCATCATGCCGCCCACGTTGGTGCCGGGTTCGCCGGTGACGTCGTTGACCTGGCGCACCCGACCAACCGCCGACATGATCTCCTCGGCGCCTCGTTCGACATCCACTTCCAGCCGGCTCGCAGCGCCGTGCACGGTCAGCTTGCCGGCCGGGATGCGCCGCTCCTGGACGTCCCCCTGGGGAGTCTTGATCACTACCGCGGATCGATTGCCCACCAGCGAGCGGGCGAGCGGCACGACCTGCTTGGTGTCCTCGGCGTCCAGCCCGAACAGGGTCGCGATGCCGAACGGGTTCGCCAGGGTCTCGACGATTCGTCCGGCCTCGGCGACCTCGATGGCCGCGAGCATGCCCAGCGGGACCTTCTCGATCAGGTGCACCTCATCGACGATCGGGATCTTGCGGTTGAGCCGGTTGTGGACCAGGACGCCGTCGTCGGACTGCAGGATCGCACCGGCCACCTCGGCGGTAGCCTCGTTGAGCCGGCGGGCGATGTCGTCGTAGGGGTGGGTCCGGCCGGCCACGACGATGCACGAGCCCGGCGGCGCCGCGGACAGTTCGTCGATGGGAACGGTTACGCCCACACCGATCCCCAGCCCTCCCGGCGTCGCCGGATTGTGTCCGATCATGGTCGACTCGGTGATGATGGTTTCGGTGATCGTCTCCATCGCGACGTCGCCGATCACCGGGGCCGCCTCGTTGATCCGGACGAGTTCAAGGTCCGAGAGTGAGCGCCCGGCCGCCTTCACCGCATCCTGCAGGGCGTGAAAGATACCGGTCAGATTGGCATCAGTGCCCTTGATGCCCGTTGTCGGGATGGTGCCGCTGGCCACGAACCGTAGGTCCGCGCCGTCAACCTCGGCAAGTGCGACCTCAGTGGTCGCATTGCCGATGTCGATCCCGGCGATCAGCTTCACGGGTTCCTCTCTGGTGCGGTCGGTCATCAATGGGGAACCTCCCCGGCCACGGCGGCAGGTTGGTTCCTGGGAGGACGGGCGTGGCGGCGGGTATCCGCCTCCACGCCCGTCAGCACGTGCTCAGTCGACTCGCAGCCGGCCACGCGCCTGGTAGACCTCGGCGGCCTCGCGGACGAATATCCCCGCGGCCTTCGCGTCGTAGGTACCTTCGAGTTCGGCGGCGATATCCAGCAGCTCCTTCTTGGTGGACCGGTATGGCCGAAGGGCGTCGTAGATGGCCAGCAGCCGATCGTCCGGCACCGCAACCAACTCCGCCGCGCGGCGCAGGTTGCGAGCCAGCGAACCGCGTCCGACATCGTCGGCCACCTGCGCTTGCAGCTCGAGCGTGTCAGCCGAGATCTTGAAATCCGACGGCTTCAGTTCCCCCGACTTCAGCCGCTCGAACGTCAGCTCGGCCAGTCGCGCGCCGCTGTCGGTGCGCACCAGCTCAGGGCGTCGTTCGGCCAGCGGATAGTCGGCTACGCCCACCGTGGCTCCGGCCGGCACCGGCTTTTTCTCGAACGCAACCTGGTTCTCGCTGCCGAGATTCTTCATGACCTCGGCCATGATCTGACGAATCAGTTCCTCTTGATCCATGACCTTGCCCTCCTAGCCGATGGTTACCTGAAGCGCTTGCGGCTTCTTGGACGGATCACACAACGTCGTCTCCTTGTTGTGCAGGAGCGCCGCGATGGCCTGGTACTTCGGTCGGGTGCTCGGATCGTTGCGGACCGGGACCGGCTCGGGGTTCTCCCCCTTGGCGTACCGGGCCGCGTTCTTGCCGATCGCCCTGAAGGTGGCCTCGTCGATCAGCGGCGACTGACTGAACAACTCGACATTCGACAACGGCGGCAGATCCTTCTGATGAATCACCGTCGTCCCGCGGGACTGGATTCCGACCCCGATGCCGGAGCCGGACAACTTGGCCGCCTCGTGCGCCACGAAACCGACATCGGCCGTCTTGTAGATACGCACGAAGCGGTACCTCATGCCCTCCTCCTCCAGGCCGGCACAGAGTTCCTTGAGCGCCGTGGCGTGCGGAATCCCGATGATGGTCCGGTGGATCCCAGTGCTGAACGCCGGCGAGAGCGCGATGACGACCTCCTTCGGGTCGGTTCCGCGCTGAGCGTCTCCGGCTTCCACGATCCGCAGTTCGCCGACGTTCGCCGCAGGTGCCGCGGTGCCAGCAGCCGTCACGGGGTTCGGTGCCGACGCCGTCCCACCAACGACCTCACGGATGACCTGCTCGACCAGACTCTTGAGTGTGGCTTGATCCATGACTGTCACCTCAGATGCTTTCCGGGCTGACGGCCTGACGGATCGTCTTGATCTGATCCCAGCGTTCCGGCGACATCTGGTAGCCGGTCATCGGGCCCGCGTAGTCGTTGGGGTTGTTCACTGCCGAATCGATCCGGAAATCACCATCGAAGATGGCCGCGGTCTGCAGGTAGTCGCCTGCCATGCGGTGCTTGATCAGGTTGAACACTGCCTCAGCTACGTCATCGAAGCCGCTGCGGATCAGCGCCTGCACCACATCGAGACCGGTGATCTCGCGCTTCATCAGGTCGTCGGCCGCCACCAGGTCCTCCACCACATTGCGGGCGGGGAGATCTCGAGAGCCGTGTCCGTAGGTCGCCGCCTCCACCTCGGCGTCGGTGATCTCGGGCAACCCCAGTTCCTTGAAGACTGCCTGGATGGCGCGGGTCGCTTTCCGGCGGATCGCGATCACGTCCTCTTCCGACACCGGGGACAACGCACCGTCCACCCGCATGTCACGCTGCAGGATGAGCCAGTCGTCGAAGTCCTCGGCGTCCCAGTGCCCGCCACCGAACATGTTGTCGTAGTTCGGCACCGTCGAGTAGCCGGAGCAGATGAAGTCAGTGCCGGGAACGAACTGCATCAGCGACCGCGCAACCCGCCGCAGATCGGACTGCGACATCGACTGGTCGTTGGCGGAGGCGCACTCCAGGTCCAGCATCATCGCGATCAGGTTCTCTGCGAGGAAGGCACGGACGCCCTGTGGCACTCCTCCGACCACACCCACGCAGGAGACCGAGCCGTTCTGAGTGCCCTGCGAACCGGCCGCCCGGGTGATGAACTGACAGCGGGATTCGAGGTAGAGCATGCTCATGCCCTCGGCGAATCCCATCTGCACCTCGGAGCCGGTGCCGGAGGTGAATCGCATCTTCAGGCCCCGTGAGGCGTAGCAGGAGGCCAGGAACGCCTTCGACCAAGGGGTGTCGTCGCCGTCCATGAATACCGCTTCGGTGCCGTAGACCGAGACTGTCTCGGCGTAGGACGTGAGCCCGCGCATCCCGAGCTGGAGTTCGGTGGCTTCCTCCACCGCGCACTGGGAGAGGATTCCCGGCCTGCCGGTCTGCGAACCGACCAGAACAGCGAGCGCGTTGAGCGGCGCGTAGCGCACGATCCCGACGGTGGTCTCCTCTTCGGCGAAGCCGCGGATTCCGGCCTCAGCCGCATCCGCGGCCAACTGCACCGGGTTGTCCGTCACGCTGGTGACGTGTCCCTGCATGGCTGGCCGTTTGCGGGCACGCAGCTTGGTCACCGCGGCCATCATTTCCAGCACGCTCATCTTGGAGACCACCTCGGCGGCCTTCGCGGGCGTCAGGGCCGTGGTCAACGGGATCAACTCATGGCGTGGGATGTTGATGTCGCACAGCATGTGGGCCAGGCGCACCGAGTCGATCGCGTTCGCCTCCACCGCTCGCTCCAGGTTGATGCCGTAGCTGGCGATGAAGGTGTCGAGCATGTCGAAGTCGGCACGTTGCCGGCCGTCGAGTTCGACGATCTCGCCGTTCTCGATCCTGATCGACGGCTTAGGATCGTTCGGACCGTCCATGGCGATCAGGCCCACCTCGGGCCATTCGCTGACGTAGCCGTCCTGGTTGACTGGACGCGCGTCCAGTATTTCGAATCTCTTAGACCTCATGGCTCGTCCTAGATGTAGGGGGTGGAGGCCGACTCGGGCTGTGTCCCGAGCGCCGCGAGTAGTGGCATGCCGACCTCTCGGGCCGCGATGATCGCCTGCCGAACGGCACCGGAGTCACCGGAGAACGCGGCGATGACCTCGTTGGTGAGGCTGGTGCCGTGTGCCGGGCTGGAGTAGCCGATCAGGTCGATGGTCGAAGCCTTCACGGCCGTGTCGGCCAGGACAACACCGATTGCGGCCGGGGCCCCGACGGTGATGCCGAACGCCCTGCCCAGCGGTGCACCGAACGCCTTCTGCAGGGCATAGCTGGCACGCGCGGTGTACTGGAACTCCAGGTGGCCCGCATCGTTGGCGTAGATGTCGCCAAAGGTGCGGTCCAGCTCGGCGAGCGCGACTTCAACGGCCCTACGGGCATCGGAGACATCCTCAGCCCCGAACACCACCAGCGAGCCGTGACCGGCTCCGCCCTTGGTGTCGCGAGCCATCTCAATGCTCAGCACCTCGGCGTTGGTCGCCTTGACGGCTTCATCGGCGGCGAAGATCTGCGGGCCGGCGCCCGTCCGTGCGCCAAGGATCCCGAGAGACTTGTAGTCCCGCTCCAGCCTCATCATCGCGAGAAGGTCGGAGTCGACGTTCGCAATGACGAGGCCGATGGAATCACCGAGTCGGTTCGTGCCGACGAACTCGGTGACGGCGGGCCGTGCTGACGGCGCGCCGTCACCCAACCGCGGCGACACCTTCTTCATGACTTCCGCCATGACCTTGTCGACCAGGTCCTCAGACATCACTCAGCTCACTTCGCGCCGGGAAGGATCTTCTCGACATCGGAGTGCGGACGCGGGATCACATGGACCGATACCAGCTCGCCTACCTTTGCCGCAGCTGCCGCGCCAGCGTCCGTGGCCGCCTTCACCGCACCGACATCGCCCCGGACCATGACCGTCACCAGACCGGCTCCGACCTTCTCGTTGCCGATCAGCTGCACGTTCGCCGACTTGACCATCGCATCAGCGGCTTCGACCGCGCCCACGAATCCCTTGGTCTCGACCAGGCCCAGTGCATCCTGCATGTTGGACTCCTTCGTCTAGGGAGGCCGGTTGATGACCTCCCGGGAAGGGTAAGCTGCATCGAAGTGCACGATCTGCGCAAGCGGTTACACAAAGCCGCCTACCGCGTCTCCCGCCCCTAGAGACGGGAGGCAAGGTCTGCCTAAGATGGCGGGAAAGCTCCGGGGACCGGGACCAGATGTGGCGCTGTCACCGTCGGGCCAGCGCTCGCCTGCGAATTGCTTCGGCCGCATTGCCGGCGCCAACAGAAGAATCCTGAGGACGCCAGAATCAAAGGGGATGAGCATTGTCGAACATCGTTTTGGGCGACGGTGACTACGGCGCTCTCGATCTCCGTCACCTCGTCGACGTCGAACGCCTCCAGCAGATACAGGACGAGTTCGCAGCGGACACCGGGCTCGGCGTCATCACCGTGGACTCGACTGGCGCCCCAGTTACCGACCCTTCCCATTTCACCGAGCTCTGCCAGTTCCTGAGGAACAACCCCGCCACGAGGGAGCTCTGTTACGGCTGTGACGCGCACGGCGGGTTCCAGAGCTCGATCGAAGGGAAGCCCGTGGTGTACCAGTGCCACGCCGGGCTGGTCGACTTCTCAGTCTCCATCATCATGGGCAACCAATTCCTCGGCGCGGTCGCAGCCGGACAGGTACTCCTGACCAGGGGGCAGTACGATCTGCGGCAACTGCTGGCTGCCCACTCCACACCCAGCACCGACCCCGGACTGCAGCAACTGGCCAGCGAGATCAGGACGATCGACGTCGACGAGCTGCACCGCGCCGCCAATGCCATCGCGCAACTCGCCAACGAGACCCTGTCCAAGCGGTCGCACACCTTCGGCCTCGTCACGACGGGGCCCAGCCTGGGCAGGCTTCCCGTGGTAGCCCAGGCCGACCAGGGCCCCCTGCTGGTTCCGCTGGTCGACGGCCTCTCCAAGCCGATCCCGCTGATCCCGGCCAGCCGGCGGAACCAGCTCGACGTCGTAGCCGTCGGGCGCAACCTGCACGCCCAGAACGTGGGCGGCAACCTGGAACTGCTCGGCTCCTACCTGGACGGTCTGCTGCCCCAATGGAGCCAGAAGATTCCCCGCGACGACCTGCGGAGCCTTGAGGACGCGTTGATCGCGGTTGCCCAGCGCGAGGGCGCGCAGTACGGCCGGGAAATGACGCTCGCGGTGGCGAGCCGCAACGGGAATCGCCGGGCTGCGATGAACCGCTACGAGTGCCAGATTCACTGCGAGCGGCTGCTGATCCAACTGCACGACCTGATCGAACCGAAACTGGCGGTGAAGGATCGCACCATCGCGAGCCTCGTCAACGAGATCGAGAAGGATCCGACGGTATTCTTGTCCGTTTCCTCAGCGGCACAGTACCTGGCGATCTCCGAATCTCATTACTCCCGCCAGTTCAAACAGCACACCGGCCAAAGCCACACCGCCTACGTCACGGCCAAACGGCTGGAGCGAGCAAAGCTGATGCTGACCCACACCGACAAACCCATCATGCGCATCGCCACCGAACTCGAATTCCAGCCGCGCAACTACTTCTCTCGAACGTTCAAGAAGCATCTCGGGCTCACCCCGGGTGAGTATCGGCAGCAACAACGCGCCGAGCGGCTCGCCGCTGCAGGTTGACGATCGTGCCCCGGAATCCCCGCGCCTGCGCGCCCGCTGAATCGTAAAAAGGACCCTCCGCAATGACCACATTCCAGCTCAACACGTCAATCCGTTTCGGGGCCAATGCCCTCGAAGCGCTGGACCAGTACCGCGATCAACGGGTACTGCTGGTGACAGATTCCTTCCTGGCGTCCACCGACCTGTTCCGCGAGGCCAGCGCCAGGCTCGGCTCCCAGGTAACCGTGTTCGACGACGTCGAGCCGAACCCGACAGTCACCCTGGTCGGGAAGGGGACCACCTGCTACCTGAAGGCCGACCCCGAGGTGGTGGTGGCGCTCGGCGGCGGATCGCCGATCGATGCGGCCAAGGCGATGCATCAGGCTGCCCTTGAAGTCGGACGCGCCGCTCCACATGGCCTGGTGGTCGTACCCACGACGAGCGGATCCGGCTCGGAAGTGACCTCGTTCTCGGTGGTCACCGATGAAGCGACGCATGCAAAGATCGCCATGGTGTCCCCAGCCATGCGCCCAGCTGTCGCCATTCTCGACCCGCGTGCTGTCCTGGGCGTTCCGCCCAAGGTCACCGCGGACGCGGGCATGGATGTGCTCACCCATGGTCTTGAGGCCTACGTGGCGACGAACGCCAGCGACTTCTCCGACGCCTTCGCCGAGAAGTCCGTTCAGATGGTCTTCGGGAGCCTCGCCCGCTGCTACCGGCACGGCTCCGAACTCGACGCGCGGGAGCGAATGCACAACGCGTCGACGCTCGCGGCTCTCGCCTTCGACCACGCCGGCCTCGGCATCGTGCACAGCCTGTCCCACGCGCTCGGTGGCCGATATCCGGTGGCGCACGGACGGCTCAACGCTCTGTTGCTGCCTCACGTGATGGCGTTCAACGCAGCGGAATCGCCAGAGGTCGCGGCGAGGTACGCCCGGCTGGCACGCCTCACAAGCATGGCCAGCGGCAGTATCAAGGCGGGCGTCCTGTCGCTCATCGGCGCGGTCGAGCGACTCCGCTCCGAACTGGACATTCCCGCCCGGATCAGCGAAGCCGGCGTCTCGGTCGCCGATCTCCAGGCCTCGGCCGACGACATCGCCAGCACAGCGCTGAATGACCGCTGCACACCAACCAACCCGGTTCAGCCGACGACAGCCCAACTCACCGCGATCCTGCGTCAGATCCTGTGATGGAACCACTTCCGATACGAGCACGTGCGCAGGGTCTCTGCCCTACCCGCAGCGGGCCGAAGGAACGCCAATGATCGACACCGAGAAGACCCGGATCATCCAGGAGTTCGTACCCGGTAAACAGGTGACACTGGCACACATCATGGCCAATGCCGATCCGCAGCTCCTGCCGAAGATCGGCATTCAGGACAAGGCCTCCGGTTCCGTCGCGGTGATGACACTCACCCCTGGCGAGGCAGCGATCATCGGTGGGGACATCGCCGCGAAGGCTGCGGACGTGGAACTCGCCTACGTCGATCGCTTCTCGGGCTCGCTACTCCTGGTTGGCCAGCTCGCCGACATCGAGGCCGGCGTGCAGGCCGTGGTAGAGACGCTGGTCGGCGTGCTCGGCTTCACGCCCTGCCCGATCACCCGGACGTAAGGCCCTGGCGTGCGCTCGATTCTGCTGATTGGGAGCGTCGGTGTCGGGAAGACCACCCTGCGACAGCGGCTGCATGGCCACAAACTCAGGTACGCCAAGACCCAGGCTCTCGAGACCGAGCACGGAGTGGTTGACACTCCCGGGGAGTTCCTCGAGTCCCGCATCTACAAGAGCGCGCTGATCAACGCCTCATACGCGGTTGATCTCGTCGTCTTGGTGCAAGCCGCGGACGTGCGCGGCACCCGCTTTCCGCCGGGCTTCGCCTCAGCCTTCAACCGTGAGGTCATCGGGGTCGTCACAAAATGCGGGCTGGCGAAGGGACGCCGCGACGACGCCGTCTGGCATCTCAGGCTCGCCGGCGCCAGCAAGGTGTTCTGCGTCGACTCGCTGACCGGTGACGGTCTCGAAGAACTGATAGCCGAACTCCATCGTGACGATGGGACTGCCCAAGACCTGGCCGCGACTAAGCCCCGTGCTGGTAGGTGATCCTCCCCTGGCGGTCCGCCGCCGCAGCCCAACTGCGCGACGCGCGCCAGACCACGAGAGGGTCGGCGCGCGTAGCTTGGCAGGCTGCGTAATCACTCTAGTGGCGTGTCGATGATGTAAGTTTACGGTTGCGTGTCAGAATGGAGCATGGCGAACAGGACGGCTCCGGCATTGCCGTTGCGTGCGGGTGACCGGGACGAGTTGGAGCGTTTGACCCGTTCGGCGACGGTGATGGCGTCGTTGGCGCAGCGGGCAAGGATCGTGCTGTTGGCCGCCGACGGGGTCGGGAACCAGGTGATCGCCGATCGAGTTGGGGTGTCGCGTCCCACGGTGAACCTGTGGCGGGACCGGTACGCCGAACGCGGACTGAGGGGGTTGGTCGATGAGTCCCGGACGGGTCGGCCGCGGCGGGTGGACCGGGCGGAGGTGATCGCCGCGACGTTGGTGCCGCCGCCGGAGAGCCTGGGCGTGACGCACTGGTCGAGCCGGCTGCTGGCGGCCCGGTTGGGCCTGGACCACTCCACCGTGGCCGGGGTGTGGAAGGAGTTCGGGGTCAGGCCGTGGAAGGCCGACACGTTCAAGTTCTCCACCGACCCCGAACTGGTCGCGAAGGTCACCGACGTGGTCGGCCTGTACCTCAACCCGCCCGAGAACGCGGTCGTGTTGTGTGTGGACGAGAAGAGCCAGATCCAGGCGTTGAACCGCACCCAGCAGGTGCTGCCGATGGCGCCGGGCCACAACGAGCAACGCACCCACGACTACGTCCGGCACGGTACCTCGACCCTGTTCGCCGCCCTGGAGGTCGCCACCGGCCAGGTGACCGGCGTGTGCAAGGGCCGGCACCGGCACCAGGAGTTCCTGGTGTTCCTCAAGCACGTCGCCCGCGCCTACCCCGACCGCGAGTTGCACCTGGTGATGGACAACTACGCCACCCACAAGAAGGCCGAGGTCCGCGACTGGCTCGCGCACAACCCGCGGATCCACGTCCACTTCACCCCGACCTCCGGATCCTGGCTCAACCTCGTCGAGGTCTGGTTCGGCATCATCGAACGCCAAGCCATCCGGCGCGGCACGTTCACCTCCGTCCGGGACCTCACCGGCAAGATCCGCGCCTTCATCACCGGCTGGAACAAACGCAAGCACCCATTCACCCGGACCAAGACCCCAGACGAAATCCTCGACAAAATCAACCGCAAACGTCAACACGTCTCATCGACAGGCCACTAGGTTGGCGTGGCGTTCGATGAGCTCGTCGTTGGACTGGCCCGTCCGTTCCCGCAGCAGCACGATGAGGGAGTCGCAGGCCAACCACGCCAACTGCTCGAAGAGGGTGCCGACCGGCTGAATCGACGTAGCCGCAGTTGCCTGGATGTCTGCGCCGAGGCGGGTCTGGCCGGGCAATGCGAGATATGCCGTGGCAAGCTGCCCGATCGGTCCGGCCGTGTCGGTGGTGATGGTTGCCACCGCGGCACCAGCAGAGTGCGCCTTCTCCGCCATCGCCACCAGGCCGGCGGTGCGCCCGGATCCGGAGATCACCACAAGGAGATCGTCAGCCCTGACGGGTGGCGTGGTTGGTTCGCCGACGAAGCTGACAGCGAGGCCGAGATGAAGGAGCCGGTTGGCGAAGCCGCGAGCGACGAAGCCGGATCGGCCGGCGCCGGTGATGAAGACCCGTTTCGGGGCGAGGAGGGCGTCACAAAGCGGTGTGAACTCCTCCTGCTCGATCTGGCCACCGGCGGCGGCGAGTTCGGCGACAATCGTGGTCAACGTCGTTGAAGAGGTCATCCTGGTGGGCCGCCCCCGTCATTCGGTCCGGACGGTGTGTGAGTCGTCGGTTTCGATTTGATGGGTGCATTGCCGAGCGTACTCGGCTGGGGGCAGGTAGCCGAGCGAGGAGTGCCGGCGGTGATGGTTGTACTCGTCCTTCCAGTCGCCGATCACGACCTGTGCGTGCAGTAGCGAGTAGAAGCTGTTGATGTTGAGGCACTCGTCGCGGATCCGGCTGTTGAATGACTCGACGTACCCGTTGCGCCAGGGCGAGCCCGGCGGGATGTAGGACAGGCCGGTGCGGGTGCCGGCCCAGTCGGCCATCGCCTCGCTGATGAACTCCGGCCCGTTGTCCGACCTGAGCACCGCCGGGGCGCCCCGGGCGGCGACGAGGTCCTCGAGGTGGGCGGTGAGCCGGTCCGCGGTGATCGATCGTTCGGTGAGTCCGCCGATGCACTCCCGGGTGTGCTCGTCGACGATCGAGCAGATCTTGATCGGTCTGCCCTGCTCGTCGGCGTCGAACTGGAAGTCCACCGCCCACACCACGTTCGGCGCGTCCGCCGTCGGCGTGTCGATGGTCGAAGATCCGACGCGCTTGCCTCGACGCCGCTGCGGGACCCGGAGCCCCTCGTCACGCCACAGGCGTTGGACCTTCTTGTGGTTCACCACCCAGCCCTCGGCGCGGGCGTCGTGATACGCCCGCCGATACCCGTAGCGGGGATGGTCCTTCGCCCAGGCGCGCAGCCACTCCCGCAGCGCCCGGTCCGGGTCCGTGACCGTGTCGGCGTTGAGCGGGCGTCGGTACGCGGAGCGGGAGAGCCCGGCCAGACGGCACGCCATCCGCTCGCTCACCTGCAGTGTCCTGATCAGGTGCGCGACGGCGGCACGGCGCCTGCCCGGGCCTAGAAGTTTCCCTCAGCCAGCTCCTTGAGCGCGGCCTTCTCCAGCTCCGCTTCGGCGAGCAGCCGCTTCAACGTGGCGTTCTGCTTCTCGAGCTCCTTGAGGCGCTTCGCGTCGTCGGCCTTGAGGCCGCCGTACTGGTTCCGCCACCGGTAGTACGTCTGCTCGGACACCCCGAGCTCCCGGCACACCGCCGCGACATCCTGCCCGTCGGCGAGCATCCTGTCGGCCTGCCCGAGCTTACGGACGACCTGCTCCGGCGTGTGACGCTTCCTACTGTTCGTCATGATCTGACCAGTCTCCCTGCCCGCCACCGCGGGCAACAGGACGACTCGCATAACGACCGGACCTACGAAACGGGGTCAGCCCACTGGGTGACTCTCAGCTCCCCGCGTGGATAGCTTCGTGGATCTCGCGGGCGGCGGCTACCGGGTGAGAGCCGCATCGTCGATCC
>NZ_BAABBA010000040.1:0-18410 GCF_039537705.1 Georgenia daeguensis
GTCGACACCGGCCGCGCGGAGGGCGTCGCGTTGCAGGTCGGTGGTCTGGGACCCGTCGGCCTTTGAGACCCGCATGTACCCGACGAGCATCATGCTCTCCATTCGTCTGTCACTTATTCGACCGATTAAGTGACCCGGACCGGTTGGGCGGCCGTGGGATCTGATCGTGTCACTTAACCCGTCACATATTCTATGTCACGTAAAGGGTGCTCCCGTCGGATTAGTGACACGGTGCGGCGACTGGTACCGGGTGACCAGTCGTGAGCTCCTCGCGGAGGGGCGGACCGGCTGGAGGTGGGGGAGGCGGCAAACTCGGGGGCAGCGTGAGAACCATGGGGCCCTGACATGACAATGCAGCCGACGGAGGCCGCTTCGCCCGATCGGCCGACAGGACGAGCGCCGGGGCGCCCACGGCAGACCGACGTCGAGCCTCGCAGCTACGCGGCAGTGCTCGAGCTGTTCGGTCAGCACGGCGGGGCCGGGCTGAGCCTCGACGCGGTCGCCACCCGCGCCGGGATCGGGAAGTCCGCGATGTACCTGCGCTGGAAGAGCAAGCGTGACCTGCTCCTCGAGGCGGTTCGTTACTTCGAGACGCAATGCAAAGACCCCGTTGACGACGGTCAACCGCTGCGTGAATACCTCATCGAGTACTGCCTCGCCCGGGGGCGTCTGCTCCTGGGGCCGCACGGGCCCACGATGCTCCACATCGCGGCCGGCGCGATCACCTACCCGAAGGACTTCCAGGAGATCCGGCGAGAATCGATCACCCGCGGCACCCTCCCGATCGCGGCTCGCATCCTGCGCGCCGTCATCGACGGCGAGCTGCCGCAGGACACCGACAGCGGCCAACTGCTCGACATGATCGAGGGCTCGCTCGTCTTTCACCTTGTGATCGCACCGCTCGGGGCGACGCGCGAGGAGTCGAGGCCGACCTCGAGCGCTACGTCACGACGCTTGTCGACAAGGCGCTGTGCACCGCATTGCAGCGTCGTTGCCCGCGCGCGGTCGTGTAGTGGATGCCTTGATTCCCCCCCCGGCTCCGTGGCGCCTTCATACGTCACCGGCCGCAGGTGGGTTCGCCGTACTCGGGCCCACTGCGTCGAGCAACCATTGGAATCGCTTGGCGGGGACCGCGATCTCGACCGTGCCGGCGTCCTCGGTTATCCGGACGAACCTGGCGTCGCCGATCGGACCCGTGAGCATCTCGCGCCAGGTCCGCGGATCCTCGACCTGCTCGATCGTTCCGACGGGAACCGTGAAGGGGGCCACCGACGAGCCGCCCAGCGGCGTGATGCGCAGTGCTCCGTCGGCCGGGCGAACCAGGGCGGGGCGCCACCGCCTGCTGAGCATCGGGTGGCCGTCCGGGGATCGCATGGTGACGTCGATGTAGCCGCCAGTGGCCGCGACTCGGCCGGAGCGGGTCCCCGCGAGATAGCTCACGAACACGATCACCGCCCACGAGACGACGGCCGCGAGAGACGTGATCAGGGCATCGCCCGGCTCCCGGTCGGGCATGAGCAGGACCACGACCGTCACCACCAGGCAGGCACCGACGAAGAAGGCCAGAAGCACCAGCCACCACCACTTCGCCATGCTCCGAAGCATCGCAGCGGGAGCACGGCAGCACGCCGGAACGGATGCGGCGCGGCTACGTGGTCGCCGCCTGGTGCCAGCGTCGCAACTCGTCGAGGTGCTCCTCGGTGATGGGGAGGTCGATGATCGGGTGGTTCCGTCGGACGAGCACCAGGTAGGTCCGCTTCCCCTTGGCGATGCTCGGCCGGATCTCGGCGATGTCCTCCCAGGGGTACGTGACCGTCCTGAAGGCGTCAACGAGATGGAGGCCTTCCGTGTCCGCATCGATCCGAGTCCGGGTGTGAATCCATGTCAGGATCGTGAAGGCGACGGTCTGCCCTACGGAGAGCAGCGTCGTCAAGTCCCACAATCCCCGCTCGTCGGCGGCAGACCACCTCAGGGTGATGGAGACAAGAGGGAGAAGAGCGGCGGCGGCGCAGATCGAGATGAGCAGGCGCCGGTGTACCGGGTGCCACGTCTGCCGCGGCGGCAGCGCCCCGCTGCTGTGGTTCGTCCCTCCGGTGGGCTGCACCCGCCAAGCGTGGCAGGCGAGGCGTTCCCCGTCGGGGAGATGGCGCCCTCCGTCCCCGTAGCGGAAGCCCAGCGTCGGAGCGAAGGACACGGACACCAAGGGCCGAGGTCTTGCCCCCTGTTTCGCAGCCGCCGGCCGGCGATTGCCTCGACCTGCTATACCTCGGGCATGGGTCCGCCCCACCCGGATGCACCACCGGCGGTGCCCGCGCACGCTGCGCGGCGCTCCGTCGTGGGGTGGGCGGCGCTGGTGACCTCGGTGCTTGCGACGCTGCTCGCGTGGGTGTCGGTCGTGGTGACCCCCTGGGCAATGCGACGGGCGGTGTCCGCCTACGACTACGACAACATCTACACCTTCCCCCTCGTCACCTTGGGGACCGTGCTGGTCCTGGACGTCCTCGGCCTGATCCTGGGGCTCGTCGGCGTGCGGCGGCCGACCGGAAAGGTGCTGTCGGGCGCCGCGATCGGGATCGCCGCCACCGGCATCGTCGGGATACTCATCTACGTCATCGGAACCGGCACGATCATGCCCCGGTTCGCCTAGGGCGCCGGCGGCTCCACGGTCGCCGGGTCGAGCTCGGGGCGAGCACGGATGAAGCGAAGCGGGTGGCGGTAGGAGGTGCCGTTCCAGGCGACGTCGGCGGTGACCTCGACGACAAGGGGTTCGACGAGAGTGACGTCGATGGGCTCTTTGTCCCGTGCGAAACGATCGACCGCGCCGCGCGGAATGCGCGCGGGCCATGGGTGCTCGCCGGCGGGTGGGTGCAGGAGCCGGCCGAGTGCGCGGGCGGGGCCGACGCGCAGGGGAGTGGTGCGTCCGACTATGCGGAGCCGGCCGTCGATGTTCAGGCCGGCGATGAGCGCCTCGGGCCGCTCGAGGAAGCCGATGACGGCGCCGCAGACGACTTCGACGTTGTCGCGGTGTTTCACCTTGAGCCAGTCGCGCTTGCCGCCGCGGTAGGGCTGGGCGGCGCCCTTGAGGACCAGTCCCTCGATGCCAGTGACGTGCAGGTCGTGTAGCCACCCGCGGGCCTCGTCGTAGTCGGTGGTGGTCGGCGAGATCTGTATGGGTGGCGCCCAGTCGCGGGCGAGCTCCTCGAGCATACTTCGACGCTCGCGCAGCGGCAGGTGGCGCACGTCCTGGTACGCGACGGCGAGGATGTCGAAGGCGACGTAGGAAGCCGGCTCGCGGCGGATGAGGTCGGCCAGTGTGCGTTGCGAGCTGGTCAGCCGGTGCTGCAATGAGGAGAAGTTGAGCCTGCCCCGGGTGAAGACGACGATCTCGCCATCGATCACGCACCCGGGCGGCACAGCTGTGGCTGCGGCGGCGTAGATGTCCGGGAAGTACCGGGTGAGGTCCTTGCCCTGCCGGCTCCACAGGGCGGTGCTGCCCCCGTCCCGGACCACGCTGGCGCGGCATGTTGACTGAACTCTTCGGTGGCAGAGCCATAGCGCCGCTCGTGCGCGTTGTGGTGACCTCCTCTATCCGATGGCAGACGGCGGGAGAGCGCGGGTACTCACAGTGGGCGTCATCGGATGCAGAATCCCCAAGCGGCGTGGTTGCTCGGGGCGCCTGGATAATCGGGGGCGAAGGTAAACATGACCACGGCGGCCCTTGCGCCTTCTGGTGCTGGGATGCGAACGGACCACCTCCCCGCATTGGGGTACTCGACCTGTCGGAGCATGGTGTTGCTGTCCCATCGGACGTCGCGACGTTCTCCGGCGGGGATGCCGTCGGAGTCGACCTCGGAGAAGTAGGCGATCTCGGCCGAGACCGGCAATTCTGCGTCGGTCACCGTGATCAGCACCGGCTCGCGGCGCTCGATGTTGAGGCTTGGCAGGCGTGCCGCGAGTTCGATCTCCTCGGTCCTCGATCCGGGAGCGGTTTCGCGTCTCCCCTTGGCGTCGCTCCAGTGTGAGCTCAGCAGGGGCAGCCTCACGGTGCTGACCGTGAGGGTGGGAGGTGTCGTTGGAGACAGCCCTACCCCCGTTGAGTCGGCCACTGCGTGGAGGCGGGCCCGGGCCGGGGTCTCGTCGAACGGGTCGAGGTTGAGTGGCGCCGATGCGGGGACGTCACGTCGCTCGAGGACGGTCGCTCTCCCGATCACGTCGGGGTGTTGGCTTTGGGCGAGGAGGTCCAACGTGGCCCCGGCGTCTATCGCCTTCCATGCCTCGGGCAACATCGGGTGGATCAGCACGATTCCGTTGCTGCCTGGCGCGAGGCTGCGCGCGTCGACGAGGTCGATCGGGCCCACCTGAACCGCGAACTCTTGATTGGCGTCGGCTAGCGACCACCACGCCCGGTAGCCGGACTGGAGGTGGCGCATCTTGCCGGTTCGCTTGGGTTTCCACAGATCGAGGCTGGCCAAGAACGTGCCCTGATGGCCGATCTGACGCCGCCACCCGGTGAGCTCGGTCATCCGCTTATGTTGCCTTATCGCTCATGAACTCGGGACAGGTCCGTAGGCGAGCAATTGTGGATGCTCTCAGCCCGTCTCGAGGCGTCCAGGTCTGATGGGCGACACGCGGTGGATCTCCGGGTATGCGGTGATTGCAGTGCGAGGGTGGTGCGCATGGCGGGCGCCGTGGGGCGGGTCCTTGAGTGCGACTCCGGCCTGCCCTACCGGGTGCTGTTCCCCGACGTGGAGCACGAGGTGACCTCGTTGTACCTGCGCGACCTCTCGGCGTCGGACTGCAGCCCGACAACGCTGCGCAGCTACGCCTATGACTTGCTGCGCTGGTTCCGGTTCCTGCACGAGCGCTTCGTGGCCTGGGAACGGGCGGAGCGCGCGGATGTTCGGGCGCTGGTGGAGTCCATGCGAGCCGGCCCGACGGCGACCGGGCTGCGCCGTGGTCTCGAACGCGGCACCGTCGTCAACGCCGTGACGGGCAAGTCGGCGCCTGGTAACGCGTTCGCGCCCCGCACGATCAACCATCAGCTGACCGTGCTGGCCGGTTTCTACGACTTCGCCCTCGACGCGGACCTCGGGCCGCTCGTCAATCCGGTGCCGGCGCAGCGGGCGCTGCGCGGGCGGGTCCATGCCCATCACAACCCGATGGGCGAGTTTCGGCGGCATCCGCGCGCGGTGTACCGGCAGCGGGTGCCGAGGACGGGGTGGCGCGGCATTCCCGATGAGTACGTGGGGCAGATCTTCGACGCGCTGACGTCGAACCGGGACCGGGCGTTGCTGTCGTTGTGGCTCTCCAGCGGCGTGCGGGCCACGGAGCTGTTGGAGCTGCGGCACGGGGACTACGACTTCGGCGAGCACACCATCACCGTGGTCAGCAAGGGCAGCCGGGCCAGGGAGAAGGTCCCGGCGAGCTCGGACGCGTTCGTGTGGTTGGCGCTGTACATGCGCGAAGGACAGCCCGCAGCTCCCGGGGACCGGGTGTGGTGGACGCTCCAGGGCGCGGTCCGCAGACCCCTGACCTACCCGACGGCTCGGGCGATGTTCGCGCGGGCGCAGCGCAAGATCGGCTCGAACTGGACGCTGCACGACCTACGTCACACCGCCGCCGAGCGGCTGCTGGCCGACCCGGCGTTCACCCTGGTCGACGTCCAGACGATCCTGCGCCACGTCAACATCTCCACCACGACGATCTACACCCAGCCCCGGATGGAGGACGTGTTGGCCAAGGTGCTCGAACATCATGCCCGCCCCAAGCCGCCCGCCCCGTCGGTGGAACCGGACTACGACGAGGCCGCCGTCCGCGAGCTGCTGGGCCTCCTCCCGTGAGTGCGCCCGAGAGGGTGGAGATCGATCCGCGCCTGCCCTCGCAGATCCAGGCCGCGCAGACCGGGCGGCGGACGCGCGCTCTCCGGCCCCGGGTCCCGCCGGATCCACGCCTGCAGCGGGACGGCGGCCTGCGGGGCCAGCCCGCCTACGACAGCGAGATACCTCCACCGCGCCGGGCCGCAGATGATCCGCTGGCACAGGTACAGCGCCTCGGAGCCGAGGAGACGCATGCATGGGTCGAGGAGTACCTCGCCCGCCGTCCCCAGCCGTTGGCCAAGGCACAGCGAGCGCGCAGCTGCGCCGTGCGTGCCGTGCTGGCCTGGTTGGCCGAGCACCCGGGAGAGACGTGGGAGGACCGGTGGCTTCTCAGCGGTCTGGACGCTGCCCCGAACGGGAGCGGGGATGTCGTGGCCGCCGCTACTCAGCTGTCGCGAGCGTGGGCCACCGCGGCGCTGTCGGTGCTCGTGGACGCGCGCGTGGTTCGCCCCTCCTACGCCTGGCTGCTCCGCTCGAGGCAGTACCGGCGCTCGTCCTCGGCACGGTTCCTCGACACCGCCGAGCCCGACATCATGCCTACGCTGCGCGCCCTGCCCGCCTACGCCCGGGCACCAGAACTTGCTCGCCGTAACGCCGAGACCTGCATCGCCCGGGTGCTGATCCGCACCGGGAAGCGGCTGGGGCAGCTGAGCGGCGAAGATCTGCTCGCCTACGCCGACGTCGTGCGGACCTCGATGAGGCACAACAAGGAGCACCTGGCCTGGGAGCTGCTGGTCGCCCTCGGCCCGCTGGCGGGCGAGCCGCCGACGCTGCGGGCCGCGTGGGCGGCGGCCGGCAGCTCACGTCAGCACACGGTCCAGACGCTCGTCGCCCGCTACGGGCTCCCACCGTCGGGGGTACTGGACCTGCTCGTGGACTATCTCGGCGAGCTCAAGGTCGGCATGGACTACGGGTCGCTGCAGTCCCTGTCCTACCGGCTCGTCCGCCTCTTCTGGGTCGGGGTCCTCACCATCAACCCCCACCAGGACGACCTCCGGCTCTCCCCGGAGGTCGCGGCGTCGTGGCGCGAACAGTTGACCGTGACGCTGGACGGGCGCCCGCGCAGCGACGTGGCCTCAACCTTCTTCGCGGTCCGCGCTCTGTACCGAGACCTCGCCGAGTGGTCGCACGAGGAGCCGGAGCGCTGGGCGATCTGGGTCGCGCCCTCACCGGTTCCCCGCCACGAGTCACGACGCGCGTCAAAGGCCAGCAAGCAGCGCCGCTCCCGAATGCAGGCCCGCACCCGTCAGCTGACCCCCTTCCTCCCACAGTTCACCAGCGCGGCCGCAGACCTCCGAGACGAAGGCGCCCGACTCCTCACCACAGCTCAGGGCGTCGGGCACGGTGAACGGTTCGAGGTCGACGGCATCGGCTACGAGCGGCACGACCCACCTGTCGGTTCCCGCGGCGCCGGTCGCAACCTGGTCTGGGCACGCGTGGTGCAAGCCACGAACGGGATACGCACACCGCCGTTGGAACGCGGACTCGTGTGTGTCTCCCGGTTCGAGGCCGACGGGTTCTGGGCCTGGGCTCTCGTGGAGGTCCTCCGCGAGACCGGGGTACGGATCGAGGAGCTCCTGGAGCTCACCCAGCTCTCGCTGCGCCACTATGTCGCGCCGGCGACCAACACGATCGTCCCGCTGCTGCACATCGTGCCATCCAAGACCGACGCCGAGCGGCTGGTCCCCATGAGCCCCGACCTGGTCAAGGTGCTGGTGGAGGTGCAACGCCGGGCCCGCGGTACCGACCAGACGATTCCACTCTCCGTGCGTTACGACCACAACGAGAAGGTCTTCGGCGACCCGCTGCCGCACCTGTTCGCCCGCATGATGGGCCCGACCCAGAACGTCCTGTCGATCCAGTACGTCCGCAAACTCCTCGACAACGTCGCCGACCGTGCCGGCCTGACCGACGGCGGCCTACCCGTGCGGTTCACCCCGCACGACTTCCGCCGCCTCTTCGCCACCGACCTCGTGGGCTCAGGCCTGCCGCTCCACATCGTCTCCTCCCTGCTCGGCCACCTGAACCTCGAGACCACCCGCGGCTACACCGCCGTCTTCCCCGAGCACGTCGTCCAGGCCCACCACGCCTTCATCGAACGACGTCGGCAGACACGCCCGGACGGCGAGATACGACCGGCCACCGCCGAGGAGTGGCACGAGTTCGAACAGCACTTCCTCCTACGAAAGGTCGCCCTCGGCGACTGCCACCGCCCGTACGGCACCCCCTGCGTCCACGAGCACGCCTGCACACGATGCCGCTTCCTCCAGGTCGACCCGGCACAGGCCGGACGGCTCGAGGAGATGACAATCAACGCCGAAGCCCGCCTCACCGAAGCACGCGAACGAGTCTGGCTCGGCGAGGTCGCCGCACTGGAGGAAAGCCTGAAACACCTGCGACGGCGCAAGGCAGAAGCAGATTGCCTAGTCGCTGCCGAACCGAGGCACCTACCGGCAGATGGAGGCGGGTAGTCGACCGGCCTGCCGAGGCACGAACGCCACGTCTACGACAAGTTTCCAGAGCCGATAGCCCTGGTCGGCCGAGCCGAACGGGTGCCCGGGCGTGTTTTGTCTATTCGTGGCGCAGGTCCTCGGCGCGGATGGTTGCCCGTGTGAGCGGCAGCGTCACCAGTGAGATGAGGAGGGCGGCGGCTGCGATCACCGTTGAGGTGGTGGCGAGCATGCCCCAGTTGATCGAGGTGCCGGTGCCGTCGGCTGTGTGAGCGAGTGCGGCGATGGAGGCCCATCCGAAACCGAGCGCAAGGACGACCGCGACAGCGAGCGGGATGCCGTTGGAAAGTCCTTGCGCGCGGCGCAGCACGTGCGCTGGTACGCCGACGGCCACCAGGCGGGCGCGTCCTCGCCGCTGAGCGCGGGCGCGATCGAGGCTGGCGAGTGTGAACACCAGCAGGGCGACGGCGACGCTTGCCGCGGCGACGCTCCACACAACCGTGCGCAGCGTGACGATCCGCTGGTAGTCCGGTATCGCTGGCACAAACACCCGTGCACCAGCGCTCTGGGCAGCTTCGCTCACCTGGGTCCGCACGTCGGAGCCGACGTCGACGATGACGTTGAGGTGCGTGGTGGAAAGCGCGTCGTGCTGCTTGGCGATACTGATCGGGACGAACAGGTCGTAGCGCTGAGGCAGAGGCCACTGCTCGGTAGTGGCCTCGAGGTCCTGGGTGATTGATTCCGCAACGGGCAGCATGATCGAGGTTCCGGTGTCACCGATGGTCAGTTCAACCTGCGCGTTGCGGTCGAAAGGGGCGGTGTACCAGCCGTCGTCCAAGCTGGGTGGGACGGCGGTCCGCTCGATCCACGCCGCCTCCGTGTCGGAGCAACCCGTCAGGGTCGCGACCAGCTCGAGCTGCTGACAGGTGCCGACGAACACCTGGGGGCATTCGACGGGACTGTTGGCGCACTGCGACGGCCACAGGACCCACATGGGCCACACCCCACGGACCCCGTCGATGCCGTCGATCTCTTCCTCGAGATCCGGATCGAGGTGTGCCGCCCCGTCGGGTGAGCTCACCCAGATCTCCTGGGGGCCTTGCTCGACCTGGTGAACGTAACTGGCGGTGACGGGGTCCGACTCGTACAGGCCGAGATAGCCGGCGCCGCACAGCACGACGAACGTCGTCACTCCCAGTGCGGTGACCCGGCGCGAGATTGATACGCCTTGGGTCTGCACCAATCGGCCGGCAAGCACAGTGGAGACGTCCCGGCTACGAGCGAGCCGACCGGCCACGGCGGCCGTCAGCAGCGGCGTGACGAGCACAACGCACAACGCCGCGGCGATCGCCGCGCCGAAGAGTGCCAGCGCGGTGCGCCCGGTTACGTGCTCGGGCGGTGTGGTGAACACGGCGATGAGAAGTGCGATCGCTACGGGCACCGGGATCAGCCGCCACAGGGACGGACTCGTCACCGTGGCCTCGGACACCCCGGCGCGTGGCCCGGACAGCCGCCGAACGGGAGCGATCGCCAGCACGGAAGAGAGCACCACCACGCCGACGGCTACAAGCGCCAGCCTGGGCCCGAACCCGATGGGTTGGACCAGGGCGTCGGCCGCGACGGCGGCCAACAGGGCGCGAAGCAGGGCGTACATCGCGATTCCTGCGGCAGCACCGATCAGCGCGGGTGTCACGTTCTCGATGGTGGCGACGAGCAGTACCCGGCGTCGGCTCACGCCCAGCAGCATCAGGGAGGCCAGCCGCCGGTCCCGGACCTCCGACGACATGCGCCCCACTGCCAGCAGCAGCGCGATGACGGGGGCGGTGATCAGCGCGAGCAGCGAGGCGATCGGCCCCCGCTGCGGGTCCACGTCCATCGGCTTCTCCGGCGGTGGGAACATCGCGTCGGGCAGTTCCCAGGCGATGGCCAATAAGGCCACGGCCAGGGCGCACCCGGTCACGACGCTCCAGATCCGCAACCATCCACCGGCGCGGGTCAAGCGAACGCCGAGCCGAAGCAAGGCCCCCATCAGAGCTCCGTCGGTGACACAGTCGCGGGCTGGCGTATCTGCCCGTCGCGCATCTGCAGGTCGCGGTCGGCAAAGGCTGCGACCGACATCTCGTGGGTGACGAGGACGACCGCGGCGCCGGTCTCGCGCGCAGCGCCCACCAGAGCTTCCATCACCTGCTCCCCGGTCAGGGTGTCCAGGGAGCCGGTGGGCTCATCGGCGAAGACGATCTCCGGGGAGTGGACGAGCGCACGGGCCACGGCGGCGCGCTGCGCCTGGCCGCCCGAGACCTCGTTGAGCCGCCGGTCGGCGACATCGGCGATACCCAGCGCGGCCATCAGGTCGCCGGCGGCACGGCGAGCCGCCGCGCGTCGGTGGCCCGTCAACCGCAGGGGCAGCTCGACGTTCTCGACGAGGGTAAGCTCGGGCACGAGGTCGCCGAACTGGAACACGAACCCCATCCGCCGCAGACGAAGGTCGGCGCGAGCGCTCTCGCTGAGGGTGTCGATCCGCTCGCCCCGCAGACGGACCTCTCCGCTGCTGGGGGTAAGCAAGCCGGCCAGCAGGTGCAGCAGCGTCGACTTGCCCGAGCCTGACGGTCCCATCAGGGCAACGACTTCCCCCGGCTGGACGTCGATGTCCACGCCGTGCAGCACCTCGTCCTTGCCGTAGGTGTGGCGCAGCGCCCGGCCGCTGAGTGTGATCGGCTTGTCGCTCATCGTGCGTGCTCCAACAGGCGGGTCACGCCGTCGCGGATCTCGGCCAGGCGTGCGGCAGCGAGTTCGATCCACCGCATGTCGGCCTCCAGGTGAGCCATCTCGAAATCGGCGGAGATCCGGTCGATGACGTCGCTGCTTCGCCGGGCAGCGGTCAGTTCACGCATCCGTGCGAGGTACACGTCTCGTTGCCCGTCGAGGATCTGGTCGACCGGTCGCCCGCTCGCCAGAGCCAGGACCACCCGCGTGAACAGCTCGCTCGGTCGGCCAGACGGCACGTTCGGGGTGACGAGCCACCGGTCCAGCTCCGCCACCCCGGCACCGGTGATCGCGTACACCTTCCGGTCGGCCCCCTCTCCCGGCTCCAACCCGACGCCGTCGGCCAGACCGTCCCGCTCGAGCCGGGCCAAGGTGGCGTAGACCTGCCCGAAGCGCAGTTCACGGTCGTGTCCCAGCAGATCGTCGTAGCGGCGTTTGAGCGCAAAACCGTGGGAAGGGCCGACATCCAGCAACCCGAGCAGCGCCATTGGGATACTCATGGCAGAACTACACCACGGGTATACCCTCGGTGTACAGGGTGCCGGGAATCCGGGATCGATCAACGGGGCGCCGGAGTTCAGTGAAGGTAGCCGTCCCACTTCGGTTCGGCGACCAGACCGCCGGGCAGCGCGCCGGGGGCCGGGAGCTGTTCGACGGCTCTGGCGAGGGCGAGGTCAACCGGGCCGCGCAGCCCCTCGGGCAGTGATCTCAATTTATCTCACCTCACATGCGCTCCGTCGTCGCTCTGCCTGTCGGTGAGCATCGCAAGAACGTCATCCGGGCGTGCACGGAAGCACCGTCCTTGCAGGTGCTTGCTGTAAAGGACGACGTTCGACGCAGCCTACGGGGCGTCAGTCGCTGCTCGTTCGACGCCCGTAGCCGTGACCATCAAGGCGTTCGGTGCGTCAGTTCAGTGACGTTGCCGGCGCGGTCATCGCCGGCTCCTGACGGTGTGCCGCCGCCGGCTCGTGCTGCCCACGCCCGACGGGCAGGCGCCGGTAGCTGTCTGGTACGCGCACCCCGCCTAGAGCTGTGGCCGGTCGATGCGGGGTCCGCCCTTCCTGGGGCCGCCGCAGTGGTCTGGAGCTCCGGCTTCCCGGCGGACCTTGCGTCGCTTGCGCAGCTGCTCGCGCGCCCGGGCGAGTCTGTCCTGCGCGCCATGCTCGCCACTCCGGTCCTCGGGGGCGCCGGCGCGGTGGACCTGCCGGCGGAGCCGTTTGGCCGCAGAAGAATCCAGCTGCTCGTTGGTGATGCGACCGGCTGGTGCAGGCACGCGCTCCTCGTCGCGGTCGAGGCCGGTACGCAACTTCGCCAGTGCCGCCGAGACGCGCCGGTAGTCCTCCACCTGGTGGCCGTGCTCGGGCTCGTCGCCGAGCGGAACTGCCCCGGTGATGCCGTACCGGTCGCGGTAGGCGGCCACCAGCCGCACGCCGACGACCACCTCGCCGGGCACGTCGTCGCGGGGCAGGCCGAGCTCCCGGGCCCATTCGGTGCGGCCGGCGAGGGCCAGGTCGGCGAGGTGATCCACGCGCTGCTCGATGAGCTCGACGTGCCGGGCGGCCCACTCTCGCACCTGCGGCTCACCGCTGACGTCGGGCACGGTGATCCACTCCGAGGCGTCAGGGGCTGGGCGCCAGGGCTCAAGGCCGGGTGGGTAGTGCCCGAAGCGGTCGAGGGCGTCTTCGACCTCGGGGACCAGGCGGGCGAGGCTGTGGGCCTCGCGGTACGCGGTCTCCTGAGCCGTTGTTGCCGAGAGTGCGGCGCCGTCCCGGGCGATGATCCGGGCCAGCACCTGCGCGGGAGACCGCCCCGGGCCGGTCTCGTCGTGCCCGTCGGCGCCGAGGAGGGTGTCGGTGACCAGGTAGACCCGGTTGTCGTGGCGGCCGCGGGTCAGGGCGGTGTAGAGGCTCTGCCGGTCGGTGCTGGCGTCGAGCAGGGCGTGGGCGGTGTCCGCGGTCATGCCCTGGACCCGGTGCACGGTGGCGGCGTAGGCCAACTCGACGTGCCCGGCGACGTACCCGGCGGGCAGGTTCAGCGTGCCGCCGTGACCGGAGTGCCGGACGCGGAGCCGGCCGTTGTCGGCGCGGTCGAGCACCTCCCAGACGTCGCCGTTCTTGACGAAGTCCTTGCCGTTCGCGGTGGCGAGGGTGCGGTCGTTGAGCCGAGTGACGATCCGGTCGCCGCGGCCGGCCCGGTTGCCGTCGTGGAGCACGACACCGTCGGACTCGACCCGGCCGGCAGCCACCAGGTCGCGACGGGCCTGCCCGGCCAGCGCGGTCACGTCGGTGTTCGACCCGGCGATCATGACCGACTCTTGGCCGGCCTCGGTGTCGGCCGACCAGGCGGCGTAGACCTCCTCGAGCATCCCTTCGCGGGTGCCACCACGCACGCGGCCACGCCCGAGGTAGAAGTCGTCAGCGCCGGCCGCTCCCGTGCGCAGGCGCAGCGACGCGGCGGCTTCGTCGTGGTCAGCGAACCGGTGGACCTGCTCGAGGCGCACGGCCCCGACGCGTTCGTCGATCAGGCGCAGTGCCCCGCCGGCTTCGACGGCGGCGAGCTGCTGGGGGTCGCCGAGCAGCCGCACGCTCGCCCCGTGCTCGCGCGCCAGGGTCAGGGCCTGGTCGAGCAACGGCGTGCCCGCCATGCCGGCCTCGTCGACGAGCAGCACCGTCGAGGCGTCGACGCGCAGCGCCTCGGTCACCGTGCCGCTCCGGTGGGCGTGAATGAGCTTGTGCAGGGTCTCCGCGGTCACCCCGAGCTCCTCGCCCAGCACGCTCGCGGCGGCCGCCGACGGGGCCAGCGCGAGCACGCGGCCGCCGGCGTTCTCCACCGCGCGGGCGAACACGGTCATGGCGGTGGTCTTCCCGGTCCCGGCCGGGCCGATCCCGGCCACGAGCTCACGTCCGGAGGTGGCGAATGCGCGCGCCAGCTCTCGCTGACCGTCGTTCAGGGTGCGCCCGCTTCCCTCCTCAATCGTTCGTAGGGCGGCGCTGAACTGCTTCTCGCCAACGACCGGGCCGCCGGTGCGCAACGCGCCCTGGACGAGATTGTGCTCGGCGTCCAGCACGGCCTGGGAGGTCAGGACGCGCTGCCCGTGGACGGTGTAAACCGACTCCCCGTCGGCGCGCTGGAGCACCTCGGGAACCGGGTTCAGTTCGGGCGGGTCGAGCCGCAGCGACAGGGCCTCGGCGCGTGCGGCGACCTGCTCGGCGACGGCGGTCATGTCCCCGGTGGCGTGCTGGCGGGTCTGCCGCATCGCCTCGGCCATCAGGTGCCATGGCTTCCACGTCGCGCGTTGGGCCTGGACCTCCTCGACGACCCGGCGGGCGAGCTCGTCGACGTCGACACCTGCCCCGTCCGCGCCGCTGTCGCGGTGCACCGCGGCGGCGATCATCTCCCCAACCTGGTGGTCGTCCCCGAGTACCTCAGCGGCCTGTCGGCGCCACTGCTCGCGCCGTTCGGACAGCGTCACACCATCCTCTTTGCCCTCGCGGGTCTCCAGGGTGGCCTGCTGGGCCAGGCGCAGCTGGACGGGCTTCGGCGGCTCGTGGCCGTGCTCGGCCCGGTACCGCTCGGTGAGCTCGGCGTAGACCTCCTCGATCGCAGCGCGCCGGGAGGAGAACGCCGTCCGCACCCGGGCGTCGATGCCCTCGATCTCCCTTACCGGTTGTTTGCCGCGGCCACGGTCCTCGTCGACGAACCGCACGCCGAGCCGGTTGCGCAGCTCTTCCTCGATGAGGGTGTTGTACCGCTCCGAGGCCGCCACCCCCAGGGAGTGCAGCACTCGGGCGTCCAGCGCGCGCCACTTGCCGTCGCTGCCCTGGACCTTGTTGGACACCGCGACGTGGGTGTGCAGGTTCGGGTCGCCGGTGCGCGAGTCGGCGTGGTCGAACGCCGCGGCGACCAGTCCGCGGGTGTCGATCTGGGCGGCGCCGCCCGCACCCACTCGGGTCAGGCCGGCTTCCTGCTCGACCCACTCGAGAGCACCCCGCCATGCGGCCTCGTGCGCGTCCGCGACCTCACGGCGCACGTCCTCGTCGGCCAGCGCCCACAGCGTGGAGACGGACTTCGCTGGGGTGAAGACCAGGTCGTAGCCGGCGACCGGTTGGCGCTGTTGGCGACCGAGCCGGGCAAGGTAGTGGGACCGTTCCGCGTCAGTCGGCTCCCGCCCGAACCGACCCGTCAGGGTCGTCCCGGCGACGTCCCACCGGATCAGGTCTCGCTCGGCACCGGCCTCCGGTGTCCGCCCGTGCTCGGCTTTGAAGCTCGCGTAGGCGGCCCGGATCGACCTCGTCCATTCCTCGTCGTCGACCGGCTCGAACCGTGGGAATCGGCGCCCGAGACGGGCAGCTTTGACCGCCTCCTCGGCACTCGCCCCGCCGGCCATCGCCTCCCGGATCAGCCGGTCCGCATCGGGGTGCAGGCCCTCACCGAACAGCGCCTTCATCTGCTCCTCGGTGACCTGCCCGGAGGTGCCGAGCCCCGTCAGACCGGCGCCGACCCAATGGCCAGGAGGGTTGCCCTCGTGGGCGTAGTAGTCCGCCAACGACTCACCCGCCTGACGGGGAGCGTCCCCAGAGGCGACCTGGCGCGTGAGGTACGTGTAGCCGTCGCCCGCATGGAGCACGTGCACCGTCATCACCAGCGCTGCCCCCCTGTGCGCGCCCGACGCCACTAGTAGTGCAAGAGGTGTGTAGCTCGTCGTATCTGAGTATGACACCGCGTAGTGACACTGACTAGGCATAGCGAGGAGCAGTAATGGGCAAGACGAATCGGCAACTGGACGCACGGGAGCGCGCAAGGAACGCACGCCTCAGGCTCGACGCCGAACGTGACAAGCGTGACGGCCTCATCGAAGACGCCGTAGCGGCGTACTACACGGCCGGGGACGAACGGGAGGATCTGGTCGCGACGCTCCGCGACGTCGAGGCCCGGATGCGGGCAACAGTGCGAGAACTGATCGATCTCCGCGAGACGCCGACCCGCGTAGCCGCCCTCCTCGGAATCGAAGCGCGGGAAGTACGCGCGATTCGCAAGGAAACAGCTCAGGATCAGATCACTACCCGGTCGGCGCCGGACACCGCCGACAAGGACGCTGCCGCGGGCCGGCCTACGAAGCGCGTCGATGCACAGGGGCGGAACGCGCCTCCCGTTGTCCACACCGCGCCAGACGCGCTTGGCGTGGATCGCTGAAACTCGTCGCCATGAACAGGACCACGAGTCGTGTGCAGAGCGCTCAGTTGGCCGCCGCCCGACGCCTGCTCAAACGCCGGGCAGACCACGGCGGCGAGCTGGACGTAGCTGATGGCATCGATGCCGGGATGGCCTTCTGGATCATCGAGGGACTGCAACCACCACTTCCGCCGGCCGGCCCCGTCGACCACATTCCGGTGCCAAGTCTCGACGAGGTGCGCACAGCGCTGAAGGCTGCGGCCGAAGCGTCCGCCTCCGTCGAGGAGGCCACCGCGATCGCGCACGCCGCACTAGAGCTCGCAGGTGAAGGGCTCACCCCGGACGGCGGCGAAGGGCGATGACATACCGCAGTGAGAGTGCGCAGCTCGCCCGACACCTGGCACAACTGTCGACCAATTCCGGCTCCAGGTACCTCGACGCCGATGGCCTGGCTGTCGCGCTGCTCGGCCGGCACGAGAGCGTCCGGCTCATGCAGGAGACGATGGCGGTCGCCACAGGGCGCGACATCCAGAAGCAGGCGGCCGGCGCCGACACTGTCGCCAACCTGACGCTGGGCGAGGTCGTCAACCATCCGGTCGAGGCTCTACGACAGGCCATGGCGGGTTACCCCGTGGCACAGACGCCACTGCCGTTTCTCGATGTGCGCGTCGACAGCTTGCGATCCGACACGGCACAGACGTGGCATCGCGTGGCGCGGGCCGCGATCATCGCGCGCCACGACCTCAGTACCGAGCACGGTGCGTACGGGCCGGAGCACCGATGGAGCATGGTCGCAGACGTAGCCGCCATGACCCCCGTAGTTCAGAACCTCGACCGCCAGCTACTCCTCGCCGCCCGGCGCGTCCGCCCGGCGGACGAGCGGACAATCAGAGCCCTGGAACGAGCCGGGCAAAGCCCGGCCACGATCCTTGCCATCGAAGCTGATGCAGTCGCACGCACCGGCGCGCTGCCAGATCTCTCAGGTCTCCGCGTCCCGCCAAGTTCCACCCGCCCGTCAGCCGTTACTTCATTGAAAGCGCTCCTCGAGGCGCAGCGGCGGATACCCGCGCAACTCGAACGCGCCGAGGAAATCCGCCCGGACGTTATCGCCCGCACCGCCCTTGGCCAGGCGCGCATCCTGCTCGCCTCAGCCCGACTCCTCGAGCCGGACAACCACCGCCGCAGCGTCGAGCTCGCTCGCAGCATGGCGACCAGAATCGGCGAACAGCTACATCCCGAACCACGCGACGTCACGGCGCTCGTGCCTGGCGACACCACGCCCCTGGTCCAGACAACGCTCATGTGGCAACACCTTCGACGTCACCGGCCGGACGGGGCGAAGCTCCGAGGCGCCGAAGCCATCGCCTTGCGCCGCCTCATCAACCACGCCCCGCTGGTCGTCGACCACCTCGCCCGTGCCGCAAAGAGGCAGCTCAGTTCAGGGCGGTGGCTCATCTCCTACTCCGACGCCGCCAACTTCACATGGAGCCGCTACAACTACATGGACGACGCTCCCCGCCTCGTCACTGCACTTAACGATCTCCGAGCGGCCTTTCCTGCGACCGAGCCCAGTCGACCTACATGGGCCGAACTGAGCTCCGCCCGGACGACCCTGGGCCACAGAACGACCAAACCATCCCGCCACGAACGGCCTGCAACGCCGGACCTCGCCGTAGGACCACGCCCGAGCAACCCGTCGCCCCGGAAGACGCTACACAACCCGTAGAGGTGGCCACAGCACAACGGTTTGAACCACCTCGGCGCGCGACGCGACCAACCATCGGCCGAAGGAGATCGAAAGATGCTCATCATCTACGGAACCCGCGGTTGCGCGGCCTGCCGCCTAACGGAGAACGTCCTCAGGCGGGCGTCCGCACCGTTTGAAGTCGTCGACCTCGAACAGTTCCCGGCCAAGGCCATTGAGCTCCGAACGGCCGGGTACGAGGCACTGCCGGTCGTCCAGCACGCCGGACAAAGCTGGTCCGGTTTCCAGCCCGATCGACTCCGCGAGGCGATCGCCTTCGGGTCTGCTGCACGGATAGGTGACAGGTTGGGTCACGCAGCCTGGGTGGCTGGCGTGGTCATGATGGTCTCGTACTCGATGGGGGTCAACCGGCCGAGGGCGTCCTGTCGTCGACGGCGGTGGTAG
>NZ_BAABBA010000041.1:0-16611 GCF_039537705.1 Georgenia daeguensis
GCCGGGGCTGCGGCGAGCGTCGGGCTGCTCGGCGCCCGCGGCGCGACCGAGCTGCGGTCCGGTGCGCGCCCAGGCGGGGAGCGCGAGGCTCCCGGCGCCCGCGGAGCCCCGGGTTCCGGCGTCGGCGCGGGGTCCGTCGGCGGGTCGTCCGGCGCCAGGTCCGGGTCGTCCGGGTCTGGGGCGGGGTCAGGGACGGGGTCGGGGTCGGGGGCGACGCTGCCGGCGGGCGCCGGCCAGGACGACCGCGCCGGGCGCGAGCCGGACGAGGACCGCGGCCCCCACGACCTCCAGGTCACGGCGGGCGAGGACGGCGGCACGACCCGCGAACCGCCGGACGCCGCGACGGACGGGGCCCCGGGGCGGCCGGGGCGCGGGCGCCCCGGCACGACCGGACGGAAGGGACGCCCGCGCACGGGCGCGAGCACCCACGAAGGAGATGGTTCACGTGCCGGCAACCGTTGACGGCCACCACGCGCCACGCACCTACGGCAACTGGCGCCGCCCCACCACGCCAGGGCTCATGGGCCTGGGGACCGCCGGGACGATGATCCTCATGGCCGGCCTGGTGGTGGTGGTGCTCGTGGTCATGCTGACCGAGCTGCTCACCGGCCTGGTGGTGGCCGCCGGCCTGGCGGTCGTGCTGCTGGCGATCGGCGTGCGCGACAAGCACGGCCTCAACGCCCTGGACAAGGGTGCGACCCGCTGGTCCTGGTGGCGCCAGCGCTCCGCGGGCGAGCACCTGTACCGCTCGGGCCCGCTCGGGCAGGTGCCGTGGGGCACCTGCCAGCTGCCCGGGCTGGCGTCGTCGTCGAAGCTGACGGAGCACTCCGACTCCTACGGGCGGCGCTTCGCCCTCATCCGCGTCCCCGCCACCGCGACGTACACCCTCGTCATCGGCACCGAGCCCGACGGCGCCGCCCTGGTGGACGAGGAGCAGGTGGACGCGTGGGTCGCCGACTGGGGCCTGTGGCTCGCCAACCTCGGCGACGAGCCGGGGATCGTCGCCGCGTCGGTGACCGTCGAGACCGCGCCGGACACCGGCACGCGGCTGCGCCGGGAGGTCGGGACGAACCTCGACCCCGACGCGCCGGAGTTCGCGAGGGCGCTGCTGGCCGAGACGGTCGCCGAGTACCCGCACGGCTCCTCGACCGTGCGCGCCTACGTCGCGCTGACGTTCAACGCCACGCACAACGGCCGGCGCCGGCAGCCGGCCGAGTTCGCCCGCGAGCTCGGGGCACGCCTGCCGGGGCTGACCGGGGAGCTGCAGGCCACCGGCGCCGGCCCCGCGCACCCGGTGGACGCCGCCGAGCTGTGCGAGCTGGTGCGGGTGGCGTACGACCCCGCCGCGGCGACCGCCGTCGACGAGGCGCACGCCGAGGGCGAGGTCACGCACCTGACCTGGTCCGACGTGGGCCCCTCGGCCGCCGAGGCGTCCTGGGACGACTACCGGCACGACTCCGGGGTATCGGTGACCTGGGCCATGACGGGCGCCCCGCGCGGCAACGTCCAGGCCTCGATCCTCTCCCGGCTGCTCGCCCCGCACCGCGACGTCGCCCGCAAGCGCGTCACCCTGCTGTACCGGCCCATCGACGCCGCCTCCGCCGCCGCCATCGTCGAGGCGGACCTGCGCGCCGCCCAGTTCCGCCAGTCCTCCTCGGACAAGCCGACCGCGCGGGATGTCCTCGCCACCCGCGCCGCAGCGCTGACCGCGCAGGAGGAGGCCGCGGGCGCCGGGCTGGTGAACTTCGGCATGCTCGTCACCGCCACGGTCCTGGACGAGGACCGCGAGGCGGACGCCCGCGCCGCCGTCGAGAATCTCGCGGCCACCGCGCGGCTGCGGCTGCGGCCCGCGTACGGCTCCCAGGACACGGCCTTCGCTGCCGCGCTGCCGCTCGGCCTGGTCCTGCCGCGCCACCTCGACCTGCCCTCGCAGATGCGGAGCCGGCTGTGAGCCCGGGGAAGGGCGAGGGGACGACGACGGCGCCGCCGCGCCCCGGCCCGCGCGGCTGGTCCGGGCGCGGGCGGGGCCGGGCCGGGTCGATCCAGCCGGTGCCGGAGTGGCGCGGCTCGACCCGGCAGGTGTGCGGGCTCTGGCCCTTCGCCGTCGGCTCCGGGACGCCCATGGTGGGGGTGCCGCTGGGCCGGAACATGGTCACCGGCGCCACGGTGTGCTGCGACCCGGTGTCGTGGTTCCAGCGCGCGAACCTCATCTCCAACCCCTCGGCCTTCGTGCTCGGGCTCCCGGGCCTGGGCAAGTCGACGCTCGTGCGGCGGATGGCCGCGGGGCTGGCCGGCTACGGCGTCATGCCGCTGGTGCTGGGCGACCTCAAGCCGGACTACGTCGACCTCATCGAGGCGCTCGGCGGGCAGGTCATCGCGCTCGGCGGGGACCGGGGGCACATCAACGTCCTGGACCCCGGCGAGGCCACCTCGGCGGCGGAGCGGCTCACCGGCGGCGCCCGCGCCATGGTGCTCTCGGACGCGCACGACCGGCGCCTGACCATGGTGTCCTCGCTGCTGACGATCCTGCGCGCCCAGCCCCCGACGGACCGGGAGGAGACGATCCTCGACCGGGCGCTGCGCGTGCTCGACGACCGCCACGACGGCGTGCCCGTGCTGCCCGACCTGCTCGAGGTCATCCGGTCCGCGCCGGAGGACGTCCGGCAGGTGGCGCTGGACCGCGGATCTCTCGAGCGTTACCAGGCGGTGACGGAGAACCTCGAGGCCTCGCTCATCGGCCTGGTCGACGGCGGCCGGCTGGGCCGGACGTTCTCCCGCCCCACCACCAACCCGATGCGGCGCGACCGCCCGGTGGTCTACGACGTCAGCCACATCGACGACGCCCAGACGGACCTGCAGGCCGCGGTGATGCTGGCGTGCTGGTCGGCCGGCTTCGGGACGGTCAACGTGTCCAACGCCCTCGCGGACGCGGGCGTGGAGCCGCGCCGGCACTATTTCGTGGTGCTCGACGAGCTGTGGCGGGTGCTGCGCGCCGGCCGCGGCATCGTCGACCGTGTCGACGCCCTCACCCGCCTGAACCGCACCCGCGGCGTGGGGACCGTGATGGTCTCCCACACGATGTCGGACCTGCTGGCGCTGCCCGCGGAGGAGGACCGGATGAAGGCCCGCGGGTTCGTCGAGCGCTCGGGGATGGTGGTGGCCGGCGGGCTGCCCGGGGCGGAGATGTCCATGCTGACCCAGGCGGTGCCGCTCTCACGGGCGGAGCAGGAGCTGCTCATCGGCTGGCAGGACCCGCCCGCGTGGGACCCGGTGCACCACCGGGAGACCGAGCCGCCCGGGCGCGGGAAGTTCCTGGTCAAGGTCGGTGGGCGGCCGGGCATCCCCGTGCAGGTGCAGCTGACGTCCGTCGAGCTCGGCATCCACGACACCAACAAGCGCTGGCGGGAGCTTTCCCGGGTCGGGCGCGTGGAACGCCCAGCGGAGTAGAGCGCCCCGCGCCGCCACCCGCGCGCCGCCACCGCCACCGCCCGCGCACCGCCGCCACCCGCGCACCGCCACCGCCACCGCCCGCGCACCGCCGCCACACCTGCGCATCTCCCAAGACGGGTAAGTGCTCCTGCGCAGACGAAGTCGATCCAGATGGACTTCATCGGCTCAGGAGCACTTACCGGACCGAGCCGTCTCCAGTGTCAGCGAGGCGCCCGCCGCTCCCCCAAGTCTTGACACGCCTACATGCCTCCTCACAACCCACACGCGGAGCCTTGACACGCATAGGTGAACTCCGCTTCACTGATCGTGTTGGTGGAGGGGAGTAACCCCACGCGCTTCGTCGTCATCACGTCCCGCACCGAGCGGGTCCGGCGGGCGGGCCCGACCCGGGCTGGGAGAGACCTCCGGTCAGTTGACCGGAGGGTGGTGCTCTCGGATGGATGTTCCGTTCTGGGTGTGGGCGACGGTGATCGCCTTCATCGTGGTGATGCTCGCGATCGACCTCTTCGCCCACCGCCGGGCCCATGTCATCGGGGTCCGGGAGGCCGCGGTCTGGTCGGCGGTCTGGGTGGCGTTCGGGATCGCCTTCGGCGCGCTGGTGTGGAGCGTCTACGGCGCCGAGTTCGGCCAGCAGTACTTCGCCGGGTACCTCATCGAGAAGTCCCTGGCGGTGGACAACGTCTTCGTCTGGGCGATCATCTTCAGCTTCTTCGGGGTCCCGCGGGAGTACCAGCACCGTGTGCTCTTCCTCGGGGTGCTCGGTGCGCTCGTCCTGCGCGGCGCGTTCATCGCCGCCGGCGCCGCACTCATCGACAACTTCTCCTGGGTGCTGTACGTCTTCGCCGCCTTCCTGCTGTGGACCGGGTACCGGATGATCCGCTCCCGCAACGAGCACCTCGACCCGGCGAGGTCGCGGACCCTGCGGCTGTTCCGCCGCTTCGTGCCGATGACCGACGCGTACTACGGGCAGCGCCTGCTCGTCCGCAGGGCCGGTACCCTCGTGGCCACTCCGCTGCTGGCAGTGCTCGTGCTCGTGGAGGTCACCGACGTCGTCTTCGCGGTGGACTCCATCCCGGCCATCTTCGCGGTGACCGACGACGTCTTCCTCGTGTTCACCGCCAACGCCTTCGCCATCCTCGGGCTGCGCGCGATGTACTTCCTGCTGGCCGACCTGATCCACCGGTTCGTCTACCTCAAGATCGGCCTCGCGCTGGTGCTGATCTGGGTCGGCGTGAAGATGCTGCTCAAGATCGACCTGTTCTACATCCCGACCTCGATCTCCCTGGCCGTGGTGGCGGTCATCATCACCACCTCGATCGTGGCCAGCCTCCGTGCCACCCGCGGCCAGGGCCGGCGGGAGCCGCCTGCGCCGGCCTCGCCGTTCCGGGTGGCGACGGAGGAGGAGCTCGCCGCCAGCGCGCCGGCCTGGAAGGTCCGGTGAGGCCGGCGCGCTGCAGACGACACAGCGGGAAGGATGTGGTCATGGTTCACGACGACGACGCCCGGCCGGGGTGGACGTTCCTGACCAACCACGGCCAGGTCCTCCTCGCCGTGGCCGCCGCCCCAGATGCGCGCGTGAGTGACATCGCGCAGCGGGTCGGGATCACGCCACGCGCCACCCTGGCCATCCTGGGCGACCTGGAGGCGGGCGGGTACGTCCGGCGCACCCGCGTCGGGCGCCGGACGCACTACACCGTCGACTCCCACCGCCCGTTCCGGCACCCCGCGAACGCCGCGCACGAGGTCGGCGAGCTGCTCGGCATCTTCAGCGAGCGCCCGCCGCCAGCTCCAGCGCGACGTCGATGATCATGTCCTCCTGGCCCCCGACGTAGCCCCGCTCGCCCACCTCGCGGAGGATGTCGTGGGCGGGGACGCCGTACCGGGCGGCCGCACGCTCCGCGTGCAGCAGGAACGAGTTGTAGACGCCGAACCGCCCCTGCACGATGGAGGACCGGTCGGCCACGGGCAGCCGGGGCACCAACGGGCGCAGCACATCCTCGGCCGCGGCGAGGATGGCGTCGACGTCGATCCCGGTCGGGACGTCCAGCTTCTCGAACGCCGCGGAGAGGATCTCCGTGGGCGAGTTCCCCGGCCCGGCCCCGAGCGCGCACAGGGTGCCGTCGATCTGGCGGGCGCCGGCGTCGTAAGCGGCGAGGGAGTTCGCGACCCCGAGCGAGAGGTTCTGGTGGCCGTGGAACCCCACCTGGGCGTCGTCGCCCAGCTCGGCGACGAGCGCGGCGACGCGGTCGGCTGCGGTGCCCGGCATGAGCGCGCCGGCCGAGTCGACGACGTAGACGCACTGGCACCCGGCGTCGGCCATGATCCGGGCCTGGTCGGCGAGGCCCTCCGGGCTGTTGCGGTGCGAGAGCATGAGGAACCCGACGGTCTCCATGCCCAGCTCCCGGGCCGCGCCGAAGTGCTGCGCGGAGATGTCCGCCTCGGTGCTGTGCGTGGCCACCCGGGCGATCGTCGCCCCGGCGTCGTGGGCCTCGCGGAGGTTCTCGACGGTGCCGAGCCCGGGCAGGAGCAGGACGGCGATCCTGGCCCGGGCCACGGCGTCGGCGGCGGCCGCCACGAGCTGGGCGTCGCTGCGGGCGCCGAACCCGTAGTTGAACGACGACCCGGCGAGGCCGTCCCCGTGGGTGACCTCGATGACCTGCACGCCGGCCCGGTCGAGGGCGCCGGCGACGGCGCGGACGTCGTCCTCGGTGAAGCGGTGTCGCACGGCGTGGCTGCCGTCGCGGAGCGTGGTGTCGGTGATGCGCACAGGCGCCGGGCCGGCCTCGGCCCCCGGGCGGGCCGCTCCCGGGTGTGTGATGGTCATCGCTAATTCGCTCCCTTGGCCTGGCCGATGAGCTCGCCGACCTGCAGGGCGGCGGCGGTCATGATGTCGAGGTTGCCGGCCCACTCCGGCAGGTAGTCGCCGTTGCCGCGGACCTCGAGCAGGACGGTGACGCGGGCGTTGCCGTCCCAGACCTCCTCGGCGTCGTCGAACTGCGGCTCGCCCCGGAGCTGGTAGCCCGGCACGTAGGCCTGGACCTCCCGGACGCGGCGGTGGATCGCCTCGGCGATCGCGTCCCGGTCGGCGTCGGTCGGGACGGCGCAGAACACGGTGTCGCGCATGATCATGGGCGGGTCCACCGGGTTGAGAATGATGATCGCCTTGCCCCGTCCGGCCCCGCCCACTGACTCGATGGCGTGGGCGGTGGTCACGGTGAACTCGTCGATGTTCGCGCGCGTCCCCGGCCCCGCCGAGCGCGACGCGATCGAGGCCACAATCTCCGCGTAGGGCACGTCGGTCACGCTGGAGACCGCGTCGACGATCGGGATGGTCGCCTGCCCGCCGCAGGTGATCATGTTGACGTTCGGCGCGTCCAGGTGCTCGGTGTTGACCACCGGGCACAGGAAGGGCCCGACGGCGGCCGGGGTCAGGTCCACGGCGGTGATGCCGGCCTCCCGGTACCGCGGCGCGTTCGCCAGGTGGGCCCTGGCGGAGGTCGCCTCGAAGACGATGTCGGGCAGGGTGTCCTGGGCCAGCAGCCAGTCCACGCCCCCGTGGCTCGCCTCGACGCCGAGGCGGCGGGCGCGGGCGAGGCCGTCCGACGCCGGGTCCACCCCCACCATGGAGTGGACGTCGAGCGAATCCGAGCGCAGCAGCTTCACGAGCAGGTCGGTGCCGATGTTGCCCGGTCCGACGACGGCGGCGCTCAGCCGCCGCCCCGGGGCCGGCGCGAGCCCTGCCGCAGGTTGCGTGACGGTCATGGTTCCTCCTGGTTGGCTGGTGGGGCGGGCGCCACGCGCTCGCCGGAAGGCCGGTCGGCTGTTCTCCGGGCGGGGAACGGCGGTCAGTCGTCGGCCTGGTCGATCTGCATCACGACGGCCTTGGGCTCCGTGAAGAACTCGCGGCTGAACGAGCCGCCCTCCCGGCCCACCCCGGAGTCACCGACGCCGCCGAAGGGGGCGCGCAGGTCGCGGATGAAGAAGCAGTTCACCCACACGGTCCCGACGCGCAGCCGCGAGGCCACCCGGTGGGCCCGCGAGAGGTTCTCGCTGAAGAGCATGGCGTTGAGGCCGAACGGGGAGGCGTTGACCAGACCGACCACCTCGTCCTCGCTGTCGAAGGGCGTCACGGTGACGATCGGCCCGAAGATCTCCTCGCGCTGGTGGGGGGAGTCCTCGGCGAGCCCGGTGACGATCGTGGGCAGGACGAAGAGCCCGTCCGCGAGCGCACCGGTGAGGATCGTGCCGCCCTCCGCCTCGATGGACTCGAAGTAGGAGCGCACCTTGGCGTGGTGCGTCGCGGAGGAGAGCGGGCCGAGCTGGGTGGCGGGGTCCTTCGGGTCGCCGGCCACCATCGCGCGGGCGGCGGCCACGAAGCGCTCGAGGAACGCCTCCTGGATCGAGCGGTGGACGTACAGGCGCGAGCCGGCGAGGCAGACCTGGCCCGCGTTGGTGAAGATGGCCCGCACCGACCAGGCGACCGCGTTGTCGAGGTCGGCGTCGGCGAAGACGACGTTCGCCCCCTTGCCGCCGAGCTCGAGGCTCACCGGCGTGAGGTTCCGCGCCGCGGCACCGGCGATCGCCCGCCCCGTGCTGGACTCGCCGGTGAAGGTGATCCGGTCGACGTCGGGGTGCGCTGTGAGGGCCTCGCCGACGGAGTCCGGGCCGTAGCCGTGCACGACGTTGAGGACCCCGGGTGGGACGCCGGCCTCGAGCGCCAGGCGCGCCAGGATCGTGGCCGACGCCGGGGAGTCCTCTGCGGGCTTGAGCACGACGGTGTTGCCCCAGGCGAGGGCGGGCGCGACCTTCCAGCTCTCGAGCATCATCGGGAAGTTCCACGGCGCGATGGCGACGACGACGCCGGCGGCCTCGTAGCGCGTGTAGGCGTGGTGGCCGGAGTCCATCGGCAGGGCCTCGGCCGCGGTGAGCTGGGCGTGGTCCGCGAAGAACCGGAAGTTGTCCGCGGTGCGCGGCACGTCGTTGCCGCGGCTCTGGGTGATCGGCTTGCCCATGTCCCGGGTGTCGGCCAGGGCGAGCTCGTCCCCGTGCTCGAGGATGAGGTCGGCGAGGCGGGTGAGGATCGCCTGACGCTCACGGCGTCCCATCCGGGGCCACGGCCCCTCGTCGAACGCCCGGCGCGCGGCGGCGACGGCGAGGTCGGCCTCCGCCTTCCCGCCGAGCGGGAACCGAGCCCAGATCTCGCCCGTGAAGGGGTCGACGCTGTCGAACGTGGCGCCGTCGGCGGAGGGCACCTCGCGACCGTCGATGACGTGGCCGAAGGTGGTCACGGATCCCTCGGCCTGCGGGGCGTACTCGCCGGCGGGCTGCTTGCCGGGGCGGTGGGTGGTGGTCTCGGCGACCTGACTGGTCGGGTGCATGTCAGCGTCCTTCCTGGGCATCGCGTTCGGCGAGGGTCTGGTCCCCGGCGGACCACAGCTCGCGGGGCACCTCGCGCACGATCACGCGGATGCTCTGGGGGTTGGCGTCGAGGCTGGAGCGGACGGCCTCGTGGACGCGGTGCATGAGCTCGCGCAGCTGCTCGGGCCGCCGGCCCTCGGTGAGGGTGACTTCGACGAGGGGCACGGGTCAGGCTCCTGTCACGGTGACGCTGCCGAGATTGCTGAACTGGACCGACACCGACGAGCCTGGGCGGAGGAACACCGCGTCGGTGATTCCACCGGTGAGCACGATCCAGCCGGCCCGCAGGCGGTGCCCGCGGGCGCCGAGCGAGTTGGCGGCGAGGGCGAGCGCCTCCGCGGGGTGGCCCTGGACGGCGGCGCCCGTGGCGGTGTCGACGATCTCGCCGTCGACCTCGACGAGGCAAGCCTCGAGCGAGAGGTCGAGGTCGGCCGGGTCGAGGGCGACCGGGCCGCTGCCCCAGCGGGCGGCGGAGGCGTTGTCGGCGATGACGTCCGGCAGGGTGAAGCGGAAGTCCCGGTAGCGTGAGTCGATGATCTCGTAGCCGCCGAGGACGGCGGAGACGGACCTCATCGCGCGGGCCGCGGTGATGCCGGGCCCGGCGAGGTCCTCGCCGAGGACGAAGACGATCTCGGGCTCCACCCGCGGGTGGATCAGCTCCGCCAGCGGTGCGGGGGCCCCCGCCGGGAGGGTCATGGCGTCGGTGAGCCAGGCGGTCAGCGGGGCGTCGATGCCCATCCGCTGCTGCTTCGCGCGGGAGGTCAGGCCGAGCTTGACCCCCGTGATGGTCTGGCCGTCCGCGACCTTGCGCTCCACGAGCAGGTCCTGCGCCCGGTAGGCCGTCTCGATGTCGAGGCCGGGAAACTCGTCGGTGATCGGCGTGCGGTCGTACCGGCCGGCCTCGGCCGCGTACAGCTCATCGACTACCCGCTCGATCGTCCAGTCGCCCACCTCGGCTCCCTCCATGGCGCCGGCGGCGCGCGCGCCCGTCGTGGTCCAGCCGCTCGCTCGCTTCATGCCGCCAGCTCCATCCGGGTGGTGACGGTGCCGAGCCCCGCGAAGGTGGCCCGGACCGTGCCGCCGGGCCGGAGCGCCTGGGCGGCGGTGAGCGAGCCGGGGATCACCACCTGGCCCGCCTCGAGCGTGGTCCCCAGCGCTCCGACGGTGTTCGCGAGCCAGACCAGCGCGTTGATCGGGGAACCCAGGACCGCCCCGCCGGCGCCGGTGGCCGCGATCTCGCCGTCGACGGCGAGGACGCATCCGGTCAGGCGCAGGTCGATGTCCGCGAGCCGGACGGGCCGGGTACCGAGAACGACGGCACCGGAGGAGGCGTTGTCGGCCACCGTGTCGGCGAGCCCGATGCGCCAGTCCCGGATGCGCGAGTCGATGATCTCCAGCGCGGGCAGGACGCAGTCCACGGCCCGCACGGCGTCCACGACCGTGACGCCCGGGCCGGCGAGATCGCGGCCGAGCACGAACGCAATCTCCGGCTCGACCTTCGGCTGGACGAAGTCCGCGGGGTCGAGGGCCTGCCCCTCGCCGTGGATCATCGTGTCCAGCAGCTGGCCGTAGTCGGGCTGGTCCACGCCGAGCTGCCGTTGCATGACGCGCGAGGTCAGGCCGACCTTGTGCCCGCGCACCGACCGCCCCCCGGCCACCCAGCGGTCCAGCTGGATGCGCTGGATCGCGTAGGCGTCCTCAAGGTCGATGTCGGGGTAGGTCTCGCTCAGCGGGGCGACGGCCTCGCCGTCGTAGGCGGCCAGCAACGACTCGGCGGCGGCGACGCGGTCCTGGTTCTCCATGGTCTACTCGCTCGCGACGAGGTCGGCCATGTCGACAGGCTCGGCGAACGCGCCGGTGGCGATCATCAGATCGTTCCACCGGCCGAGCTCCTCGACGTCGGGGGCGCCCTCGACCCACGTCGGCAGCTCCAGCGCAGCCGCGGCCTCCGGGCTCGTCTCGGAGTAGGTCTGCACCGCCTCACGAGCGAGGTCCGGTTCCCCGGCCAGGAGAGCGTTGGCCTTCTCGATGGCGCGGGCAAACGCGGCGGCGGTGTTGGGGTTCTCGGCGACGAACTTGTCGGTCATGCCCAGGCCCGAGACGGGGATCTCCTCGGCGATGCCGCTGTAGGACGCGAAGACCTTCCGCGCCCCCTCGGCCGCCACGATGGAGCGGAAGGGCTCCGCGACCCACACCGCGTCGACGTTGCCCAGCGAGAGCGCGGCCGGCATGTCGGGGAAGGGCATCTCGACGAACTGGATGCTCGCGACGTCGACGCCCAGCTCGTCCAGGGCCGCCTTGATGCTGACGTCGCCGATGTTGTTCAGGGTGTTGACGGCGATGGTGGCACCGGCCAGATCCTCAGGCTTCTGGATCGGGGAGTCGGCGTTCACGAAGACTCCGGCGGTCTCCTCGTTGCCGCGGATGCCCTCGGCGACGATGGTGACGCCGAGGCCCTTCTGCTCGGCGAGGAAGAACGACGGGTAGCTGGCGAAGGCCGCGTGGAGGTCGCCGGAGACCATGGCGGGCAGCGCGGCGGCGCCGCCCTGCATGACTGTGGCCTCGACGCTGAGGCCCTCCTCCTCGAAGAAGCCCTCGTCCACGGCCACCTGGACCGAGGCGTGGTCGACGACGGGGACGATGCCGACGGCGAGCTCGGCGACTTCCGGTTCACCCTTGGCCGAAGCGGCCGGCGCGCCGGCGCCGGCGGTCTCCTCCGTGCTGGCACCGCCGCTCGAACATGCGGCGAGCGCGACGGCGAGTGTTAGGACGAGAGGCAGGGCGGTGACGGACCTGGGGGATGTGCGCATCGTTCCTCCTTGAACAGACGGCGGGCATCCCGAATATTGATAGTAATGATTAGTCTTGTCAAGCCCTCGCGCCGCGGTGAGGAACCGAGCGGCAGGGCTACATCAGGTGCGTGGCCATCCCGCCGTGCACGGCGAGGACCGTGCCGGTCACGTGCGACGCCCGGGCAGAGACGAGGTAGACGATCGCGTCCGCCACCTGCTGCGCGGTGGCGGGACGGCCGAGCGCGACCTTCCTGACGTCGCGGACGTGATGCACGACCGCCTCCTCCCGCGGGAGCCCGTGCCGCTGCGCGAGTGCGTCGGCGAACCCGCCGGGCTCGTCCCACAGCGGCGTGCGGGTGGGGCCTGGCGAGACGGCGTTGACCCGGATGCCCGCGGGGCCGAGCTCCGTGGCGAGCGCCCCGGTCAGCGACAGCACGGCGGCCTTGCTCGCGGCGTAGTCGACCAGCATGGGCTCGGGATAGCGCCCCGAGGTCGAGGCCACGTTGACGATGGCGCCGGCGTCGGACCCGCCCAGCAAGGAGATGGTGGCCCGGACGGTGCGGACCACACTCATGAGGTTGAGGTCGAGGGTGCGCCGCCAGGCGTCGTCGTCGACGTCGGCGAAGCCATGCCGCAGGGGCGCGGCCCCGACGTTGTTGACGAGGATGTCCAGCCCGCCGAGCATGTCCTGCGACAGCACGGCGAGCCGGCCGCCGGCCTCCGCGGTGGACATGTCGACCCGGGCCGCGCGCACGTTCGGCATGGCCTCCAGCTCGGCGCAGCAGCCGGGGTCCAGCTCCGCCGCGAGCACCATGACCCCCTCGGCCACCAGCGTCTCGACGACGGCGCGACCGATCCCCTTGCCGGCTCCGGTGACGAGGGCGCGGCGGCCGGCGAGCCCGAGGTCCATCCGGGTCAGCCCAGCGCCCGGTCGGTCATGGCCTCCGACAGGGGCGTGTGCGCCTCGACCGCCCGCCGGACCCGCTCCGCCCGCCCCGACGTGATCGCGTCCACGAGCTCGTGGTGCAGCTGGAGGTTCTGGGGGAAGGAGGTGGCGAAGTCCGGGTCGGGGGCGACGTCCTTTACCGCCTCGCGGGCCGTCTCCAGCAGGGAGACGTAGATCGTCCTGAGCAGGGGGTTCCCCGAGATGCTGGCGATCTCCTCGTGCAGGTCCCAGTTCCGGAGCAGGTACTCGCGCGGCTGGTCGCCCAGCCGCGCCATGGCGCCGACGATCTCGTTCAGGCGCGCGAGCTGCTCGGGTCCGGCGTGCCGGGCAGCCTGGAGGGCGACCGGCAGCTCGAGGGCGTTGCGGATCTCGAGCGTGTCGGAGATCGACATCGCGTCCGCCCCCAGTCCGAGGATGAGGTGACTGAGGCGGATGTGGGCCGAGGGCCGGGCGACGAAGATGCCGCCCCGGGGCCCCGGCCGGGCCTCCACCAGGCCGCGCGTCTCGAGCAGCCGGACGGCCTCGTTCAGCGTTCCGGCCGCGACGCCGAACTGGCCCTGGAGCTCGGTCTTGGTGCCCAGCCGGTCACCGGGCAGCACCTGCTCGGTGGCGATCAGCTCGCTGATGCGCTCTGCCACGGCCTGGGCGCGGGAGGTGCGCTCCGTCCGGCCGAGATGAAGGGCGCTCGGGGTCTCCGTCATGGCTGAACGGTAGTATTGAATACGTTCGTTTGCCAGCGCCGCCGCTACCGACGCGCGGTCTTGTCCCACTCCCGGCCGGCGCCGGCGGGGTCAGCGGCAGCAGCGAGGTCGGCGGGCCCAGCGTCGGCGTCGAGGTCCCGGAGGAGGTCGATCATCCGGCGCGCCCAGTTCACCTTGGCCGCTGCGAGCTCGACCTGCCGGGCGAAAACCATCGCCTTGACCTCGGCGATGCGGCGGTGCTCCCTGGCCGGCCGGGCCTTGAGGCGCTCGCGCAGCAGAGGGGTGTCACGGCGCAGCAGCGCCTCGCGGTGCTCGCCCCACCGCTCCATCAGCGCCTCCTGCTCGGCGATGTGGGCCTCGAGGACCTCCACTGCACTGTCGGTGTCGACACTGTCGAATCCCAGGGCCTGGAGGGCGAAGGGGTCGCGGGTGGGCGGCTCGGGGTGCGGCGCCGAGATCCAGCGCGCCAGGTCCCGCTCTCCCTCCGCAGTGAGCGAGTAGTCCGCGGTGCTGAGCCCGTTCTCGCCCTCGCGGGCCGTGCCGGCGATCAGACCGTCCTGCCGCAACTTCGCGAGGACGCCGTACACCTGGCTCTGCGGCGCTGACCAGACCCAGCGCTGCGCCTCGGCGAAACGACGGGCGAGCCGGTAGCCGTTCATGGGGCTCGCCTCAAGAACCTCGAGCACCGCATACCTCAGGGACATGCCATCAGGATAGGCGACCACTTCCGCTCTCGGAGTATTCCTATGTAGACCTATACCGTGGTAGAAAGCCCTGACGGACCGCACTCGAGGACGAGGAGCCCTGCCGTGCCAAGTACCGCAGACGACCTGGCCCTGGCTGGCCGCGCACTGGCGCGCCACGGGCTGGTCGACGCGTTCGGCCACGTCTCGGCCCGCTCGGACGACGGCACGTGGTCCATCACCCCGCCGGTGCCGCTCGCCCGGGCGGTCCCCGGCTCGGTGCAGCTCCTCGACCTCGCGGGGCCGGACCTCGGCCCCGGCCTCCCACGCGAGGCCTGGATCCACCGGGAGATCGCGGCCGCCCGGCCGGACGTGGGCGCCGTCTGCCGCGCGCAGCCACTCACCGCCACCGCGCTGGCCAGCGCCGGGGTTCCCATCAGGCCGCTGCACGGCCAGGGCGCGTTCCTTGGCCCGCAGGTCGCCGTCCATGATGACCCCCGCCTCGTCCGGGACAGGGCAGCCGCCGCTCGGCTCGCCGCCACCCTGGGCGCCGGCTCCGCCGTCGTCATGCGGGGCAACGGCGCGGTCACCGTCGGGGCCGACCTGGGCCAGGCAGTCGCCCGCATGTGGGTCCTCGAGCGTTCGGCACTCATGAACGCCACCGCCGCGAGCGGCACCGCCACCCCCCTGGACGACGACGAGCAGGACGCGTGGTGCGCCGTCGCCCCGGAGCTTCTGCAACGGATCTGGCTGTACCTCAAGGAGGAGGAATCATGATTGAGCTGGTCGACATCGCGTACGTGCGCTCCGGAACCGCCGACCTGCGGACGGCGGTGAAGTTCGCGACGGACATCGTCGGGATGGAGCTGGTCAAGGAGGAGGAGGGCGTCGCCTACCTCCGGGCGGACCACCGTCACCACTGCCTGGCCTTCGTCGAGGGCCGGTCAGGCGTGCTGAGCTCCGGCTTCGTGCTGCGGGACATGGCCGCCCTCGACGCGGCGGAGGTGGAGCTGAGGGAGATCGGCCTGAAGGTCAGGCGCGGGACGGAGGCCGGAGCCCGCTCGCGCCACGTCCGCGACTACCTCACCTTCGAGGACCCCGCCGGCAACCGGGTCGACCTCGTGGTCGGCCAGGTCCGGCTGACCGCGCCCGTGAAGTTCTCCCGCCCGGCCGGCATCACCGAGTTCGGGCACATCTGCTTCGACGCGCCCGACGTCTACGCGGCGGGACAGTTCTGGACCGAGCACTTCAACATCAAGGTCTCCGACTGGGTGACGGGCGGCGCGTGCCTCATGCGGTTCGACCCGGTGCACCACAAGCTCGCCGTGTTCCAGGGTGACCGCCCCGGCCTGTGCCACATCAACTTCCAGGTCGAGAGCATCGACGACGTCATGCGCTCGTGGCACTTCCTCGAGGAGCACGGGGTTGAGATCGAGCAGGGCCCAGGCCGCCATCCGCAGTCGACGGCGATCTTCCTGTACTTCAAGGGCCCCGAGGGCCTGACGTACGAGTACTCCTACGGTGTCCGCCGGATCGCGGAGGACGAGGACTGGACGCCCCGCTGGTTCGACCCGGAGGAGCCCGGCGCCATCGACATGTGGCTCGGCCCCAAGGCGCGGGTCAGCACCCAGTACCAGGTGCCCTCGGACCTTGACGACGACTGGGAGGGTCTGCCCCGGAAGCGGGACCTGGCGGGCGCGAGCGCCGCCCCAGTCCCCGAGGAGCCCACTGAGGTCACCCCTGCGGTTGCCGTGGGCTCGCCGACGGCATGACCCGGGCCTGACCGGCCGCAGGGAGGACGCCGGGGCGGCCGGCACCCGGCGCCCGCACAGAGCGGACGCGGAAGACGGGGAACCGGTCGGCGATCCGCTCGAACTCCGTCAGGGGCGCGCGCCGGTCGACGGGCAGGTGCGCGCGGGCACCGGGAGCCAGCTCGAGGTAACGGCGCAGGATCGGCGCGCGACGCTCCGGAGGAACCTCCTCGAGCCGCACCGGCTCGGCGCGGCGCCGGCGCAGCACGCCACGGTTGTCGGCCCGGAGGTTTCGTACCCAGCTGGTGCTCTCGCCCAGCATCGACACGACGTAGCGCTCACCCTCGTGGTCGGCGACGACCACCGGGAAGGAGATCACCCGGCCGGAGCGGCGCCCGCGCACCTCGAGCGTCGCGGCCTGCCGCGGCGTCAGGAGCCCGGACGCGAACTGGACGGCCGACAAGCGGTTGGCCGCGCGGGCGAGAGGTCCGGCCCGCCCGCCCCGGTACAGCCGCCTTCGGGCCGCGTAGCGCCATCCAGTCAGTCGGCTCCAGGCCGACGCCGCGCCGCTGGGAACAGCTCCTTCATCAGGCATCGCCGAGCCTCCTCGCCGGAACGCGTTTCGCCCTCCAGTGTCGCGCCAGGACTGCTCTGTCCCGCGCTCCCGCGGCCTGGACGCACGCACTGTTCACGTACCGGACGGGTTCCGGACGCCGGGGCGCCACCGATTCGCCCTATTTTCGGGCTCTTCGCAGTTGACGGTGTAGCGGTGGTGGGCGCGTCGGTCGCCGGATAGGGGTCGAGGTCTTCCGATGATGGGAGTTCTGACGCTGCCCATCTGGAAGACCTCGACGTGCCCGACGCTACCTT
>NZ_BAABBA010000042.1:0-16314 GCF_039537705.1 Georgenia daeguensis
GACCTGGACCTGCTGCGCCCGATCTACCGGCACACCTCGGCCTACGGCCACTTCGGCCGGGAGCTGCCCGAGTTCACCTGGGAGCGCACCGACCGCGTCGAGGACCTGCGCACCGCCGTCGCCTGACCGCCGTCTTCCCCTCGACGACCGTCGTAACCTGACCGCCGTCGTCGCCGAGGGCGTCGCCGACCCGCCGAGACGACGAGCGGTCTTCGGACAGCCGCCGCGGGGGACGGGCGCGGCGCGGTGTCCCCGGTCCGTGATGAAATCGGGGTCATGACCTCCTCGAGCCGCCCACGCCCAGAACAGGGCGCGCTCCTGGACCTACCGCCGGCCGCGGCCGCACCGGTCGACGGCCAGGGCGTGGAGAACCCGGTGGCCCGCGTGGTCGTCGATGTGCCTCTCCCTCACCTCGACCACCCCTTCGACTACCGCGTGCCCCCCGAGATGGCCGCGAACGCGGTTCCGGGCGCGCGGGTCCAGGTGCGCTTCGCCGGCCAGGACCGGCCCGCGTTCGTCGTCGAGCGGCGCGCCGACACCGACCACCGCGGCACCCTCGCGCCCCTTCGGCGGGCGGCCTCGCCGGTCCCGGTGCTGTCGCCCAGGGTGCTCCGGCTCTGCCGCGCGGTGGCCGACAGGTACGCCGGGACCCTCATGGACGTCGTCCGGCTGGCGGTGCCTCCCCGCCACGCCACCACGGAGAAGTCGGTCCTTGACGGTCGCAGCAGCCAGACTCCCGTCCTGCCGCCCGTCGCCGCCCCCGCGGGCGAGCGCTGGGCCTCCTACACGGGCGGGCCTGCCTTCCTGCGCCACCTGGCGGCCCGAGAGAGTCCCCGGGCGGTGTGGACGGCGCTGCCGGCCCACCGTGGTGCGGCCGTGGCCGCTGCGCCGGGTTCGCCCGCGTCACCGGCTGTCCCGGCTCCCTGGTCGGCGACGATCGCCGAGGCCGCCCAGGCGACGCTCGCCTCCGGTCGTGGCGTCCTCGTCGTTCTGCCCACGAACCGTCAGGTGGACGACGTCGTCGGGGCGCTCGAGGAGGTGCTCCCGGACGAGCCGGTGGCCCGCCTGGTCGCCGACGACGGTCCTTCGCGCCGGTACCGCGCCTTCCTCCGGGTGCTCCTGGGTGACGTCCGCGTGGTCGTCGGCACCCGGGCCGCGGCGTTCGCCCCGGTGGCCGATCTCGGTCTGGTGGTCGTCTTCGACGACGGCGACGACCGGCTGGCGGAGCCGCGGGCGCCGTACCCCCACACCCGACAGGTGCTTGCCCTGCGTGCAGAGCTCGAGGGAGGTGCGCTCCTGATCGGCGGGTTCACGCGCACGGTCGAGGCACAGCTCCTGGTCGAGCAGGGGTGGGCGCACCCCGTGCAGGCCCCTCGGTCGGTCGTGCGTGCGGCTGCCCCACGCGTCCTGGCACCGACCGACGTCGACCTCGCACGGGAAGGCCCGGCCGCCGCGGCACGGATCCCGCACCCGGCCTGGGAGCTGGCCCGGGCTGCCCTCGAGCGCGGGCCGGTCCTCGTGCAGGTGGCCCGCGGGGGTTACCTGCCCGTCGTCGCCTGTGCGCGATGCCGCGAACCGGCGCGCTGCTCGGCCTGTCACGGGCCGCTGCGCCTCGACCGACCGGGCACGACCCCGACCTGCGGCTGGTGCGGACGTCATGCGGTGGACTGGCGTTGCGTGACGTGCGGGCACACCGCACTCCGCGCCGTCAGGGTGGGCTCCTCACGCACAGCGGAGGAGCTCGGACGGGCCTTCCCGTCGGTTCCGGTAGTCGTCTCCGGCGCGACGGCGAGCCACGGCGTTGTCGAGACTGTCGACGACAAGCCTCGGCTCGTGGTTGCGACGCCCGGCGCAGAGCCCACGGCGGAGGGCGGCTTCGCCGCCGCCCTTGTCCTCGACGCCGCCTCGGCGACCTCCCGGCCCGAGCTCTCGGCGTCCGCGGAGGCACTGCGCCGGTGGCTCGGGGCCGCTGCCCTCGTACGCGGGGCGGCGGAGGGCGGCACGGTCATGCTTCTCGGCCAGCCAGCGCCCGTCCCGGCCCAGGCCATGGTGCGGTGGGATCCGGCCGGCTTCGCGGCCCGGGAGCTCGCCGAACGGACGGAGCTCTCGTTCCCGCCAGCCGTCCGCATGGTCGCGCTGCAGGGCACGGCTGCGGCGGTACGGTCGATGCTCGACCATCTGGATCGGGTCGACGGGCTCGACGTCCTGGGGCCGGTCGAGGTTGAGGACGGTGAGGTGCGCACGCTGCTGCGCGTCCCTCGTCGCCTCGGCGCGGAGCTCGCACGGCGCGTGGCCCAGGCCTCAGCGGTGCGCAGTGCCCGGAAGGAGGACGGTGCGGTGCGGGTCCAGGTCGACCCTTCCGACCTGTGGTGAGCCGCGTCCACGGCGCCCCTTCGCAAGTCCCTCTCCCTGAGCGGGGCGTGTGACGGGCCAGCGGCCCGACTTCCGCGCTGCTGCGCAGTTACACGGTTGAGACTGACGAGCCACGCGCAACGGACGCGGGCGAGGCGCGGCCGGCGACGCGTGGCGGGCGATGCGACGCGTGGCGGATCGCGACTCCACTCCTTGCCCGTCACGACTTCGGTCGCGCGTCGTATCGCTCATCGCCTCTCGCGCTTCGCATCCGGTGCAGGATGAGTGAGTGGAAACATCCTTACGCACTGACGGATCGAAGCTGACCAGCTCTCACGCCCGCCCGGACATCCACGGTGAAGCGAGCGACCCACTCACCGGGTACGACACCGTTGTCTTCGACCTCGGTCGGGTGCTCGTCGGATGGGAGCCGTACCTCGCCGTTGCCGATCAGACGAGTGAGGAGGAGTGGCAAGCCTTCGCCGAAGCCATCGACTTCCCCGCCGTGAACCTTGCGATGGACGGAGGGCTCTCGCACGCGGCCGCGCTCGCTCGGGTCCGCGAAAGCCACCCGCAGCACGAGGAGACGCTTGCCCGCTACTGCGGCAACTTCCGTGCCACGCTCACCGGCCCGGTCGCCGGCACGACCGCCATCGTCGAAGCTCTGGCCGCCGAGGGGGTCCGGCTACTCGGCCTGACGAACTGGTCTGCGGAGACATTCCACCACGCCGCGGAGGCGGCCCCGGTGATCGACCGCCTCGAGGACGTCCTCGTCTCCGGCCGGGAGGGTGTCGTCAAGCCTGACCCGGCGATCTTCCACCTTCTTATCGAGCGCTACGAGCTCCGGCCGGGGACGACAGTGTTCGTCGACGACTCGCCGGCCAACGTCGCCGCCGCCGAGGGCGTGGGTCTTCGAGCACTGCACTTCACCGGCGCGGCGCAGCTTCGCGCCGACCTGCAGAACCTTGGCCTGCTGGCCGACGGTGACACCATCGCGCCTTAGCCGCTGCCCCGGCGGCACGCGCTGCCGAGCCGTGCCATCAGAGCGCGGTTGTCGCGGCATGGGGCGTGGCCGCGTAGAGGTGTGTGGCTGACCAGCGCGTGGCGGCACAGGCAAGTTGTGTCTCACCACGGTTTGCTATGCCGCGCAAATGCGCCAGTGCGCGGGGCCGGTGGTTGTGCGGGCGCATCTCCCCGTCGGCCAGCAGGCCATCCACCCCGCACGAGGCCAGGACGCTAGAAGGGCGGATCGCTGGGCTGGTCGGGCAGTTCCTCGTCGTCCCAGAGGGTCTGTCTGCGGAAGGAGCCTGCTCCGGCACCCGCCGCAACTGCCTTCTCCGCCGGTGGGGCAGGGTGATCGGTGACGGGGTCCGCCACATCGGGGCGCCCATCGATGTCCGGCCTAGAGCGCGCCTGCCTTGTCAAAGCAATGTCGGTCTGCCGTGCCGATGACGGCGCGCTCGGACTGTCGGGGAGTCGAGGCTCTGCACGGCCATCACTTGCCCGAACCGTGTTCCAAGCGTCGAGAAGTTCTCGCGAGCCCGGTGGCGCCTGGGGTGACCGTTGATCATCTCTGGGTGCCTCGGCGCGCCGCCGTGGCGGTCGTCGCCTCGTGCCGATAACAGATCCGTCGGCTCGGTAGAACCCGAAGCCGTCGACCAGCGGGACGATCCTGATGTGCTCCTTGTGCACCACGTGGTGGTGGTAGCTGCACAGCGTCACCGCGTTGCGCACCGACGTCGGTCCGCCTCGCGAGTACCAGACGATGTGGTGGATTTCCGACCAGGCCGCGCGGATCGTGCAGCCCGGCCACTGGCACGTCCTATCTCGCGTCGTCACCGCACGCCGCAGCTCGCGGGTGTAGGTGCGCTGGGTCATGCCGACGTCGAGAGGGACGGAATCGGCGCTCATGACCACACGGGTGACCTCGCAGTCGCACATCAGGCGTTGAAGCTCCCGGAAGGGCACGATCGTGCCGTCCTCCAGCTCGCCCGGTGCGACGTCCGGAAGTGCCGGGATGCTCGCGGGCCGTGAGAGTACCGTGCAGCCCGGCACCGCCGACTCCACCGAGTCGACACTCGCCGCGCTGCCGTCGGAGCTCAGCCCGAACGCCGCGCCAGCGCCCTGGGCCAGGTCGGTGATGCTCTCCGTGGAGGCGTCGACGGCGTCCCGGTGCGCCCGCGCCGCGGCCCAGGTCTCCTCGCTGACCACCAGTGCCAGGTGTGGGCGGACCTGCGCCCCGTTGAGGTCGGAGCCAACCTGAAGAGTGCGCGACGCCAGCGTGACCAGCGCATCCGCATGGCGCTGCGCACGACTTCGGTCATCGTCCGCGGCTATCGGACCGACGACGGCGTCCAGGGCGGTTTCGACGAGCGTGCCACCGACGTCGTCGAGGATCCAATGCCCCGAGCGCCCCCCTCCGGCCGCCTTGCCGAAGGTCACGGACCGTCGGCGCCACGTCGCGTCGAAGCTCTCCTGCGCGGCCTGGGCGTCGATGCTCGCCGCGTGGCGACGGGCCTCCTTCGCCAGCTCCGGAGCCGTGAGCTTCCTGCGTTTCGCGTGCTCGACGAGCTCGGCGGTGACGCCGTCGTCCAGCGCTTGCTTCACTTCCTCCGAGGCGTCCGCCCGCAGCCGTGCCAGCGCCCGCGCGTGCTCGATGCTCAAGGCACCGCTGTCGACCGCCCGCGCGACCTCCGGCATTGCCTCCAGCCCCTCTGCCACGACGAGCTCGCCGGCAGCCGTACCTCGCCCGGTGCCCGTCGTACGGGCACGCCAGTCGACGTAGTCGCGGTCTCTGGCTGACCCCCACCGACCGTCCTCCTTGTGGGCCACCAGGACCCTCCCTCGATACACCGTGAGCTCCCGGATCACGGCGTCGAGCACGACGATGGCACTCTCGCGCTCCGCCGGCTCCCAGGCACGTGCTCCCACGGGGTCCGCCTGCGCACGCAACTCCTCGACAGTGCGACGCACGGCCGCGAGCAGTGCCGCGGGGCTGCTCGAACCGGGCCCGGCATTCACGGTCGAAAGCGTGGACATCGTCATCCCTAGGTTGATCGGACGGCTGTATGAAACGCTACCGAATCCGTCCGACATCGGCTCAGGTCCGACTGATGCCTGTGGAGAGGACGCCAGACCCGCGACCTGTGGGCGGACCGACGGCCTCGACCGGTCGGAGCCACCGCCCGCGCCAAACGGTCCACGGGTGTCGCGCCGCCACCTGGCGACGGGTGTCGCGCCGCAACCGTTCAACGGGCCGTCGCGCCGCATCCCTTCAACCGGCCGCCGCGCGGCAGACAGTCCGGGCCGCCTCTCCTGGGGCGCGGTCCGCCCCGGCAGGGACACCTAGACTCGGGCACCATGCGTCTTCTCTTCGCCGGCACCCCGGAGGTCGCCCTGCCGAGCCTGCGGGCCCTCATCGCGTCCGACCACGACGTCGTCGCCGTCCTGACCCGCCCGGACGCCCGCCGCGGACGGGGCAGGACGCTTGACGCGAGCCCCGTCGCCGAGCTGGCCCGTGAGGCCGGGATCGAGGTCCTCACCCCGCGTAGCCTCCGCGAGGAGGGCGTGGCGGAGCGCCTGGGCACCCTCGAGCTCGACGCGGCCCCGGTGGTCGCGTACGGCGGCCTCGTGCCCGCTGAGCTGCTGGACGTGCCCACCCACGGCTGGGTCAACCTCCACTTCTCCCTGCTGCCCGCCTGGCGCGGAGCCGCTCCGGTGCAGCGCGCGATCATCGCCGGCGACGAGGTCACCGGCGCCAGTGTGTTCCAGCTCGAGGCCGGGCTGGACACCGGGCCGGTGTACGGCACGCTCACCGAGACCGTCGGCCCCCGCGACACCGCTGGCGACCTGCTCGGCCGCCTCGCCGAGTCCGGCGCCGGCCTGCTCGTCGCGGTGCTCGACGCCATCGCGGCCGGCACCGCGCGCCCGCACCCGCAGCCTGCCGAGGGCGTCAGCCTCGCTCCCAAGCTCGAGGTGGCCGATGCCGCCGTGCGCTGGGCCGACCCCGCGATGGCGGTGGACCGTCTCGTCCGCGGCTGCACCCCGGCCCCGGGCGCATGGACCACCCTGCCTGACGGCGCCCGGCTTAAGCTCGGCCCCGTCACGGTGCGCCCCGACGTCGACGATCTCCGTCCGGGCCAGGTCCGCGCCGGCAAACATGAGGTGCTGGTGGGGACCGGTTCGTCCGCCGTCGCGCTCGGTGAGGTGGCCCCCGCGGGGCGGAGCTGGATGGCGGCCGAGGCGTGGGCACGTGGTGCCCGCCCGGACGGACTCGTCCTCGGAGCGCCGGGCGGTGCGGCATGAGCCCCGCCGACAGCGGATCCCGGGGAAGCGGGCGCGGCGACGGCGGATCCCGGGGAGCCGGGCGCGCCGACGGCGGAGCGCGTGGAACCGGACGAGGCGACGGCGGACCCCGCGCATCGGGGTCGGGCCCGCGCCGGCAGGGACCCGGGCGCGGGTCGGACCAGAGCCGGCCGCGCAGGCGCCGCCCGAAGGTCGACGCACCACGTCTCGCCGCCTACGAGGTTCTGCGCCAGGTCGCAGGCTCCGACGCCTACGCCAACCTCGTCCTGCCGAACCTGCTGCGCGATCGCGACATCACGGGAAGGGACGCGGGCTTCGCCACCGAGCTGGCGTACGGCACCCTCCGCCTCCAGGGCCGGTACGACGCCGTCCTCTCCCAGTGCACCAACGGCCGCCCGCTCTCCGCGCTCGACCCGGAGGTGCTCGACCTGCTGCGCCTCGGCGCCCACCAGATCCTCGGCATGCGCGTGCCGGCCCACGCCGCGGTGTCCGAGACGGTCGCCCTCACTCGTACGGTCGCCGGCCCGGCGCCGGCCGGTCTGGTCAACGCCGTGCTGCGCGCCGTGGCCCGGACGGACCTGGCCGGCTGGCTCGAACGCATCGGCGAGGTGGCCGACCCGGACGGCACCAACCAGGTCGCCCGCCTCTCCGCGACGACGTCCCACCCGGAGTGGATCACCCGGGCGCTGCGCCAGAGTCTCCTCGCGGACGGTCGCCCGGCCGACGAGCTCGGCGACCTGCTGGACGCCGACAACGAGCCGCCGCGCGTCACGCTGGTGGCCCGGCCCGGGCTGGTGGCGCCCCAGGACCTCGCCGAGGAGATCGCCCGGGAGTCGGGCCAGACTGCCGTGCCGGGCCGTTGGTCGCCGTTCGCGCTCGTGGCGGCAGGTGGGGATCCGTCACGGCTGCCGTCCGTGCGCCGGGCGCGGGCGGGCGCGCAGGACGAGGGTTCACAGCTGGTCGCCCTCGCGCTGGCCGCCGCGCCGCTCGCCCCTCCGGACGAGGGGGAGCAGCGTCCGACAGCAGGGGTTGACGACGCCGACCGGGCGACCGCCAGACAGGCGGGCGAGAGCCCCTCGGGTGCCGACCAGCCGCACCTCAGCCAGGCGGGCGAGAGGCCCGCGGGCGACCGCGCATGGCTCGACCTGTGCGCCGGTCCCGGCGGCAAGGCGGCCCTTCTCGGCGCGCTCGCGCACGAGCGTGGCGCCACGCTGCTCGCCAACGAGGTGGCGCCGCACCGCGCCGGCCTCGTCCGCGGCTCCGTCTCGGCGGTGCCGGACGGGACCGTCCAGGTGCGGGTGGGCGACGGCCGAGACCTCGGCGAGGAGATGCCGGGCAGGTTCGACCGCGTCCTCGTCGACGCGCCGTGCACCGGCCTGGGCGCGCTCCGCCGTCGCCCTGAGTCACGGTGGCGGCGCACGCCCGCCGACCTCACGCAGCTCGGCGCGCTGCAGCGGTCGCTGCTCGCCTCCGCCGTCGAGGCCACGCGGGTGGGCGGCGTGGTCGCGTACGTCACCTGCTCCCCGCACCTGGCCGAGACCCGGACGGTGGTGGAGGACGCACTCCGCCGGCTGGGTGACGTCGAACTTCTCGACGCCGCCGCCGTCGTCCGCTCGATCGCCGTCACCGAGCCCCCGGGCCTGGGCGACGGGCCGTTCGTGCAGCTCTGGCCGCACGCGCACGGCACGGACGCGATGTTCCTCGCGCTGCTGCGGCGCACCTGAGCCACCACGGCACGAGCCGGAGGTGCTGGCTAGGGTGGGGCGCGTGAGCATCGTCATCTCCCCGAGCATCCTGAACTCCGACTTCTCCGACGTGCGCGGGGAGCTGGCCAAGATCGCCGGGGCGGACTACGCCCACGTCGACGTGATGGACAACCACTTCGTCCCCAACCTCACGCTGGGTCTGCCCGTCGTGGAGGCGATCCTGCGGGTGACGCCGATCCCGGTGGACGCCCACCTGATGATCGAGGACCCGGACCGCTGGGCCCCGGCCTACGCAGAGGCGGGATGCACGTCGGTGACCTTCCACGCCGAGGCGGCCACGGCACCGGTGAAGCTCGCCCGCGAGCTGCGCGCGCAGGGCGCGCGCGCCGGCCTCGCCCTTCGCCCCGCGACGGCGATCGAGCCGTACCTCGACCTCCTGCCGGAGTTCGACATGATCCTCGTGATGACGGTCGAGCCCGGGTTCGGCGGGCAGTCGTTCATCGACGGCACGCTGCCGAAGATCGCCCGCACGCGGCAGGCGATCCGCGACGCGGGTCTCGACGTGTGGGTCCAGGTCGACGGCGGTGTCTCCCGGGCGACCATCGAGCGCGCCGCCGACGCCGGAGCGAACGTCTTCGTCGCCGGGTCCGCCGTCTACAAGGCTGAGGATGCCGCGGCCGAGGTGCAGGCGCTGCGGGACCTCGCCAGCGCCGCCCACGCGCACTGAGGCCCACAGAGGGTCCGCGGCCGGACGCATCTAGAGCTCGCTGCAGGACCTCGGTATGGGCAGAGGAATGAGTCGTTGGTACGCGCACGGGACGGACACGTTCGTGATGTGTCCCGGCCCCTCGGAGGCATACATCACCCCGTCCGGACGGCCGCGGCACCTATAAGTCCTCTCACGATGTGACCTGCAGGACAGCCCCCGTGATCGGATCGTTATAGGGTCACTGGGCCCAAATTCCTGACAGGACGGACATACCCATGAGTGACCAGGCGTTCCATATCGCCGCACTGGTCGTCTACTTCGCGGCCATGCTCGCAATCGGCTTGTACTTCATGCGGAAGAACAACAGCCTCGACGAGTACATGCTCGGAGGACGTGGTCTGCCACCCGCGGTCGCAGCCCTCAGCGCGGGGGCCTCGGACATGTCGGGCTGGTTGCTGATGGGGCTGCCTGGTGCCATCTACGCCGCCGGCCTCGTCGAGGCCTGGATCGCGGTCGGCCTGACGATCGGCGCCTGGCTCAACTGGAAGTTCGTCGCGCCGCGTCTGCGGGTCTACACCCAGGTCTCGGAGAACTCGATCACCATCCCGAGCTTCCTGGAGAACCGTCTGCGCGACACCTCGCGCTCGCTGCGCATCGCGGCCGGCCTCATCATCCTCGTGTTCTTCACGTTCTACGTCTCCGCCGGCATGGTGTCCGGCGGCGTGTTCTTCGCCAGCTCGTTCGGCATGGAGTACCGCACGGGGATGCTGCTGATCGCGGGCGTGACCGTGCTCTACACGCTCGGTGGCGGCTTCCTCGCCGCGAGCTACACCGACTTCGTGCAGGGTCTGATGATGTTCTTCGCCCTCGTGGCCGTCCCCGTCGTCGGCCTGTTCGCCGTCGGTGGCCCGTCCGGCGTCGCCGCGACCGTCCGCGAGGTCGACCCGGCGCTGCTGAGCATGGTGGGCGGGGGAGCCAGCCTGCTCGGTATCGTCTCCGCCCTCGCGTGGGGCCTGGGGTACTTCGGCCAGCCGCACATCATCGTCCGCTTCATGGCGATGCGGACGCTCGGTGAGATCAGGACCGGTCGAAGGATCGGCATGGGCTGGATGATCCTCGCCGTGCTCGGCGCCATCGCCACCGCGCTCGTCGGCGTCGCCTACTTCCAGCAGAACCCCGGTGTCACCCTCGAGGACCCGGAGACCGTGTTCCTGCTCCTCGGCCAGATCCTGTTCCACCCGCTCATCGCCGGGTTCATCCTCGCCGCCGTCCTGGCAGCGATCATGAGCACCGTGTCGTCCCAGCTGATCGTCAGCGCCTCGGCGCTCGTCGAGGACCTGTTCAAGGTCGGCCTCAAGCGGGAGGCGACCGACCGGCAGCAGGTGATGATCAGCCGGCTGGCCGTGCTCGTGATCTCGGTGGTCGCCGCGGCCATGGCGTGGACGCAGAACGACACGATTCTCGGGCTCGTCGCCTTCGCCTGGGCCGGTTTCGGTGCGGCCTTCGGGCCGACGATCCTGCTCGCCCTGTACTGGCGGCGTCTCAGCACGGCGGGAGCACTGACGGGCATGGTCGCCGGCGCCCTGATGGTCGGCATCTGGGGGAACATCGACGGCGGGATCTTCGACCTCTACGAGATCGTCCCCGGGTTCGTCCTCAACCTCGTCCTCGCCGTCGTCGTCAGCAACGCCACGCACAAGCACCACGACGAGGTCACCGACGAGTTCGACCGCACCATGCGGGTCATTGACGCGGGCGGTTCGGCGGAGGAGGAGAACGCTCCCGCCACCGCCTGAGCGCCTTCGATCGCTACCCGCACGCAGAAGCGACTCGGGCGCAGGTGCGACGTCTGCACAAGCGCCCAGCACGACGAGGCCCGTGCCACCGAGAGGTGGCACGGGCCTCGTCGTCCGGCGGAAAAGACGTCATCGCGCCGCACCGATCGCTCGCTCCGCGCCGGCCCGCACCGCCGCCAGCATCATGACGGCAGCGCCGGCGGCGCAGAGCCACATGACCAGGGCCCAGCTGCCGGAGGTCCCGTGCACCCAGCCGAGAGCCACCGGACCGACGGCGGCGACGGCGTAGCCGGCGGACTGGACGAGCGCCGAGAGACCGCGGCCGTAGTCCGCGTCCACGGGGCGCATCGCGATGAGCGTCATCCCCAGCCCGATGCCCGCTCCCTGAGCGAGCCCGCCGAGGACCACCAGCGCTGGCCACCCGCCCGGGGCCACCGCCATGCCCACGAAGAACGCGCACCACGCGAGGGCGATGACGACCCCCGACCGAACCGCGCCGCCGAGGGCGCGCAGGAGGAGCGGGACCACCAACGTCCCGGCGATGCCGATGAGGTGGAACAGCGACAGCGCGGTCCCGGCCAGTTCGTCGGTCGTGCCCGCCTCGTCCGAGAGCAGCGCCGGCAACCACGTGCTGGCGCTGTAGAAGAGGGTGGCCTGCAGGCCGAAGAAGAGCGCCAGCCACCACGCGTCTCCGACCCGCCACACGGGCGGCCTGTCGGCATCCTTGTGGCCGGACGAGGCAGACCGTGCCGCGGACCCGGGCGCCGACCGCGGGGCCGTCGACTGTGGTGCCGTGGGCAGCGGCGCCACGATTCCCCGTCGACGGCGCACGTACAGCAGCCAGCCCACCGCCGCGACCGCCGCGGGTACGGCCAGCAGCGCCATGGCCGAGCGCCACCCCAACTCGTTGGCGACGGGCACGGCGAGTGCCGCCGCGACGCCCTGCCCGACGCCGTAGGAGCCGGTCGAGGCGGCCATCACCACCGCCGTACGCCGCCCGGCGTCGCGACGCACCGCGATCGGCACGAGCACGTTCCCGACCGTGATGGCGACGCCGACCAGCGCCGTCCCGCCGAGCAGGAGGCCGAAGGAGCCCCAGGGGCGCAGCGCCGTGGCGAGCCCGAGCAGCAACAACGAGAGCAGCACCGCGCGGTCAACCCCCAGCCGGCGCACAAGCAGAACGACGAGCGGGGAGACGACGGCGAAGCACAGGAGCGGCAGCGACGTCAGCAGCCCGGCGGCGGATCCCGTCAGGTCCAGCTCCGCGGAGAGGGCGGGGATGAGAGGCGGCACCCCGACGATCGGTGCTCGCAGGTTCAGACCGACCAGGACGATCGCGACGAGCAGCAGGCCGACCCGGGGAACGGCCCGGTCCGCCGCGGCCGGGCCACGCGCAAGGGCACCTTCCGTGGCGCCGTCATCACGCGCGGCGGCACCACCCGCGGCGCCGCCGGACCTCACCGGTTCGCGACGAGATCGCTCGTGATCGCGTCCGCCGCCGCCAGGAGGTGGGGGAGGGTCTCGGCGAGCATGGTGGTCGCCGACCCGCGCCGCGCCGCGGTCGAGACGTTGACGGCGGCGACGACGCGCCCGGTCCGGTCCCGCACGGGCGCGGCCAGCGACCGCAGCCCCTCCTCGAGCTCCTCGTCCACGATCGACCAGCCCTGCTCGCGGACCCGGGCCAGCTCGGCGAACAGCTGGTCGCGGTCCGTGATCGTGTACCGCGTGAGCGCGGCGAGATCGCCGAGGTGCGCGTCGACCTCGTCCTCGGGCAGCCCGGCGAGCAGCACCCTCCCCATCGAGGTCGCGTAGGCGGGCAGCCTGGTGCCGACGCCGAGATCGACGCTCATGATCCGCCGGCTCGCCACGCGGGCGACGTAGGTGATGTCGCTGCCGTCGAGCACGGACGCCGAGGCGGACTCCCCGACGGCGGTCGCGAGGCGCTCGAGGTGCGGCCGGGCGATCTCGGGCAGGCCGAGCGAGGAGAGGTAGGCGTACCCCAGCTCCAGGACGCGCGGGCGGAGGGCGAAGAGCCGGCCGTCGGCGGCGACGTAACCCAGGTCCACGAGCGTGTGCAGGAACCGGCGGGCAGCGGCGCGGGTGAGCCCGGTGCGGCGTGCGACGTCGCTGAGGGTCAGGCGCGGGTGCTCGGCGTCGAACGCCCGGATGACCGCGAGACCCCGGTCCAGCGACTGCACGTAGCCGGAGGAGCGCTCCGGCTCCTGATGGGACACGACCGCACCCTCCACGTTGCTCATGGGAGCCCCCTAACCCACGTAGTTCTCGGACAGCGCCGTCGCGTGCGCCTCGGAGCCGACGACGCTGCGCAGCTGTGCCGTCTGCACGCGACGGTCGAAGCCGGAGTCGCCGTCGAAGCGGTGCAGCATCGTCGTCATCCACCAGGAGAAGTACTCCGCCCGCCACACCGCGCGCAGCGCCCGGTCGGTGTAGGTACGCAGACCCTCCTCGGCGCCGTGGCGGAGCTGCTCCGTGAGCGCGCGCGCCAGCAGGTCGACGTCGCGGATCGCCAGGTTCATCCCCTTGGCGCCGGTCGGCGGGACGGTGTGGGCGGCGTCGCCGGCCAGGAACAGCCGGCCGCGCTGCATCGGCTCGCCGACGTAGCTGCGCAGCGGGGCGAGGGAGCGCTCGAAGATCTCCCCTCGCGTGGGCTCCCACGGCTCGCCGTCGAGACTGAACCGGACCGCCAGCTCGTCCCAGATCCGCTCGTCGGACCAGTCCTCGAGCCGGTCGGTCGACGGGACCTGGAGGTAGAGGCGGGTCACCTCGTGGGACCGCATGGAGTACAGGGCGAACCCGCGCTCGTGGTTGGCGTAGACCAGCTCGTCCACCCGCGGCGCGGCGTGCGCGAGGATGCCGAGCCAGGCGAACGGGTAGACCTTCTCGAAGGTCTTCAGCGTCTCACCCATGGCCGGCCGCCCGGCCCCGTGGGCGCCGTCGCAGGCGACGACGAAGTCCGCGACGATCCGGTGCTCCGCGCCGTCGACGGTGTACGTCACCGACGGCTCGCCCGAGTCGACGTCGTGGATCGCCGCCGGGCCGCACGCGAACCGCACGTCACCGCCGTCCGCGATGCGCCGCTCCGCGAGGTCGTGGACGATCTCCTGCTGCCCGTACACGGTGATGTGGCGGCCGGTGAGCTCGCTCATCGCGATCCGGTGGCCGGCGCCGTCGAAGCGCAGCTCGATGCCCCCGTGCGGCAGGCCCTCCCGGTCCATGCGCTCGCCGACGCCGGCCTGCCGCAGGATGTCGGCCGCGCCGTGCTCGACGACCCCGGCGCGCACCCGCGCCTGGACGTACTCGCGGTCGCGGGCCTCCACCAGGATCGAGGCGATCCCGTTGAGGTGGAGCAGGTGCGACAGCAGCAGACCCGCCGGGCCGGCCCCGAGAATGGCGACGGACGTCCGCTCGGTGGTCATGCCGTGCCCAGGCCCGCCATCGGGCCGTCCCCGGCGGTGGGCGGACGCCGGTCACCCTCGCGCTCCGCGGCGGTCGGCACGAACATCTCCTCGTCCGGCCGGTGGCCGCGCTTGGCCTTCTGCACGAGGTCGTAGACATGGGCGCGCAGGCGGGCGAACTCGGGGTCGTTGCGGGTGGTGAGCTGGTCGCGCTCGTCGGGGAGGTTGACGACGACGTCCTCCATGATGACCGTGGGGCGGCCGGACAGGACGAGGACGCGCTGGCCGAGGTAGATGGACTCGTCGATGTCGTGGGTGACGAAGAGCAGGGTCAGGCCCAGGCGGTGCCACAGGTCGCGGACGAGGTCCTCGAGGTCGGCGCGGGTCTGGGCGTCGACGGCGGCGAAGGGCTCGTCCATGAGCAGGATGTGCGGCTCGTAGGCCACCGCCCGGGCGATGGCCACGCGCTGCTGCATGCCGCCGGAGAGCTGCCAGGGGTAGGAGCGGGGCACGTCGGCCAGGCCCACGGCCTCCAGCGCGGCGGCGACCTTGGGGCCGCGCTGGGCCTTGGGCACGCCCTTCTCCTTCAGGGGCAGCTCGACGTTCTGCGCCACGGTCAGCCAGGGGAACAGGGAGCGGGCGTACTCCTGGAAGACCATGGCCATACCCTTGGGCGGACCCTTGACGACCTGGCCCTCCAGCGACACGGTCCCGTGGGTCGGGGCCAGCAGCCCGGACAGGCACCTCAGGAGGGTGGTCTTGCCGGCGCCGGAGGGGCCGACGATGCACACCATCTCCCCGGCCTTGACGGTGAAGGTGAGGTCGCGGATGGCCTCGGTGTCCCCGGCGGCGGAGTGGTAGACCTTGTTCAGCCCGGTCACGTCGAGCATGTCGGTCCCGGCCACGGGCCGGTACGCGGTCTCGGCGGTGGTGTTCGAGCTCATGAGTTGCCTCCTCGTTGGGACTGGCGCAGGCCGCGGTACCAGGCCAGCACGGGGCGCTCGACGGCGCGGAAGATGATCGAGAGCACGACCCCGACGAGGCCGAGCAGGATGATGCCGGTCCACATCTGCGGGATCGCGAAGGACCGCTGGAACTGCACGATGGTGAACCCAAGCCCGTTGTTCGCGGCGAACATCTCCGAGATCACCATCAGGATGATCCCGATCGACAGGGCCTGGCGGGCGCCGGTCATGATCTGGGGGGACGCCCCGCGCAGCACGAGGGTGCGCAGCTGGGTGCCCCGGCGCAGCCGGTAGACCTGGGAGGTGTCGCGCAGCACGTCGTCGATGCCCCGCACGCCCTCGATGGTGTTCAGCAGGATCGGCCACAGGCACCCCGTCGCGATGACGAAGACCTTCATGGTGGTGAAGATGCCCAGGAACAGCATGAGGATCGGGATCATCACCGGCGGCGGGATGGCCCGGAAGAACTCCAGCGCCGGCTCGGTGAACGCGCGCAGGGTCGGGGACAGGCCGATCGCCATGCCCAGGCCGATGCCCACCACCAGCGCGATGGCGTAACCGATGAGCAGCCGGATCACCGACGGCAGCACGTCCGAGGTGAGCCGTCCCTCCAGCCACGTCGAGGGGAACGCGGCGACGATGTCGGCCAGCGGCGGGGCGAAGAAGGACTCGCTGTCCGCCGACCACAGCCACCAGGCCGCGATCAGGAGCACGGGCAGGGCGACGGCGACGATCACCCGCCGTGGCAGCGAGCCCTGGCGCCTCCGGCGAGGGGTCGCCGGCGCGGCCGGTGCGGTGAGCTCGGTGGTGGTGCTCATGCTGCGGTCTCCCGCCGGATCGAGGGGTGCCAGCGCAGGATCCTGCGCTCGAGGGCACGGGCCAGAAGGTTCACGCCGACGCCGAGCAGACCGGTCACGATCACCAGGGCGTACATCGAGGCCGTGGCCCCGGAGGACTGGGCCACCGCGAGCAGCTTGCCCAGCCCCGGGGTGCCGATGATCAGCTCGCCCGTCACCGTCAGAATCAGCGCGACGGTGGCCGCCAGCCGGAACCCGGTGACGATGT
>NZ_BAABBA010000043.1:0-11943 GCF_039537705.1 Georgenia daeguensis
GAGTCCCCGATCTACATCTCCAACCCGGTCTTCATCCGCGTCGCCTGACCGACGCCACCGCACCCCCCGGACCCCGGGGTGCCCCGCGTGGCACCCACCGCCACGCCCCCACCGCGCCGGCCCGCCCCCTCCCCCGGGGCGGGCCGTCGCCATGTCCGGCCCCGTCCGGCCTCTTCTGAGGAGTCATGCCATCGCCGCTCTTCGCCGTGTCCCGCTCGCTGCCCGCTCGGCGCGCCCCGACGCCTCCCCTCCTGAGTCCCCCGCGGCGTCTACCATCCCTCGGGTGATGTTCAAGGCCGTCGGGGACGGACGTCCCTACCCGGACCACGGCTTGACGACCCCGCGTGAGTGGGCGGCCGTCCCGCCCCGTCAGGTGCGCCTCGACCAGCTCGTGACCACCAAGAGCACGCTCGACCTGCGCTCGCTGCTGTCCACGGACTCCACGTTCTACGGTGATCTGTTCGCTCACGTCGTGTCCTGGCGCGGCAGCCTCTACCTGGAGGACGGCCTCCACCGCGCGCTGCGCGCCGCGCTGCAGCAGCGGCTGGTGCTCCACGCGCGCGTTCTCGAGCTGGACGACGAGGGGCGGCTCCGTGAGCAGGTCTGACTCCGTTACGGTTCCTCCTGTGACGGAGGAGATCGCGACCGACGAGGCCGCCCTCCGGCGTGCGGCTCGACGGCGGCGGCTGCAGCAGCGTCAGACGGTGGTCTTCGGCGGGCTGGTGATCGTCCTGCTCGTCGCCGCCCTGATCGCCGGTGCGATGTGGTCGGGTCTGCTGCCGGCACCCTTCAGCCGGGAGTTCTCCCGGGAGGAGCCGACCGGGCAGCAGATCGTCCAGCCGTGCGTGCCGGAGGGCGCCGTACCCGTCGATCTCGGGTCGGTGACCGCGAACGTCTACAACGGCACCGACACGGCCGGCCTGGCGGCGACCACGGCCGAGGCGCTCGGCGCCGCCGGGGTGCTGATCAACCAGCAGGCGAACTGGCCGCAGGGCGCCTACGAGGGCGTCGTGCAGATCGTCTCAGGGCCCCTCGGGGTGACGGCGGGCTACACCGTGGCGCGGCTCTTCCCGGAGTCCGTGGTGACCCTGGACGCGCGCACGGACGAGTCGGTGGACGTCGTGCTCGGCTCCGGCTACACCAAGATGCTCAGCGCCGACGAGATCGCCGCGCTCGACCCGCAGGCCCCGCTGGCCTCGCCCGAGGGCTGCCAGCCCGTGTCGGCGCCCCCCGCGGACGCTCCCGCGGAGGGCTGACCGCCGTAGGGGCGCGTCCGGCCGGGCTCAGCCCTCGCGGCGCAGCTCGCCCGGGTGCAGCTCCGCCCCCGCGGGCGCGGACGCCGGCGACGCCGCCTCCTGGCTCGTGCCCCTCGCCCGCGAGATCTGCCGCATCACGTGGTAGACGACGATCGCGGCCGCGGAGCCCAGCGCGATGCCCTCGAAACGCATCTCCCCCACGACCCAGGTGTAGTTGGCGATGCCGAGGATGAGGGCCACCGCGGCGGTGTTGAGGTTGACCGGGTCGGAGAAGTCCACGCGGTTCTGCACCCAGATCCGCACCCCGAGCATGCCGATCATCCCGTAGAGCACGGTGGCCGCGCCGCCCAGGACGCCCGGCGGGATGGTGGCGATGAGCTCGCCGAACTTCGGGGACATGCTCAGCAGGAACGCGACCACCGCGGCCACGAGGTACGCGGCGGTGGAGTACACACGGGTCGCCGCCATCACGCCGATGTTCTCCGCGTAGGTCGTGGTCCCGGACCCGCCGCCGACGCCGGCGAGGGCGGTGGACAGGCCGTCGGCGAAGAGCGCCCGGCCGGTGACGTCGTCGAGGTTCTCCCCCGTCATGGCGGCCACGGACTTCACGTGCCCGACGTTCTCCGCGACCAGGACGAGAACCACCGGCAGGAACAGGCCGAGCAGCGCGGGGTCGAAGCTCGGTGCGGTGAACTCGGGCAGCCCGAACCAGGCCGCGTCGGCGACCTTCTGCGTCTGCACCTCGCCCCGGAGCAGGGCCGTGGCGTACCCGACGAGGACGCCGAGCAGGATCGACAGGCGCCCCAGGATGCCGCGGAAGAGCACGGTGCACAGCAGGATCGCGCCCACCGTGACGACGGCGGTGACGGGCGCCTTCTGGACGTTGCCCCACGCGGAGGGGGCCAGGTTGAACCCGATCAGCGCGACGATGGCGCCGGTGACGGTGGGCGGCATGATGATGTCGATCCATCGCGCGCCGGCGAAGTGCACCACCAGGCCGATGATCGCGAGCAGGACACCGACGGCGACCACGCCGCCCAGCGCCGAGGACATCCCCTGGGACGCGGTGGCGGCCGTGATGGGCGCGATCAGGGCGAAGCTCGAGCCGAGGTAGCTCGGCACCCGGCCGGCCGTGATGACGAGGAACAGCAGCGTGCCGACCGCCGAGAAGAACAGGGTCGTCGCGGGCGGGAAGCCGGTGAGCAGCGGGACGAGGAACGTCGCGCCGAACATCGCGACGACGTGCTGCGCGCCGATGCCGATCGTGGCCGGCCAGCTCAGCCGCTCCTGGGGCCCCACCACCTCACCGGGTCCGATGCGGCGCCCGTCGCCGTGGACCGTCCACCTGCCGAAACCCTTGCGTTCGCTCATCGCGCTCTCCCCGTTCGTCGTCGCGCCTGCGCCCACGCCGTCGGGGGGCCGGTTCGGGAGGACAGGCTAGTGCCACGACGGCCCGGCCCGTCGCCGCCTGTGCGATCCTGGGCGGCGGCAGGCTGGTCCGGACGGCCCTGACCTGCCGTGCCGACGGCCCGAGGTGAGGAGAGTCGCATGGGCAAGGACGACGCCCGCCCCGGGCAGCCCGGCGCCGCGCGACCGGAGAACCCCTTCGCGCCGCCGGCCGCCCGGCCGGCGCCCGTCCCGCGCGCCTACCCGTCGGACTACGCCGCCGCCCCTGCCCCGGGGGCCGGCCCCTCGCCCTACCCCTCGCCCACGAGCGCCCCGCCCGCGAGCCAGCGCCAGGACGACGGCGCACCCCTCGTCTTCCCGGGCAGCGAGGGCGTCGACCACCGCGCCGTCCTGTCCGGGCCCGGGTACACCTCCGCGGTCGTGCGCAACGACCCGCTGGCGGTGGCCGCCCTGGTGCTCGGGGTCCTCGCGGTCGTCCCCGGGGTCGGCGTCCCCGCCGTCGTCTGCGGGCACCTCGCGCTGCGGCGTCACGACGGCTACGCCGGGGGCCGCGGCCTCGCCGTCGCCGGGCTGGCCCTCGGCTACACCCTCACCGCGCTCTGGGTGCTCCTCGTCCTGGCGATCTGGGGGCTGCGCACCGCCTGAGCGGACCGCGTCGGGAGGGACCCGCCCGCGACCGTAGGATCGCGGCGTGAAGCCGTTCCTGCTCCTGGCCACCCGCCCCGAGGACGCCGCCGCCGAGAGCGAGTACGAGGCCTTCCTCCGTTACGGCGGCCTGAGCGAGCGCGAGCTCGTCTGGATGCGGCTGGAGTCGACGCCCCTGCCGCCCCTGGACCTCGACGACTGGTCGGGGATCATGCTCGGGGGCAGCCCGTACACCAGCTCCATCCCGGACGGGCACAAGTCCGACACCCAGCTGCGCGTCGAGCACGAGCTCTCGCGCCTGCTGTCCGTCCTCATCCCCGCCGACTTCCCCTTCCTCGGCGCCTGCTACGGCGTCGGCACGCTCGCCCGGTACCTGGGCGCCAAGCTCGACGACACCTACGCCGAGCCGATCTCCGCGACCACCATCGAGGTGACCGACGACGGCGCCGCCGACCCGCTCCTCGCCGGGCTGCCGCCGTCGTTCGAGGCGTTCGTCGGCCACAAGGAGGCCGTGAGCAAGCTTCCCGACGGCGCCGTCCTGCTCGCGCGGGGCGAGGCGTGCCCGGTGCAGATGTTCCGCGTGGGGGCGAACCTCTACGGAACGCAGTTCCATCCGGAGCTCGACGTGCCGGGCATCCTCGAGCGCATCCGCATCTACCGCGACGCGGGCTACTTCGACCCCGCCGAGCAGGCCCAGGTGGAGGCCTCGGTGCGCGACGTCGACGTCACCGTCCCGCAGCGGATCGTCACCAACTTCGTGGCCCGGTACGCGCGCGACTGACCCCGCCCGCCCACGCGCTCTCCCGCGCGCCCCGGATCGTCCCGTATCCCGGCACGGCAGGGCGGGGTGGCCGCGCCGCGCGGCATCATCTCCGCCCATGACCTCCCAGACCCCCGGCGCGCCCGGCGCGCCGACCGCCGAGGACCGCTCCGCCCGCGTCGCGGTGACCCTGTTCCCGCTGCTCATCCTCACCGGCGCCGCCGTCGCGTTCCTGCTGCCCGGCACGTTCACGCCCCTGGGCGCCGCGATCAACCCGCTGCTCGGCATCATCATGTTCGGGATGGGGCTGACACTGACGCTGCCCGACTTCCGCCTCGTCGTGACGCGCCCGCTGCCCGTGCTGCTCGGCGTGGTCGCGCAGTACTCGATCATGCCGCTGCTCGGCCTCGGGGTGTCCTGGGCGCTGCAGCTGCCGGCCGAGCTCGCCGCGGGCGTCATCCTCGTGGGCTGCGCGCCGGGCGGGACGGCGTCGAACGTCGTCACCTACCTGGCCAAGGGCGACACGGCGCTCTCCGTCACGATGACCTCGGTCTCCACGCTGCTCGCCCCCCTCCTGACCCCGGTGCTCACGCTGTGGCTCGCGGGCCAGTACATGCCCGTCGACGGCGTCGGCATGGCGCTGTCCATCCTGCAGATCGTGCTCGTCCCGGTGGCGCTCGGCCTGGTGGCGCGCATGCTGCTGCCCGGCCTGGTCACGCGGGCGCTGCCGGTGCTGCCGTGGGTCTCCGTGGTCGCCATCACCCTGGTGGTCGTCGCCGTCGTCTCGGGCAGCGCCGACAAGATCGTCGAGGCCGGGCTGCTCGTCCTCGCCGCCGTCGTCCTGCACAACTGCCTCGGCTACGCCATCGGGTACGGCTTCGCCGCGGTGACCAAGCAGCCGGAGCGCGTGCGCCGCACCGTCGCGATCGAGGTCGGCATGCAGAACTCCGGCCTGGCCGCCGGTCTCGCCGCCACGTACTTCAGCCCGCTCGCCGCCCTCCCGGGCGCCGTGTTCTCGGTCTGGCACAACGTCTCGGGCGCGATCCTGGCCGCCGTGCTCCGCCGTCGTCCGCTCGCCCCGGAGCCGGCCCGCGCCACCGAGGCCGTCGCCTCCTGACGGTTCCGACGCACGACTGATCGCGGCCCCGCACCTGAACGGTGCGGGGCCGCGGCCCGTGACGGCCCGGCGACGGGAGGTGGAACTCCCGGCGTGCCGGGCGATCCGCGCGCGTGCGATGTCCGTTGTGTGTCACCCTTCTGCGATGACCGACCTCCCACGCCTGGCCGTGCGCCGGACGGTGTCGACGACGCTGCCGACGGAGCACGGGACCTTCGCCATGCACGGCTACGACGGCGCCGGCGGCCTCGGCCACGTCGCCCTCGTCATGGGTGACGTCGCCGGCGAGGGCCTCGACGACGTCGCCCCGCTCGTGCGGGTGCACTCCGAGTGCCTCACCGGGGACGCCTTCGGCTCGCGCCGGTGCGACTGCGGCGAGCAGCTCCACGCCGCCCTCGGCGCGATCGCCCGCGAGGGCCGCGGCGCCGTCGTGTACGTGCGTGGGCACGAGGGTCGCGGCATCGGCCTGCTGGCGAAGCTGCAGGCGTACGCGCTGCAGGACGCCGGGCTCGACACGGTGGACGCGAACCTCGAGCTGGGCTACCCGGCGGACGCGCGGACGTACGACGAGGTGGCCGACATCCTCCACGACCTCGGCGTCACGCGCGTGCGGCTGATGTCCTCGAACCCCGAGAAGGCCGAGCGCCTGACCGAGCTGGGCATCGAGGTGGTCGCCCGCCAGACGCTGCCGGTGGCGGACCGGCCCGAGAACGCCTTCTACCTCGACACCAAGCGGCGCCGCATGCGCCACGACTCCGTGGGTGCCGTGCCGGACGCGTGGGCCGAGCTGGTGGCCGGCCGGGTGCCGGACCACGGGGTGGCGGGGACCGACTCGGTGCTGCTGGACCGCTACGGGCCGCTGGTGGCGGCGGGTCCGGAGCTGACGATCGGCCAGCTGGCCCAGAGCATGGACGGGTTCATCGCGGCACGGTCCGGGGACGCCGAGTTCGTCAGCGGCGAGCAGGACCGGGAGCACCTGCACCGGCTGCGGGCGCTGGTGGACGTCGTGGTGATCGGGGTGTCCAGCGTGCTGGCGGACGACCCGAGGCTGACGGTGCGGGCGGTGGCGGGCGGCTCGCCCGTCCGCGTGGTGCTCGACCCGAACGGGCGCGCCCCGCACGGGTCTCACGTCCTCACGGTCGACGACGCCCCCACGCTCTGGGTGGTCGGGCCGGACGCCGTCGTGCCGGAGGTCGCCCCGCACGTCAGCGTGCTGCGCCTGCCGCTGGGGCCGTCCGGGTTCGAGCCGGCCGCGGTCCTGGCCGCGCTCCGGGAGCGCGGGCTCGGGCGGGTGCTGGTGGAGGGCGGCGGCCGGGTGGTCTCGGCGTTCCTCGCCGCGGGGCTCCTGGACCGGCTGTTCCTCACCACCGCGCCGCTGCTCATCGGCGACGGCGTGCCGGGCATCCGCTTCGACGGCTCGGACCGGCTCGCGGACGCCCTGAGCGCGCCCGTGCGTCGTTTCGTGCTCGGCGAGGACATCTGCACCGAGATGGACCTGGCGGCCGTGCGCGCCTGAGGTCAGGGCAGCGTCTGGCCGACGATCGCGGCGGTGACGTCCCAGCCCGGCAGCGTGGCTCGCCGGTCGGCCGCGGCGCGGCGCCACTGGTCCCGCAGGGACGTGTCGGTGAGCCAGCGTCGCAGCATGGCGGCCAACGCACCCGGGTCGCCCGGAGGGACCGCCGCCCCCGGGGTCGCCGTCTGGCCCGGGAGGGCGCCGCGGGTCAGCGCCTCGACGGCGCCCGTCCCCGCCCCGACCACCGCCGGGACGCCGTGGGCGAGCGCCTCGAGGACGACCATCCCGAACGTCTCCGTGCGCGAGGTGAGCACGAGCAGGTCGGCCGCCGACCACTCCGCCTCGAGCGGGTCACCCACGAGCGCCCCGGCGAGCCGGACCCGCTCCCCCAGGCCGGCGGCCTCGCGGCGCACGGCCTCGGCGAAGTCGCGGTCCACGTCGGGCGATCCCACCAGGACGGCTGTCCACGGCAGGTCCGTCACCTCGTGGAGCGCCCGGACGAGGGTGAGCGGGTCCTTGGTGGGCGTGAGGTTGGCGACGGCGAGGATGCGCGGCGGTGTCGAGCCTCCCGCGGTCGGAGCGCGGCGTGCGCCGGGCCGGGCCACGCGCACGTCCCGGAGCCCGTGGCGGGCGGCGAGGTCGTCCGCCGCCGTCCGGCTGGTCGCGACGACGGCGGAGGCCGCGCGCAGGGCACGCCCCTCGGCCTTTTCGCGCCGGTCAGCGTCCGGGGCGGCGAGACCGACCTCGTCCGCGGCGGCCATGTGAACGAGGACGACGACGCGGCACCCCTCGGCCACCGCCTCCTCGACCGGGCCGGGGGCGCCGCTCGCGACGATGCCGTCCACCAGGCTCACGGGGTGGGCGGCCAGGGCGGCGGCGAGGCGATCGAGGTCCGGGCCCGCGGGCTCCGGCCAGGCGCCGGAAAGGGCGTGGACGACGACGTCGTTACCGGCCGCCCGGAGCGCGGCGACGAGCTCGCAGTCGTAGGTGTTGCCGCCGCTGGGAGCGGTGCGGTCCCACGTGACGAACCCGAGCTGGCCGGCCGCGGCCGCCGGCTCCGCCGTCGTCCCGCCTTCTCGGGCCATCGCGGCTAGAGCTCGCGGGTGTAGGTCGCCCACGCGTCGGGGTGCTCCCGCAGCGTGACGTCGAGCCCGGCGTAGACGCCCGCCGGCAGCTTCCCGGCGACGCGGTCCGCGACCAGCTTGGCGAGCGCCTCGGTGGTGGTGAGCGTGCCGGCGAGCTCGGGGTGCTCGTCGAGGTTGGTGTAGTCGAGGTCCGCGAGGGCGTCCTTGAGGAGGGTCGTCGCCTCGCCGATGTCGATGACGATGGCCTCCTCCCCCAGCTCGGCCCGGCGGATCGTCAGCTCGACCACGAAGGTGGCGCCGTGCAGGGCCTGGGCCGGCCCGAACGCGGGGTGCGGCAGGGAGTGGGCGATCATCATGCGGTCACGGACGGTCAGGGCGAACATCAGGCTCCTTCTTCGGTGGACTTGGGGCTCTCGGGGTAGACGACGACGTGGCAGAGCGGGGACCCGCCCCCGGCGTAGAGCCGTTCCATCGCCGCGGGAAGGCCCGCGAGGTCGGAGCGGCTGGTGAGAAACGCGTCGAACGCGGGGTCGGCGAGCAGGCGCATGGCGAGGGCGAGCCTGTCCGCCGTCGTCCGCCGGGCGCGGCGGGCCGCCGAGACCGCTCCCACCTGGCTCGCGCGGATGCTCAGGCGGCGGGCGTGGAAGGCGGCCCCGAGGGGCACCTGCGGCTCGCGGGTGCCGTACCAGGACATCTCGATGAGCTCGCCCTCGTCGCCGAGCAGCTCGAGCCCCCGGGCGAGCCCGGACTCCGACGCGGAGCAGTGGATCACGAGGTCGCACTCGCCCGCGGCGTCGTCGGGGTGCACCCACTCGACCCCGAGCGCGGCGGCGAGGTCGGCGCGGGCGGGGTCGACGTCGACGAGCTGGAGCCGGTCCAGCGGGAAGGTCCGCAGCAGCGCCGCCACCGCGCCGCCCACCATGCCCGCCCCGACGACGGCGACCCGGTCGCCCAGCCGCGGGGCGGCGTCCCACAGCGCGTTGACGGCGGTCTCGACGGAGCCGGCGAGGACGGCGCGGTCGGAGGGGACGTCGTCGGGCACCGGCGTGAGCGCCGTGACCGGGACGACGTAGCGGTCCTGGTGCGGGTAGAGGCAGAAGACGCGGCGGCCGACGAGGTCCGCCGGCCCCTCCTCCACGACGCCGACCGAGAGGTAGCCGTACTTCACCGGTCCGGGCAGCTCACCCTCCTGGAACGGGGCGCGCATGGTGCGGGCGACGGCGGCGGGGACGGCGCCGGCGTGGACGAGCATCTCCGTGCCGCGGCTGACGCCCGAGCGCAGGGTGCGCACGAGCGCCTCACCCTCGCCGGGCGTCCGGCCGGGCTCGGTGCGCAGCTCGCCATTGCGGGGCGATGTCGTCCAGTAGGCGGTCCACATGGGTCGATTGTGTCGTGGACCTGCGGGGGCGCACGTCAGCGGCGCCGGTCATACCCTCGGGAGGATGGGACGGATGCGCGGCATCGTCGAGGAGCCGGCCGGGCTGCGGTACGTGCCCGGTTTCCTCACCGAGGTGCAGGAGGACTGGCTCCTCGCGCGTCTCACCGGCCTCGAGTACGGCGAGGTCCGCATGCACGGGCAGGTCGCCCGCCGGGTGGTCCGCCACTACGGCGTGGGCTACCACTTCGAGAGCGGGGCGGTGACGCCCGGGGAGCCGATCCCGGACTGGCTGCAGCCCGTGCGGGAGCGCTGCGCCGCGCTGCTGGAGCGGCCGACGGCGGAGCTGGCCGAGGCGCTCGCGACGTTCTACCCGCCGGGCGCCTCGATCGGCTGGCACCGGGACGCACCGGCGTTCGGGGACGTGGTCGGGGTCTCGCTGGGTTCGCCGTCGCCCATGCGGTTCCAGCTCGGTCAGGGCGCGGAGCGGAGGGTGTGGGAGCAGTGGCTCGAGCCGCGCTCGGCGTACGTGCTCGCCGGCCCGGTCCGGACGCGGTGGCAGCACCACATCCCGGCCGTGCGCGAGCCGCGTTACTCGCTGACGTTCCGCACGCTCCGCCGGAAGTTCGCGGAGCGGGGCAACGCAGTGGCACGGACGCACGGTGCCGGCGACGGTCCCGGCGAGGGCGACGAGGGCTGAGCCGGCACGGCGACGCCGGTTACCGTGGGGGCCCGGGACCGCACGTCGCCTCTCGTTCCCCGTGCACCGCCTTGCCCGACCCCGCTCGCCCGACCCGCCTCGCCCGACCCGCCTCGCCCGACCCGCTCAGAAGGATGTTCATGAACCTGCACGACGATCTGCTCGACGTGCGCGCCGTCGCGTTCGACGTCGACGGCACCCTCGCCGGCGGTGACCACCGCGTGAGTCCTCGCACGCTCCGCGCGCTGGCCGATCTGCGGGCGGCCGGGGTCGAGCCGATCATCGTCACGGGACGCATTCTGGGAGCCGCCACCGCGATCCTGGCGGACGCAGGGATCGACGGGTACGCCGTCGCCTCGAACGGTGCGGTCGCCGTCGACACGCGAGACTCAGACCCGCTTCACACCGCGTTCATGGACCCCGACGAGGCGCAGTCCGTCGTCGCCTTCTGCGAGGGCCGGGCGGTGGAGCCGTCGCTGTTCACGGTCGACACGATGGTCGTCGAGGAGGGCAGCGTGATCCACGGCCTGCTCGTCGCCGCGGACCCGACAGCCGCGACCAGGGCCGTCCCGCCCGGCGAGCTGCCGTACGCCGAGTCCACGAAGGCGGTCATCTTCGGCGAGCCTGGGACCCTCGACGCCCTCGACGCGGAGGTCCGAGCGGTGTTCCCTCGCATGGTGCGCTCGATGGACACCGCCTTCGAGATGAGCGCCGCGGGCGCCGACAAGTGGGCCGCGCTGAGTGCCGTCCTGGAGCGCCTCGGCATCCCCCCGGAGCGCTGCGCCGGGATCGGCGACGGCGAGAACGACGTCGTGTGGCTCTCTCGGGTGGGGTTCCCGGTCGCCATGGGCAACGCCCGGGAGCCGGTCCGCGTGCTGGCACGACTTCAGATCGGGCACCACGGCGACGAGGCGGTGGCCGAGCTGGTCGAGGCCCTGCTGGAGGCTCGCTCCGCCCGATAGCACCTGCAATCTGAAGCGCGGGCCGGGGTCTACCGGCGCTTCCTCGGCTCCACGGTTCCTCGGCTCCTCGGCTCCACGGCTTTTACGGAGAACCGCACAGATGGCCACCGGAGACTGTCGCCGACGTCGTCGTCACGCACACCACCCTCGACCCTCAGCAGCTGGTCATGGCGACGAAGCGCGCCCCCCGCGCATTCGGTTGCCCCACTCGCGTTGAGCGTATGCGTTGAGGTTGGTTGGGGACGTCCGAAGCCGATGTCAGTGGTCGAACATACGATCGATCCATGAGCAGAGGCGGAGTGCGCGGTGCGGGTGGGTGGTGCTGCCCGGAGGACGGGCGGCACGGCCCATGCCGGCATCTGCGTGCTTTCGCCGCTGAGCAGAGGGCGGCGGAGCGGCTGGCGCGGGCGCACGAGCTGTCGAGCGCGGGGCTGCAGGGGTTGGGGGTGCTGCTGGAGGCGGGTGACCCGTGGGCGCAGGGGGTGCTGGAGGAGCTGCTGGGCCCGGACGACGAGGCCCCGCGCGCCCCCGGGGCGGACGCGGAGGGGTCCGCGGTCCTGGCCGGGCTGGCGCCGGCGGGGTTCACGCGTACGAGCGCGCTGCCGGCCGTGGAGTCTGCCGCCGCCGAGCTCGATGCTGCCGCCGGTTCCTCTGCGGGCTCCGACGACCCAGTCGGCACCGCCGCGGGCGTGGTGGTGACGGCGGACGCCGCCGCCGACTCCGATGCCGGCGCCGTTTCCTCTGCCAGCTCCGACGACCCATCCGGCACCGGCGCCGACCTTGATGCCGATGCCGAGGGTTTTGTGGGTGGTGGTCCGGCGTGGTCGCGGGCGTTGCGGCGGCGGGTGTCGGAGGTCTTCGACCCGGCGGTGGCGGGTGGGGGTGTTGGCGGCCTGGGGGTCGGGGTGGGGGTGCTGGCGGGGATGCGTGGGGGTGCGGACCTGGCGGCGGTGCTGACCGGCACGGAGGTGTCGAGGCTGGGGCGGGTCGCGGGGGTCGAGGTCCTGGCGGCGCACCGGCGGGTCCAGGCGTGGGCGGCGGGGCGGGTGGCGCTGGCGGCGGCCGGGCTGGCGGAGACCGCGACGTTCTTCGACCATCCGCGCCTGGCCGGGCCGGTGGACGT
>NZ_BAABBA010000044.1:0-11614 GCF_039537705.1 Georgenia daeguensis
ACCGAGCCTCTCGCCGCCATCAGCGCCTGACCCGACAACGAAGGATCACCGAACCGGAGATCACCGGACCGATACACCACTCCCGCGGACTTGACCCCCCGACTACACCCTCAATTCTGAAGAGCCGCATAAGACGAAGACAGTGCTCGGCTGCGGTCTCGACGAGGTGGAGTCGGTCGACGAGAAGGGTGACACCGCTCTCATCAAGAGACTCGGGACCGCCATCGAGGGCGTCAAGCACTCCGTCAGCGGCCATCCATGCCGCGGAACGTGAGGCCTTGGATGCCTGTTCCACCTCGGACCGAGCGGCGAAGTTCGCGGGAAGGAACGTCACAATCGGCATGGCATCGAAGATCTCGCGAGCCTGGATCCACACAGGCAGGTTGACGGCGAGGGCGTTTGCGGATACTTCGATGGCGGGTTCGTCACGTCCTTCGATGTATATCTCGAAGGCTTCGATCGCGGGCAACAACTGCTGGACCGAGATGAGCGCCTGAAAGCAGGGGTTGATCTGCCCTAACTCCAGCGCCTGCAACCAAACTCTGGCCGTGCGAACGTTAAGCTCGCTTCGGAGTGCACGGAGGCCGTTGCTGCCAAAGTAGGCCTCCGCCCGCTGCCAGGCCGGCATGCTGAACGGGTCGTCGGCGATGGGTGTGGGCGCCGCCTCTCGCAGGGGAAGCCTGGTCGCACGGTGGTAGGCGAGCGCCGCTTCGCAGCCACGGTCGAAGGAGAGCGCGATCACCGAGGCAGCGACCACCTCATCGCGGTCGATAGGTTCATCGTCGACGACGTAGTGCTCGTGAACCCCGTCCCACTCCAAGTCCTCGTGCGCTTCGCCGTTGCGCATACTTACGAGCACGGCGTCCTCGGCGATCCGTCGCGCGAGGCTCCCGCTGGCCAGCATCGCGTCGCGGACCCGGGTCAACACGGGTGGCGCCGACCAAGTCCCGATCTGCATGCACCGCAGCGCCCAGCCGAATTGACGCACCGGCCCCTCAACTAGGCGCCTGTAAATGTCGGCGGTCGCCAGTGCGCGGGTCTCAGCATCGTCTGACGCTGCAGCACTTGTAATCGTTCGCAGCAGCCGACGGCGGGCCTGGTGCCGTCCTCGCTCGCGCTGCCGGAAGTAGCCCAAGACCTGATCAGTACCCAGCCGGGTTTGAGGTCGCCGATGTCGTCCACCGGCTCCTCGTCCAGGCCGAACAGCTGGCTGAGGCTGATTTCGGTGTCGACGGGTAGACCGCGCGGCCACTCCTCGCAGGTGCGCCATAGTTCCAACGGGCGCGGCGGCTCAGTTCCGTCTTCAAGCGAAGTAGCAGCCCGCGCGAGCCCCGTGTCTACGGCTTGCAGAATCCGTTGGGCGATATCACGGTCGAACGGCGCGAAGGGTTCCAGCGCGTAAAGTACGGACAGCGCGCTGCCGCGGGAGGCGACCACTGACTCGACGTGCTTGCTGAGGCTGCCGAAGGACGTGTCACTCGGAAAGTGCTCGAGCCCGGTGGCGAGTTCGCGTAGCCGCTCGACCAGTCCGTCGGAGTACCAGCCCCATAGGCCGGCTTCGATGGGCAGCGTGTGGCTGGCACGCAGGAGCTGTGCTCCCTCGCACGCCTCACGGAGTGGCTGGGCGAGCCTCTCGCGGGCGCCACGGGGAAGCATCACCCCACCCCATGGGCAGGTAGCCGCCCTCAGTGCGGGCAAGGCCGAGTCTCACCATGCATTCTAAGTACCCGGCAACTGCGACATCCCGGCGGGAACTGTCGGGCGCCCGCCAGCCCCGTCGCCACGCTTCGTGCGATGCATGCTGAGGGCCCCGACGTGAATGGCTCTAGGTGCTCCGTAGCGGTAACCGGTCCCGCTGTAGGACCGTCTCCCAGTTGGACGTCCCATCTGGTGGAGTGCTTCGATTGCCGTTCGGCTCGGGACCCGGTGCTGTCCCGTTGGCCCCTACGGCCGCTGTGTGCCCCACGGTAGGCCGCAGTGCTCATAGAAGTCGGCACTTCACTGGCCGCGGCAGGTTCGGAGGCGCTGCCCGAATTGATCCTCGGCGCGAACCGGCGGTGCAGCGCACTTACTGCCGCTGCGCCGGGTTAGACAAGCTTGCCGTCGTCGGGGGTACTCCAGATCTCCCTGAACGACGTGCCGCTCCGAAGTCCATCGAGCGTGACCCGTCGACGACGATTGCTGGCTACTAGAAGGTCTGCGACGGGGCGACTCTCGGCGATGCTGCGGATCGAATGATCCAATCCGGCGCGCACGACGAACCGCGAGAAGTCTCGGACGGATTGAACGCTTTCCAGGGCAACGGGGTTGCCGTGCATGAGGCCGTTGCGGCAGCGGCTTAACCGGCCCATGAGCACACTAGTTTCCGCTTTGAACGAGGCGAGCAGCCGGGACGCCGCGTCTGCGTCTCCGATGCTCGCGAGCAAGGTCTCGGCGCGGGCGCGGTCGAACAGGCCAGGGCAGGCCGCAATCAACTGGTCGCGGATTTCGAATGCCGCGACAAAGCTAAGGCTTCGGCGCCCTGACGGGAAGCTGACCACTCGGTGGAAGATCGCGTCCCCTCCTCCACCGACCCCTGACAGACATCGCTCGACGGCCCATGCAAGGTTCTGGTGGTATCGGGCCAGCGCCCAATCCGCCGCCAGTTCCGACATGAATGCATCGCTGTCCATCCCTGAATACGCCGCCAGCCGTTCGACTGCGGCGACCTGCAGCACGATGACCGTCTGTTCCGCGATCGTTGCCGTCCCGTTGAGCGCGTTCTCCCGTGAGTCAATCTGTCCCGCCTCTCCAATGAGCCGCAAGGCTTCGGCTACATCCGCGGGCAGACGGCCGGTCGAGAGTAGACCCGCGAGCTCTGCCCTGTAGTCCGCGAGGGCGTCCGCGAACCCGTTCATCCCGTAGTGGTCCGGCTCGGTGAACAACGGCTCGTCGCCGGTACCAATCGAGTACGTGCTCACCTCACCATCCACCACGAGACAGGAGAATCCAGCCCGACGCCAGGAAGGAGCACCGGTACGGATGGCCACGAGGCCGACCAGCGAGCGGACCTGCGCTACAGCTTCCTCCTCCCAGCCGAAGGGGGGACGATGCCCCAGGTCGACCCGAGCGAGCACCTCGTGGCGAGGACCGGCGTTCGGATCGAGGGTGCCCCGACCGTGGTCGTGTGCAATGACGCGGGTAAGTTCGTCGCGGTACCGAAACTCCTGCCATGGCGGTGCCAAAGCGTTCGAGATGCACCAGTCGGCGTCGAACAATGTGGCCGGGCCGATCTCCAGCACGAATTCCGGCAGGCGCGCCGCGGCGAATGTCAGCCACGCAACGCAGTGGCCTGCCGCCGCAGGTTCCCGCAGCAACGGGTCAGCGGCCTCAAGGCGTTGGGCGTCCGTCCAGTCCGGCGGCACTGCATCCGGGTCACGAGCCAACGTCGCTGCGGAGGGGCTCAGTACGTCGGCCAGCCGTCGGAACCGCTCCCCCGGGTCCACACCCGCGCCGACCAGCATTGCGTTCAGCAGTGCGATGCGGGGCTCGATCACGGTGATGTCCGGACGATCCGTACGCGCGGCTTCCGCCAGATCCTGCCAGGCTGCGACACGCAGCGGAGGGGACTGTAGCCGGGCCTTGGCTTGATGTGACACCACACGGAGCCGAGCGACATCCGCATCGCGATCAACTCTTGGGCCGACAGCGACCTGGTTTAGTGCACCCGTGAGTGCGTCGGCGAAAGGCTGGAACTGTCCCTGAAACGCTTCCCCGCACACCGACAGCCCGGCCTCGACATCCGCTCTCATGGATCGCGCGTTGTCTCGCCGTGCCCACGCCGAGAACGGCGCCCGGTCGGCCCAGTCGCAAACCTCCGCGGAAACCGAATACAGAGTGAACGAGGGCGGCTTCCCGAACCCTCCTGGCAGCGCGGCCGCGAGTGATGCACGCCACGAGCCGTCGTTACCCGGACGAAATCGCACAAGAGGCTCCTAGATACACGGCGGGCCGGGCGGCTCAGGCGAGTCGCCCGAGTTGGGCGGCGCCGTCCTAAAATATCTCCTCGCGTCCAGCGCGGTGGTGATCTCCGACCGAGCCCTATCGTTGCGGCGGTGGCTGTCACGGATGGCGGCGTTGAGCACGCCCAGCAGTGGCTGGGCCAGGTCACCTCGGCGGTGGTCACCGGCACGTACGCCGATCGTCTCCTGGAACACCCGTCCCAGGCCGGAGAGATTGGCGGCCAGACCCAGCGTCGTATATCGGCGATCAGCGAGCAGGTTCCCCGCGGTGCTCAACCCACTCGCTAGCGAGGATGGACATGACGTGCGCGTCGATCCACTCTTCGTCGAATAGCAGCGCCTGGCGCTTCACGCCCTCGTCGACGAAGCCGGCCTTCTCATATACATGACGACCACGCGGGTTGAAGTCGTAGACCTCCAGCTCGACACGGTTGAGCCCCTGGTCCTCGAATGCGTGCCGCATGGTGAGTCGTGTCGCCTCCGTGCCCAACCCCTTGCCACGAGCCCCAGAGATCCAGATCCGGAAGCCACAAGACCGATTGGCCGAGTCAAGGCCATTGAGTACCGACTCGCCCACGACGTTGCCCGACGACTTTTCGACAATCACCCAGACGATGCGGTCGTCAGCTGTCGTCCAGCGCGAGTAGACATCCTCAAGGTCGGCGACGCTCCATCTCTGCTGTAGGGCCTCGGTCGTGGAGTGTATTGCCCCAGTGAGCCTGGCCATCTCGAGGTCGGCCATGCCGGCATGGAGCACGGGCACGTCAGCAACCGTCACCGGTCGAAGCAGCACCAACTCGCCCTCGACCGACGGCTTGCGGCGGAAGTCCAGCGCCTGCACAGATGCCATGTCGCCAGTCTTTCAACAAGCCAGTGGCCAAAGCCAACAACTCTCGTCCCAGCGGGGCTCCCATATGTCGCGGTGTCGGCGACGTCCAACAGGAGTTGTCTCACGTGACGATCCGCTACTGGTGACGGATCGGTCGGTCCGCCAGGACTTGAGCTCTCCCGGCGCAGATCACGAGAATTCGGCATCGGTAGGCGAGTCATCGCGATTAGTGCCACCTCTTGACGGCCGATTGCCGCCGATCCGTAGTAAGGCATCTATTCGGAGTGTGAGTGACCGACCTGCTTATCGACCCGGCCGCCGCAGGCGTCGCAGCCCGGACTAGTGCGGTGACAGCGAAACGTCGGCGCTTGGTAGCGTCTGACGTGTGACCGCGCCCGAACAGGAGCACCAGCCGATTCGCTGCGCGGTGCCACCGCGGAAGAGTTGGCGAGACGATCCAATCACGACCACCGACGAAGACACGCTTCGTCGAGCGCCGGTGGCACACCGGGCTGCCCGCTTGATCGATGAGAACCACTCTACGGAGTCCAGCGTTGTCTACGGGCTCGAGGGCCCCTGGGGCAGCGGCAAATCCTCAGTAATAGCGATGATTACGACCTACCTCACGGAGTTCGAAAACAGCAGGTGGCAAGTTGTTCCGTTCACTCCGTGGGCTACGTCGGGGACTGAAGGACTGCTCTCAGAGTTCTTCGCGGCTCTCGCCACTGTTATCCCCGAACCAGGCAGCAAGAAGGATCTCCGGGGTCTGATCTCTTCCTACGCCGACATTGCCCGACCACTCGCAGCCTTGATACCAGTCGCTGGGGCTGCCGTCGTCGAGGCGACCCGAGCACTTGAGACACGTCTCGCGAAGCCCTGGAATGTCGCGTTCGATGAAATTGCAGCGGAACTACGGACCCTCGGCGTTCCGGTTCTCGTCGTTGTTGACGATATCGATCGTCTCCAGCCCCGTGAGTTGCTCGACCTTCTTAAGGTGGTACGCCTTCTTGGCCGCTTTCCTGGTGTCGACTTCCTCTTGGCCTACGACGAGCAAACTCTCATCGAGACATTGCAGAATCCCGGTCAGGCGAGCGTCTCGAAGGCCAGAGCCCGAGCGTTCATGGAGAAAATTGTCCAGTATCCGCTGAGCATCCCGCCCCTCCTCACCGGACAGATCGTGCGGATGTTGAATGCTGGGCTGACGGAGATCGTGACACCTGAGCGCGTTGAAACAGGTTTCGACAAGCACCGGTTCGGCGACATCATCTTGTCAACCATGCCCTCCCAACTAGCCACGCCGCGCGCCATCGAGCGCTTCCTCGCCCAAGTGCGTGAACAGTTCCGAGTTCATGACCTCAGCGAGATGAACGATGTTGACCTCATCTTGGCCGTCTTCCTCAAGGTGCAGTTCCCCGACGTCTTCGCCGGGCTCCAGTCGTGGAAGGTCGAACTAACGCGATCGACCCCTTCGTTCGTGAGTTTCGCCCAACGCGAGGACAAACAGCCGGAGTGGGACCGCTTAGTTGGCGTACTGGACCGCGACGAGGACCGCCGAGATGCCCTTGCTGTACTCGCCGCCCTCTTTCCGGCGGTCCGCGGTCCGAACCCCTTGCGCGCCGGGGCAGGACGCTTTGCGCACCCTGACTACTTCGACCGGTACCTCGCCCAGGCGATCCCCGAAGGCGACATCCCCGATGCCGTCGTAACCCGAGCAATCGAGAAGGCCGCCGCCGGCGAGAGCACCGACTTACGCGCGCTCGTCTCCGCCGAGGACGACGCTCAGGTGACATTGGTCTTGAGTAAGCTTCGTGCGCGATACCCGGACATACGCGAAGTGCCCCACCACGAGGGTCCCACCGGTCCAGTCACACTCGAACTGCTGACCGCCGGCATGACTCTTGTCGATGAGGCGGAAGACCGCTTGGACTCGTGGACATCCACAGGACTCCAACTAACACGTTGGACAGCCATATTGCTCCGGCGCCTGCTCGACGCCGACCCGGCTTCCGACGTCGACCGAGCATTGACCGCATGCTCCAATGTCCACCGGCGCGCCCACGTGATCTCGACGGCGATGCGCGAGGTGCACGGCCTCAAAGAGGAAACTCAACGGGCCCTTTGTGAATCCCTGCAGCGAGAGGCGCGCCGACTGCTGCCGTTCCTGCTGGCTGACCTTCGCCAGGGAGACCAGTCGACGGGTGAGTCAGGCAGCAGCTTCCTCTACGGACTCGTCGCTGAGTCACCGGCTCTGGCTGAGCTCCAGGCCCAGATCGCGACCGGGCTCGCGACCCAAGAGTTCACTCTCGAGGATGTTGCAGCCAGGTTCGTCGGCCTGGCGTACGTGATCGGTGGATCAGGGCGTCCGTCAAGCGCGTCGTTCGCAGGAGACCTCTTCACCAAGATTACCGGGGTCGAGGCACGTTCCGGCGAGCGCAGGGACATGGGCGAATGGCCCGATAGCAGTTGGCCCCGCCGCAAGGAGTTGGCGGCACAGTTCGTCACGCCTGGTGTGCCGATAGCGACGCCAGGCAAGGCGAACGCTGTTGAATCCCCTGACCGGTAGCGGCCGGTCCGGAGAGGGGATTCTCAGACGGGACAAGCGCGCGGATCGCGGCATGAGCGGAAGCCGGAACCTGGCGGGCCTGCAGTTGCGGGCCGGGCCCGTGCCGGGGAGGCGTCTCCCGCGTGGAAACAAGAGGGCTATGCCGTCACGGGCGAGTCTTCTCGGCCAACGACGTCCCGCGCTGTATGTATTTGGATATGACTGACTCCGCAGACGCGTACTTCGACAACGTCGACATATCGTTCTACGGGTTGCTCGACCCAGTAACGCGTCTCGAGGGTCTCGACATAGAGATCGAGATTGACCCCCGTCAGTATCCGAGCGTTCCCGCGATCGTCGGAGAGATCCGGAATGCATTGGCAGCCGGCGGCGTGCATGATTGCGTGGTTATAGAACGTCGCCGCACGGAGTTCGATTGGGGCGCCTCGGGGGTAGGCGAGGCGATCGTCGTTGGAATTGCCACCGCCTACCTCGCTGACGCGATCAAGGCCGTCGTGGAGCGTCTGGTCACTCACCGGGGCGGGGATGGCGTCATGAGCGAAGCCGAGGCTGAACAGCACGTACGCCAGCGACTCGCGGTTCGGTATGACTTGGACGCAACGCAGTTGGAACTCGTCACCGTCGCCACATCCGAGGGGTCGGTCGAAGTAACGTTGGCGCACCCAGATGGAGCGCCCGTCTATCGCGCGACGGTCGTCGGGTCCGGGATAGGTGCCCGGGCTACTCGTCTTGAGAGGATTGCCCGGCCGGACCGTGGACTATAGACACCGCCGTCGAGCGAACTAAACGGGCTCATCGGAGTTTCGGGTGGGTGAGTCCTCCTCCGACGAGGAGAAATCCCCCACCTTGACAGGCCGTTCCACATCAGAACGGGGGCTCGTCCGTGCCCCACGGGTCGGGGTCGTACGAGTTCCCCGGACTGCCAACCGAGAGGCCTTCCGATCCGTCCTCGTGCGAGCCATCGACTGGCCCTTCGCCGCGGATGGCTCGGATGAGCGCGTCGATCCGGTCGCCGGCGTTGCCCGCAGAGTTGAAGTCGGCGAGCCGTTGGGCGGCGTACCTCGCGCGGAGCGGCTTGGACTCGCCCACGGACGAGACGGCCTCTTCGTGGAGGCGTGTCCACTCGTCGCCGAAGAGAGCCTTCATCCCGCCCTCAAAGTTCGGGTCGAGGGTGGCGTAGCCGTCACCGACGTAGAGGGGCTCGCCCAAGATCGTCGCGGCCTCCGCTGGGTCTCCCTCGCGGCCCAGCGCCCTGGCGATATCTAACCGTTTGGTAAGCAGCTGCGGGTCGCTGCCCTTGTCGGAGTCGGTGTCGAACACGCAGAAGCACTCGATGCCTAGGGCGGTGTAGAGCCGGTGCCACTTGGCGACGTTGCCGATGCCCTCGACTGGGACCACGGCGATGCCCTCCCTGAGCACGTCGAGCCCGCGGGCCCTGAGCAGCTCGGGCAGCGCCAAGGACTCGGTCCGCCCCTCGACCAGTACGCAGCGCCTCGCGAAGAGGCCGCTGACAATCTCCGTAGTGGCGCCAGCCGCGTAGAACGGCCCGACTGTCTCGGGCTGCGTCCTCTCCGGGTCCGCGCCCCGCTCGAGAAGGCTTGCCGTCAAGGCGTCGAGGGATCTCTGCACCACCCGGGTCGCACCGTCCTCGCCCTTGCTAACCATCACCAGATTCTCGGGCCTGGCCAGGTCGACGAAATGCGGCGAGTGGGTTGTCACCACCACCTGGAGCCCGGGGGCCGCCAGGCGGTTCAGCCGCGTCGCCAGCCACTGCTGCGCGAGCGGGTGGAGGTTGGCCTCCGGCTCATCAATCACAAGCACCGTGCCCTCCGCCTGCCCGTAAGCCATCGCGTAGGCGTAGGCAAACGCAAGCGCAAGCACCTGCGACTGGCCAGTGCCGAGCTCGTCGAAACTTCTCACCTCCCCTTCGAGAGTTGGGTGGATCCGGAGCGAGCGGAAGAAGTTGCTCGGGTCGTAGGCGCTGAAGTCGACGTCCAGCCTGTAGGGCAGGTTCTGCCCGAACTCCTCGGCCGTCTCCGCGAGCATCTCCTTGAACTTGGCGAACTCCGGCACAGCCCCGAACTCCTTGAGCAGGCCACCGAAGATAGCGGCGAGCTGCGTCTTCCGTTCTGGATCGTGGAGCAGGCGCTCGTGGAACCGGTGCATGAGCTTGGAAAGCATTGTGTACTTGCTCGCGTAGCTCAGTTGGTAGTCCAGCCTGCGGTCGGCGTCGAGAACGGCGGCCGAGAGCGCCGACCGCATGACGTTGTTCGGCCAGGACTTTCCGCAATAGGCGTTGCTGCACGTGAAGCGGTACTTGACTGGATTGCCGTCCTGCCCAGTGTCCTGAGTGTCGTAGACCCAACTGAAGTACTCGACCGCGCCTCCCGAGCAGTAGGGGCACGCGATGCCAGACACCACCGCGCCCACCTCGACCGCGATACCGTCGCTATCCCGCCCGTGGAAATCGTGGTCCTCTAGCTGGCGCGTCCCGGGCCAGTAGTCGCCGAATAGAAAGTCCAGGGCGCGGGTGACGTTGCTCTTGCCGGCGTTGTTTTCACCAAGCAGCACCAACGCACCGCTCTCAGGGAAGCGAATGGTCACCCTCTCGTCCCCGATGGAGCGCAGGTTCTTTACGTTCAACTTCTCGATCCGTGGCGGCATCGCTGCTCCTCTTGGCTTAGGCGCACCAGTCTCCCCCATCCGGAAGGCAATCGGCCGCAATTGAGGTCGGCAGTCAGCAGTCACTACCTTCGGCAGCCCTGCGGCGTCATTCTGGGTGGAAGGCAGCAGGCCCTCCAATCGCCCACGTAGCAACGTTCCGTTCGAGGAAGCCTCACCGAGACACCGTCCGGCGTCAGTTCTGACTCGGTCTCCGCTTCGCCGAGGTTGTCCAGCAAGACCCGCCCGTGAAGAGGCCCGGTGACGGGGCGTCAACCGGCGACCCTCGATAGGTGACCGAACTGAAGATCGGTTACGCCCGCGTCTCTACCAACGCACTGGTCTGGAAGCGCTCGGCGTCCCGGCACTATCTCTTGGTGTGCGGGACACCACGTAATGCTGCCCGCTCATCTTGCGTCATCTGCGCGAACACGCGCATGCGGCTGAGCGGCGTCTGCTTCCCCTGCATGGCGATCTTCGACATCTCGTTGGCTGCCTCGACCCGCATTGTCCCGGTTCTCAGCGTGAACAGGGCGACGTCACCCTCGTCCGCAACCCGGACAGCGCCCGGCGAGTAGCCGGAGGTAGAGAAGAACAGCGCGAGCTTACCGGCACGCGCGGCGACTTCGGCGAAGTAGGTGATCTCCGCCGGCGGCACCCTGGCAGCCCAGTGCTTGACTTGCGCGACCGCGTAGTGAGACTCGACGTCGATTCCGCCGTCACCGCTGAGCCGAGTCACCGCAGCGTCCCTGGCGCCGAACTGGCGCATCACTTTCGCGGCGAGCCGCTCGACCTGACTGAACGTCCACACCGTGTCCTCGCGCGCGACCCCCTCGGCGCCCGGCCAACGGGACTGCGCACGTAGCCATGCGTCCTCTCTGCTGGCGGCCGACATGCCGATCTCGACGAACCGGGCCTGCCTCGCGGCGGTCGACGGGTCACCCCAGGACCTCTTGGTAGCCATGAAGCACATGACGGCGAAACCAAGGAGGATGAGTCCTCCGAGCACGAGCCCTGTGTCTGCATCTGCCGCTCCCATGAGAAGCCCAGACAGGCCGCCCAGCGCACTAGCGACACAGGTCAGTGCCGCCATCGGTGCGAACCAGTCCGCGCCGCTGATGGACCGCGCCTCTCTCCCGAGCTCGGCCTCGACCTTGACCTGGTAGTCGGCAAACCGCAGATGGTGGCGAGCGTTGTCGGAGGCAATCCTGCGGCCGATCATCTCAGCCCTCGGAGACCGCATCGCAGAGATATCCGCTGCCACCTGGTGCGCCTCTCCTTCTTCCGTTCCAGGATCGTATCGGTGATATATCGCCGGTCCGCCCGAAACGGCGTCGGCGCTTCTGGCTTCCGGGTGAAGGTGCGCAGCAGGCGGTACTTCGGCGCGCGGATCGAGTTGAGCCGAGGGCCAACTGCTGAGCCACGCTCCCGCTTGCAAGCGGACATGCCAACCTCCCTGTAGGCGGACACGTACTTCCCTGTTGACGGACAGCTGATCTCCCTGTCTGTGGCCATGGACCGAGTCGTGTCGGTCCCGACGTAGGCGTCCCTCCGGGGATT
>NZ_BAABBA010000045.1:0-8356 GCF_039537705.1 Georgenia daeguensis
CTACCACCGCCGTCGACGACAGGACGCCCTCGGCCGGTTGACCCCCATCGAGTACGAGACCATCATGACCACGCCAGCCACCCAGGCTGCGTGACCCAACCTGTCACCTATCCGTGCAGCAGACCCGGTCAACTGACCGAACAACTCAAGGGTCAAGTCCCAGGTAGTGGTGTAGCGCTGCGTTCTCCTTCTTGGGGGTTCAGGCGGTGAGTGCGGGTAGGTGGTCGGCTCCGATCTCGGGGTCGGTGGTGGGGACGATGGTCATGCGGCAGCGGGCCAGGACCTCGAGGCCGAGGTAGCGGCGTCCTTCGGCCCATTCGTCGGTCTGCTCGGCCAGGACGGCGCCGATGAGCCGGACGATGGCGTTGCGGTTGGGGAAGATCCCGACGGCGTCGGTGCGGCGGCGGATCTCGCGGTTGAGCCGTTCAGCGGGGTTGTTTGACCAGATCTGGGTCCACACGTCCTTGGGGAAGCTGGTGAATGCCAGGATGTCCTCCCGAGCTGCGCCGAGGTGCTCGGCGACCGCGGGGAGCTTCTCGGTGACGTAGTCGAGCAGCCGGTCGAACTGGGCGGCCACGGCTGGGGCGTCGGGCTGGTCGTAGACCGAGTGGAGCATCGCCTTGACCGCCGGCCACATGTTCTTCGGTGTCACCGACATGAGGTTCGCCGCGTAGTGGGTGCGGCACCGCTGCCAGCTCGCGCCGGGCAGGTTCGCCGCGATTGCCTCGACCAGGCCGGCGTGCGCGTCAGAGGTGACGAGTCGGACCCCGGCCAGGCCGCGGGCGGTGAGGTCGGCGAAGAACTCGTTCCACGCTGCTCCGGTTTCGGACGTCGCGACCCGCATGCCCAGGACCTCGCGGTGTCCGTCACCGTTGACGCCGGTCGCGATCAGTACGACCGCGTTGATGACCCTCCCGCCCTCGCGGACCTTCATCGTCAGGGCGTCGGCCGCGACGAACGTGAACGGGCCTGAGGCGTCGAGAGGACGGTGGCGGAACTGCTCCACGTGCTCGTCGAGGTCAGCAGCCATGCGCGAAACCTGGGACTTGGACAGCGAGTCGATCCCGAGCTGTTTGACGGGCTTGTCCATCCGCCGGGTCGAGACCCCGGCGAGGTAGCAGTCCGCGACCACGGTGATCAGCGCGGACTCGGCGCGCTTGCGGCGCTCCAGGAGCCACTCGGGGAAGTAGGTGCCCTTGCGCAGCTTGGGGACCGCGACGTCGATGGTCCCGACTCGGGTGTCGAGGTCGCGGTGGCGGTAGCCGTTGCGCTGGGAGACCCGGCCGGGGGTTGGGCGTCCGTACTCGGCGCCGACGACCGCGTCGGCATCGGCGGAGAGCAGCGCGTTGATCACGGTCTGCAGCAGTGAGCGCATCAGGTCGGGGCTGGCTTCGGCCAGGGCTTCACCGAGCAGGCCGGCAGGGTCGACAATGTGGGGAGCGGTCATCGTGATGACTCCGTTCGAGGGTGCTGTGAGAGGTTCACTCGAAGGATCACGCGGTGGCCGCGTCTACGTCTACAACCACGACGAGCTCGGCGACCGCGCTACACCACTATCGGGGACTCAACTAACTCAAGCCCGCCTTGAGCGATGAGAAGAGCCCACCGGGCACTCGTCGCTCGGCGGGCTCTTCTCTTTGGGTGGGGCTGCTGAACGGGGGACTCGCTGACGGGTAACCGCAAGGGGCTAGAGCAGCTTGGCGACAGACTCCGCTACACGAAGTGCCCAGTGTCGATAGCCGCCGAGTGAGGCGGAGAACGGGGCAGTCGGGTGGACGCCATCACTGCTGAGGTACCTGTCACGCATACCGTCGCCGGTGGCGGCAGCATCTTTTCCGGTTCCAGAGAGCCATGAATCCAGCTTCCACGACCCGGAGTGGTACGCGATTGCTGTCCCGCCCGGGTACCCGGTTCCAACGTTGGTGTGAGATGTGTGCGCCTTCGTGCATACGTAGATGCCGCCTGCGTAGCTGACTCGATCGCCGACTGCGTAGGCGGTGGATGTTGCCCATGCGCCACGGTTCGCGGGTCCGCCGAGGGTGTCGATATAGCCGATCACGTTCGGTGCCGCGAGTGCCGCGGTGCGCACTGCGTCGCGGTTCGCGAGGCGTCACGCGGTATATGAGTCGGCGAAGGAAGAGACCTCGGGGCCGACGACGAACACGAGTGCTCGTGGGCATCGCGCGGCAAGCTGAGCGTACATGGCGGAGCAGGCCGCGCCGATTGCACTCGCTCCGGCACTGTCGTCGTTGAGGGTCCCGTGCACAATGATGACGTCGGGCTGGATCTGCTCAAGCCAACCGAGCCTTGTGCTGCTGCCGAAAACCGAGCCGGTTCCCGCCTGTACGTAGCCCGTGCCCCCTTGACCCGCGTTGTATACCTCCCAACCAGTCGCGAGCGCGAGCGCGGCGTGCATTCCGTCCAGACCCGCCTCGACGTACGAATCCCCTGCGAGCGCTGCCTTGACGCTGGGGGTAGCCGTCGGCGTTACGGACGTGCTCGGCAGTGCCCATACTCCTGAAAAGCGAATGCGATGCAGCCACACACGTACTCGACGCACGCGAACATCAGCGAAAGTTAGCTTGCAAAGGTAGGAGCTGTTCGCCGTTGCCGTCAGCCCTCCGGGTTGCTCGGGGGCTGCGGTGAGCGGCTGTCCGTTGATCCAGACCCATGAACGCCAGCTCGTACCCGTGGACTGGGCTTCGATCATGAGTTCGATCTCTGCGGCGTCTGTGTCGAACTCCACGGCGTAGGAGTTCTCGCCGCCTGTTGTTGCGAGTCGTCGGAGCCGCGCGGCCGGGAGCATATAGACGTCAGCCCGCCGGCACGGTAGGTCGACGTCGTTTTGCTGAGGATCTTTGCGGAGCATGAGGACGGCAGCTGCTGACGAGCAAGGCGCTGACGCCCTTAATCGAGGGCCATGGCGATGGCGTCGTGAAGCTCAGTGTCGAGTTTGAGATTGTCGTATGCTGCGGCATGTTCCCAGACGAGAGCAGCTGTGGCTCGGATGATATTCATCGGCTCGTTTCCTGGGGCCACGAGGCGCACCCGACGGCCTTCGGCAGCCACGACGGCGTTGGCGACGGTCGATGTGAGGAACTGGTCATTGCGCGCGAGTCGGGTCGAGGGATACGGCAACGCGAGACCACGCAGGTCGCGCAAGATGAAGTCAGGTCGCGCATCGGAGGGTGCGGCGAAAACATCCTGAGGCCGGCTGATGCCGGTGAGGACGAGGGCGCTACTCATCTCGGAGCGACATGCGCCTCTGATGTCTGTGTCGACCTGGTCGCCGATGAATAGCCATCGGGAGCCGGGGAATCGTTCGCGGGCGGCGTCGAAGAGCGCCGTCTCCGGCTTTCCGGCAGCGAGAGGTTCGCGATTGATGACCGCGCGGACGGCAGCAACGAGTGCTCCGTTGCCAGGTGCCAGTCCGCGCTCGAGTGGAAGTGAGGTGTCGAGGTTCGTCGCGACCCACGGAATCCCGGAGGCGAGAGCGTAAGCAGCTTCGGCGAGGTCATTCCAGCTCACGTGTGGTGAGAAACCTTGCACGACTGCGTCGGGATGCTCATCCGCCGTGCGGACAAGTCGGTACCCCGCCCCTTGGAGCACCGTCGTCAGCCCCGGACCACCGACGACCAGCAGAGAAGTTCCGGGCTCGACAACCCTTGAGAGAAGCAGCAGTGTCGCCTGCGGTGAGGTGACGACATCATCTGCGTCGACGTCCAGTCCCATTGTCGTCAGCTGTTCCGCGACGTCCGCTGCCAGCCGAGAGGCGTTGTTCGTCAGGAACCCCACCGTCTTCGTCTCTCGAGCCGCGTTCAAAGCGGTGACGGCGTGCGGTATGGGTGCTGCGCCGCGGTACACGACTCCGTCGAGGTCGGAGAGGATGACGTCCGCGCTGTCAAGAGGGGTGGGGTGGGCGTCTCTGGCCATGCTGTCTCCCAGGTCAATGGGTGGACTATACAGTCCGGTCTTCCATCCTACGCCGATTCGGTCTATCCTCAGCTAGACAAGGCTATACAGGTATAGATAGGAGTCCCCGCATGTTGATTGGTATTGGCTGCGACCCGAATGCAACCACCCTCAAGGATGCCGTCGCTGATTACCTTCGCGAGCTCGGCCACGAGGTTCGTGATTTCGGCTCCGACGACCCCCTGTACCCGAAGACAGCCATAGCGGTGGCGGAAAGCGTCGCGGCGAAGGAGGTCGAGCGTGGTGTCGTGATGTGCGGCACCGGCATCGGCGTCTCCATCTCTGCGAATAAGGTTCCCGGGGCGTACTGCGCACTGCTCACGGACGCGTACCAAGCCGAGCGTGCTCAGCTGAGCAACGACGCCAACATGGTCGCATTCGGAGCTCAGGTCACCGGCGTCGAGTCGGTCAAGCGACTCGTTCGCGAATACCTCTCGGTGTCGTACGGGGAGAACGAGCGGAGCGCTCCGAAGCTCGCCGCTCTGTACGACTACGAAACCGAGAACACTCGCGTATGAATACCGTCCCGCTGCAGATCGAGGCGGAACTCGCACGCCTCAACGTCCTGCGGATGGTCCGGGCAGGCGGTTCTGGCCACCTTGGAGGAGCACTCTCGTGCATCGACATCGTGACCGCGCTGTACTTCGCGACCATGCGCGTCAACCCGCAAGCCCCGAAGGACCCGAACCGCGACCGGTTCCTGCTGTCCGCGGGCCACAAAGCAATGGCGCAGTACGCCGTCCTCGGCCGGCGCGGCTACTTCGAGGAGACGCTGTACGACACGTACGGCTCCGTCGGCAGCAAACTCGGCGGTCACCCTGACCTTCACAAGCTTCCGGGGATTGAAGCGAACACGGGCGCCCTGGGTCACGGGCTGTCGATTGCCGCAGGGATGGCACTTGGCCTTCGCGCAGCGAGCAACGGAGGACGGGTTTTCACCGTCCTTGGGGATGGTGAGCTCCCCGAAGGGGCGAACTGGGAAGGCGCGTCCATTGCGGCCCACCACCGACTCGACAACCTCGTCGCTTTCGTCGATGTCAACGATCTGCAGATCTCCGGGCCGACCGCTGAGGTCATGAACATGGAGCCGATTGCCGACAAGTTCGCAGCGTTCGGGTGGAACACCGTCACCATCGACGGGAACGATATCGATGCCGTCCTCGACGCCGTCAGCACCGCGGACGGTGAAAAGGGCCGGCCTACTGTCGTCGTTGCTCGCACGACGAAGGCGAAGGGCATCAGCTTCCTGGAAGGGACCCTTGCCTCGCACTACTGGAAGCCGACGGTCGAGGAACTCGACCGAGCCGAACGTGAAGTGCACGCCCGCATCGACAACCTGCGCGAATGGAACGACCATGGCTGCTGAGACGCTTACTCTTATCGATCCGCGAAAGACCTTCGGGCAAGCAGTGACCGACCTCGCTGCGAGCGATGACCGTGTCGTCGTCCTCTCCGCCGACAGCGGGCTGTCGTCGGGATTCGGCTCATTTCGCGAGCGCTACCCCGACCGCTACTACGAGTTCGGCATTCAGGAACACGGAACAACGGGCGTCGCGGCAGGTCTCGCATCAACCGGGAAAGTCCCCGTCTTCGCAGCCATCGCAGCGTTTGTCACCAACCGGAACTACGAAGCATTCCGTAACGACATCGCGTACATGGGTCAGAACGTCAAGATCGTCGGTCGCAACGGAGGGATCACTTACTCCGACCTCGGGCCCACACACTACTCCCTCGAAGACTATGCAATCATCCGCATGCTTCCCGGTGTCGTCGTCCTCTCACCCCAGGACCCCGGAGAGATCCGGGAGGCAGCCAAGGCGATGATTGAGCACGACGGGCCCGTGTACATGCGCATCGGGGGCCCATCGATCCCCGATCTGTTCCCGCAGGCACCGTTCACCATCGGGGAAGGGCGGATGATTCGGGAAGGGTCTCGCGCAACGGTCGTCACGACGGGGACCATCACCCCGGAGGTCGTGGTCGCGGTGCAACGGCTCGCGGACGACGGCGTCGATGTGGACCTCATCGGGATGCCAACTGTCGAACCTGTTGACGCGGCGCTTATCCGCGCGTCCGCTCGTCGCACCGGACGCGTCATCACCGTCGAGGAGCACTACACCCGCGGCGGTCTCTCCGCGGCCGTTGGCGAGGCTCTCGCATCCTCGGGAATTCCCGTGCACGCCATCGGGTTGCCGCATGAGCACATCGTCACCGGTACGTACTCAGGGCTGCTTGCTCGATACGCGCTTGACGCCGCGGGACTGGACGAGCGCATTCGGCTGCTCGTCCGCTAGGTGTGATGTCCAGGGACGTTGTTGTGTGAATCGCTCGTGATTGCTGAGGGGTGAAGGCCTCCGGTTGCGAGAGTGGAGCTGTCTAGAAACCGCTCACACAACACAGGAGGCCTTCGTGTCCCACGCTAACGCTGCTCTGACCCCGCGCGCTCGTTTGCGGCTGGCAAAGCTCATCGTCGAAGAGCATTGGTCTGCCACTTTCGCGGCGAAGATGTTCATGACCTCGCCGCCTACGGCACGCAAGTGGGCGGCGAGGTTTCGCGCCGAGGGGGCTGCGGGGATGATCGACAGGTCCAGCCGGCCGCGTTCGATGCCTACCAAGACGCCTCCTGAGCTGGTCAAACGGATCGTGAAAGCACGGTCGCGACGCAGGCTCGGCTCGGCACAGATCGCCGGAGAACTCGGCCTCCCGGCCTCGACTGTTCATGCGGTGCTGGTGCGCTACCGTATCAACCGACTCAGTCGCATCGATCGGGTCACCGGCGAACCGATCCGCCGATATGAGCATCCCCATCCCGGGGCGATGGTCCACGTCGACGTGACGAAGTTCGGCAACATCCCCGACGGCGGTGGCTGGCGGTTCGTCGGCAAGCAGCAAGGGGACAAGCACAAGGCAACGACGGCACTGCGCACGGGAAGAACCGGCAAAGGTCACCCGAACATCGGCACCGCATTCGTGCACACCGTCATCGATGACTACTCCCGCGTTGCCTACGCCGAGATCTGCACCGACGAGAAAGCCGACACGGCGATCGGCGTCCTCACACGCGCCGTCGCCTGGTTCGCAGACCGCGGCGTCACCGTCGAGTGTGTCTTATCCGACAACGGGTCGGCCTATCGCTCCTACGCATGGCGCGATGCCTGCGTCATGCGCGGCGTCCGACACAAACGCACCCGCCCCTATCGTCCTCGTCCACAGACCAATGGCAAGATCGAGCGTTTCCACCACACCCTCGCCGACGGCTGCGCCTACGCACGCTTCTACGGATCCGAATCTGAACGCCGAGACGCGCTACCCGGCTGGCTGCACTTCTACAATCATCACAGGCACCACTCCGCAGTCGGAGCCGCGCCCGTCAGCAGAATCAACAACCTGCCTGGACATCACACCTAGGCGGACCCGCCGTGGTGGACCCCGAGTCATCCACCACGGCGGGTTCACTCACGCTTGTAATCGAACTTCAGCCGCACCGTATCGCCGCGGAAGACGATGGTCGAGTACTCAAAGGCCGCCCCTGCCGGGTTCGTGATGACATCCGTCAACAGCAGTGCCGGGCCGCCCTTGCGCAGCTCCAGCAGCTTGGCGTCGGTTCCTTCGACGGCGATGACTTCCAGATCTTCGGAGACGCTCTTCATCGACAGATTGAATTTGTCTTCGAGAACCACGCACAGCTGCTCGTTGACGACATCCAGCTGATCCAGTCCCGGCGCGAGGCTCGCTGGCACGAAGGAGCGGTGGACGCTCAGAGGCTTCCCGTCTACCGTCCGCAGTCGTATGATGGCGATGACCTCGGCGCCCGCCGGCAGATTCAGGTGCTCACGCACTCTCGTCGGCGCGGGAACGCGCTCCGTAGAAATCAACGTCGTCGCGATGTCGTACCCGAGCACTTCGAGCTGCTCACGGATTCCTTTGTATGCAGGAGAGACCGCGTTGATCTTTTGCGGGGCGACGAATGTGCCCTTGCCGGCGACGCGGATGAGCAGACCATCACCCGCCAGTTTGTTGAGCACACCACGAATCGTCATGCGGCTCAGGCTGTACTCCCGGTTCAGCTCGTTCTCCGACGGGATGCGCTGCTCGGGTGCCCACTCACCACTGGCGATTTTCGCGTGAAAGATGTCCTCGAGCTGTTGATAGATCGGTGTCGCTGAGTCGCGCTCAATCACGTCCGTCATCTTTATGCCTCCAAAACTTTCCACATGACCTTACCTAGTTGTGATGTCCGGAAAGGTTGTTGTCGATCTGGGCCGCCCCCTTCATTCGGTCCGGACGCTCTGTGAGTCGTCGGTTTCCATTTGATGGTTGCACTGCCGAGCGTACTCGACTGGGGGTAGGTAGCCGAGCGAGGAGTGCCGGCGGTGATGGTTGT
>NZ_BAABBA010000046.1:0-7149 GCF_039537705.1 Georgenia daeguensis
ATTCCGCGCGACCCGCACGACGTCGTCGCGGAACTCCTTGGGGTATGGCTTAGGCACGGTGCACATCCTTCCAGTGGCACCCTGCGGCACCACAGATCAGATGTCACCTATCCGTGCAGCAGACCCGATCGCGCGGACTTACGACAGAGCATGGTTCGTGCGGGGCTCCCCGGACCGCATCACTCGAGTGCGCGGTGCAGAGGGCCGTGACAAGCGGTGAACATCCATGGCTAGGTCCGCGGCCGCAGCTGGGTGGCTCTGGATCGGGGTGCTGGCTGTTACCGCGACGTCGTCATGCAGCCCCAGGGCTGATCCGGTCGCCGATGACGGTCGGGTCTGGGTCATCGGGTTGGACCACCCTGTGGGCCCCTGGGACGCCTGCGTCGATCGTGACGCCACCGAGCACATCATCGTCGCGCCGAGCGAGCCGGCGGCCTTCGTCACGATCGTGCTGACTGACAACCAGACGAGGACAGCGTCGGACCGTATGGCCGCGTGCATCGAAGATCGACTGGAGAGCGGCACAGTGAGCGTCGAGTACGACTACCCGCCGGGTACTACCAAGACCAGCGCCTCGGGTTCCTGACCGGGACTCTCTTGCAGCTGATGCCCCGTAGGTAGGCCCGACAGTCGGCATTTTGGCAAGCGTGCCGGGTGTGTCCCGATCCGTTCGTTTGTCGAGTGGTAGGAGTGCGAAACGACGGAGACCCCGCCGCCCTGCGTGCCACGATGACCGGCATGGGAGGCGCGGACGGCGGGGACAACCGCGGCTTGCTGCCGCCGCGGGAGTCATGGCATCACATCCTGTGGCGCCCAATGGTGTACTTCTACACCGTCTGCAGTGTTGTCAGTCTGGTGCTCGCTATCTCGTGGATCTTTGCGCGCGGTAGGGACTCGCCCTCATATGTCTTCGTGTCGTTCTGCTTCGTGAGCCTGTTCGTCATGTTCGGATTCGGTGCGTGGGCGTTCTACAAGACCCGGATCGAGGCCGATCTGAACGGGCTCCACCTCATCACGGTCGTACGTAGTAAGACATTCCCTTGGACTGATGTAGCGGAAATCCGGCCCCGGAACACGAAGAGATTCAAGAGGTGGCTCGTACTAGTCACACATGGGGGGAAAGTCATTGACCTCCCTCTCGACGTCGAACATCTTCCCGAAGTGCGACGCTGGCAAGCGGCCGCGGCCGGGACTCAGTGAGCTCGTGATCTGTTGACCAATGAGTCAACGAGCGCCTCGGCATGGTCAGAGACGTTGGTTAGCGTGCAAGGGGCCGGGACACCGAGCCGTACACCGGGCGGGCTAAGACATCAATCTTGCAGTGAAGCCGACTAACGCGGTAAGGAATGCAATCAGTCCGACGACTCTCAGTGACCTCGCGCGACTTGATTTGGGATCGCCTCCAGCAAATATCAAAAAAACTAGGCATCCAAGGCCGAGGAGTAATGCACTGATAGTTACGATGGTCAAAATGTCATCCACAGTCGGACCGTTCTCCTCGTCTTTGTAAGCCCGGTTGTCGCTGCTGGAACACTAACCAGTGCCGCGTGGATGCGATGAGGAATGGCGCCCAGCACGGTCCTAATCCACTGTGATCGACGCCGCCCAGGCTGGATACGTGTCCTCGACTGTCAGCCCCGGCGTGGTTGCTCGGCTGCTCGGAAAGGCTGGCGTCCAGAACGTTGGTTAGCTCACTTAGCCCTTGTGCGACCGTGATGGTGTCGGCTGTTCGATCCCGCACAGCGTCCTTAGTTCCGTCGCCGCCCGCCGTGCGACCGCTCGGCGCCCGACCAAGCCATAAGCGACGACGTCGGGCGAGGAGCTCAAGCCGATTCGCACGGTCGCCCAGTACCACGAGCCCAACGGGATTAATAGACCGTCATACTGCGCCACCCGCACGGTCACAACGTCAGCCCGACTCAGGCGACGAGTGCGATAGAAGTTGCGCACGATCACGGCATCGTCGGTGACCTGCACCCCCAGGAACCACGAACGCACGGCGACGACAAGACACCCGACGAGCCACCAAACCGCGTATGGGTCCCAGCCCGGCTCCACGGGCGGCGCAGGGTCGACCACACCCATCACGACGGCCGTAGCCGTGACTACCGCTACCGCGGTCCAGAACGCCTGATACCCACGCGTCCGAACCGATCCCCTTGTCATGACGTGATCCCTCCGGTCCGGCGCCACATAGTCAGGCGCCGAATCGGACTGCAGAGATCAGGAGCCCGACTGTGGCCCCCGTGACAAGCAGCAGCGGAGTCACCTTGAGCCACCAGCTCCGCACGTGCCAGGTCACCGGTGAAGAGCCGGTGGCCTGGTCGAGCTGCTGCTTCTTGGCCCACACCGACACGTCCTTGGCAGCGTCTCGGAACCGTCTGCTCGAGAAGGCGACCTGGAAGAGCGAGGAACCAAACGACGTCGCTTCCCACTTCTGGCCATCGAGCGTCTCGACCCTGACACCGTTTCCGCCCCGTACTCGCCGGATGGTCACAGCTGGAATCCGGACATCAAAGACGACGTTCCGCAGGATCAAGACCGCCGATCCCTGGTCCACAACGATCCGGGACGTGCCCAGGCCTCCCATAAACGCCAACCAAGCGCAGATCGCTGTGGACCAGACCACGTAGCCGGCGAAGTCGTCGCTGCTCACCATTCCGAGCACACAGAAGGTCGCGCAGATGACGAAGCCCGTCCCGGTGACCGCGACAATTGCTGGCCTTGGCCCCGCCAGGGTCCTCTCCGTCGGGTGACCTGCATGCCTCTGCCTCAGCGCCACCCACCGGCTCCTCCCAACAGTCCCGCTCCCGATCGCATTGCGACCGGCGGAGGTTCCTGCGGGCGGTCGAGTCATCTGTCCAGTATCGGGCGAGCCGGGACTGCTTTCAGGGGATTGATCGCGGAAACGCAACCTGGGGGCTCGAGCCGGTTCGAGGGACGGGCGTCCCGCGAACGTTCGTAGTTGAGGCGCCGGAGCGCTGTCTTGCGACAAGGGCCCGTGGCGTCGCCCTTTAGCAAGCCGACCGGAGCTTGGTTGCGCTCCTTCGTGAGTCGGCTGTTTCTGCCCGCGCCCGCGAATGCGCGACTACTCTGCCTAGATGACGGCCCCCAGGACAGGTACAAGTTGGCGCTCGAGGTACCTGATCATTGCTGGCATTCTGATAGGCGTGGGCTCCTTCTTCCAAGAGGAGACTCTGGCGTTCTGGCTCTCGCTTATCGGCGGGTTTGGCATGTTTGCGGCTGGCATCTTGGTGGCCCGGGAGGAGCGTCGCCGCGATCGCACCAAGGACTGACGTTTCTGCGCGACTGGAAATCTCTACTGGATGTAAACGCGGACACCGGCAGGCAGCAGGAGGGCGGGCGGCGCGCGTATGGAGGCTGCGTTCGTAGGGCTCGTCATGGTGGCTAGGGTCTCGTTGGCTGTGGCGATTATCTGCATAACGATGCTGGCGGTGCGTAGGAATGGGCTGCGAGCACGGCATTCTCAGCTACGGACTGTCGGCCTAAGCGCTGCAGGCATCGGCTTGATCGCAGTGCTGCTCGCCGCGCTCATCGCGACGTGAAGCACTGCGTGGCCGAGATCGGCCGTCACGTCCGCCACCGTTCGTTCCTGTGACTCGCCGATGTCATGGCTTGGGAGGTCGCCTCGTCAGCGCTCCAAAGACATCGAACAACATCTATCGAGCGGTACTGGCTCTGAGTCGGGAGTTATGCGCCGAGCCCCGTACTCGGCCCTGGCCGATGAGTTGCCGCGGCGGAGTCGTCCTGTGCGCGATCACGAGCTGGCTCACCCCGGTCGCAGGAGTGTCTTGACGTCCGTTACTACTGGTCAGGCGCGTGATGGCCTGGCATGGTGGTCATAGTCGACAGAGGGAGCCTCCCATGGGCATGGGGCGATTCAGCGGCAGTTCGACGAAGAGCCGGCGAGGACGACTGGCGGTAGTAGGCGGCCTCGCCGCCGGGTTGATCGCTGTGGGCGGTGGCGCAGCTATGAATGCGGCGTCCACCCTCGACGGTGCCAGCGAGCAGGAGTACATCAACGCCGTCCAAGACGCAGCGAACTGCGTCAGTGAGGCCGGCTACCAGGTCTCGCCGGTCACCAAGACGGGCGTGACCTACGGCTTCAGCGTCAACGCTGACGGCAGCGACGGACGAGCCCAGGCCATCTACGACGGCTGCCACAGCGCGCACACCTCGGTCACCGAACGCGCCTACCTGCAGGGACTGGAAACACACGGTCCCGACCGTGAAAGCGTCTACCAAGAGTTCATCGGATGCCTGCGTAAAGCTGGGGTCGACACGGTCACCACAGCCGATGACGAAAGTGCCGTTACCGCCAAAATCACCACCGCCGAGGCCAATGGCGCAAACATCGACCAGGCCTGGCAGTGCCAGCAGCTCTACCTGATCCCGCTCTTCGGCGCCTGACCTGCCGGTCAGAGAGGCCGCACGTCACTCCAGCCTGGCATCAAGAGACACGCCCTAGAGCGCCCAAAGTCGTTCGTAGTTGAGGCGTCGGAGCCGTAGTCGTGCGGCAAGGACCCGTGGCGCCGCCCTATAAAGTCGAGATTCGAACTAGAGGCGGCCATGAATGGTCGCTGCCATGATTCGTGGCATGGCCGAGGAGGAGCCGACCGCGCGGGCTCGTCAGGTGGTGGCGCGCAAGCGAGTGTTCTACGTCGTTGCAGCGCTCCTTTTCATCGCGGGCGTAGTCGCGGCGGCGTGGGCCGTCCTGTCCGGCAACGGTGCCGGAATCTTCATCTCCGGGATCTTGATAGTGCCATCCGTGTTCCTCGTGCTACTACCTCTCATGACGGGGCGATACATCAACGACTTCGACAGCGGTCGCCAACGATCTGCCAGGCGTCGCACGTCCGAGCTGAGCCTGATCTCGTCGCTCGCGCTGATCATTGCCAGCGTCATCTCGCTGGTCAGCAGCGAGCCCGGGAGCCGGTACACACCGGTCTGGTGGGTCGTCCTGATCATCAGCGGATCGCTGGCCATCATCGCCATCGTCCGACTCCTTCGAGCCCGAGGAGCGTAAGAGCAACTAGGAACCCTGCTGGCGGCGGCTCTGATCCATGAGCCGGCGTCCGGCCTCGCGGAGCTCGCCGGTGGGGGAGACGTGGCGGTAGAGGGTCTGACGGGTGATGCCAAGCTCGATGCAGAGATCGCCGACGTTAGCGTCGGGTTGTCCCATGGAGGCCATGGCAAGGCGGAGCTTGGCGGGGGTCATCTTGTAGGGGCGTCCGCCCTTGCGGCCGCGGGCGCGGGCGGCGGCGAGGCCGGCGATGGTGCGTTCGGAGATGAGTTCGCGTTCGAACTCGGCGAGGGCGGCGAAGATGCCGAAGACGAGCTTGCCGGAGGCGGTGGTGGTGTCGATGGCCGCGCCCTGGCCGGTGAGGACCTTCAGGCCCATGCCACGCTCGGTCAGGTCGTGGACGATGTTGACCAGGTGGCGAAGGTCGCGGCCAAGCCGGTCGAGCTTCCACACCACGAGAGTGTCGCCGGGGCGCAGCGCCTTCAGGCACGCGGCGAGGTGGGGACGGCCTTCCGTCTTGCCGGAGGCCTTGTCCTCGTAGAGGGCGCCGGGCTCGACGCCGGCGGCCAGCAGGGCGTCGCGTTGGAGGTCGGTGGTCTGGGACCCGTCGGCTTTCGAGACCCGCATGTACCCGACCAGCACCGGTGCTCTCCCTTTGTCACTTATACGACCGATTACGTGACAATTGCGGGAGCGGTACTTTCGGTCCCGCCTGTGTCACTTAATCGGTCACATAATCTATTTTCGACAAACGGTGTGCTTCTGCTTTATGTGACAGGCTGCCGCGCATGATCTGAAGATCGAAACGGACCAGGTGTGCCAGCGAATCGGTGTCAGTGCAGAGGTTCAGAACTGGAGACGCCACCATGACACGGAGTGTGGATCCGCCATTCGAGTGTCTACTAAACCGAAGCCACCCATTTTGACGTCCACATGATGCCTTTCCTGGGAGGCTCGCGTGGTGACGCAATCCCTTGTCGGGCTCGCCCGTGTATCGACGAATTCCCAGGACCTCCAGCTGCAGCGCGACGCCCTCGAGGCGGTCGGATGGATCCGGATCTTCGAGGAGAAGGTCAGCAGCCGATCGAGTAGGCGCCCAGGCCTGGAGCAGGCGCTGGGCTTTCTCCGCGATGGCACCGACACCCTCGTTGTCTGGAAGCTCGACCGTCTCGGCCGATCGACGAAGGAGATACTCACGATCGCGGACGATCTCAGCGACCGTGGGATCGGTCTGCGCGTGCTGAGCGGCTCACTCATTGGCACCTACATGCCGACGGGGGAGGGGAAGTTCTTCTTCACGGTCATGGCCGCCTTTGCAGAGCTCGAGCGCGACCTCAACCGCGAACGCACGATGGCCGGCCTCGCGGCTGCGCGCGAGCAGGGTCGAGTCGGCGGCCGGCCCACGGTGATGGACGCTGACAAGCTCGCCGCGGCGAGGGCTCGGCGAGCCGCCGGGGAGACGCCGACACAGATCGCCAGGGCCCTAGGCGTCTCACGGGCGACCGTCTACCGGCATCTCGCAGGCTGACGCGGGTTCACTCGTGCTGGTGGTGTGGCGGCGAAGAGGTGATGGCTGCAGGTGACGTTCCCAACGACTGAGGGCACCTACGGGCACCTGCGCAGTTGCCGGCCGGATCCACGACACGCCAGCGCACAAGAAGCGAAGCGTGGCGCTCCATACGCGTCCTGACAAGTTCCTCGCATCTGTTCGGACTTGTCCTTCTTGGACTGGTAGAGCCGGATATCAGTGAGGCGGGAGTAGCACTCAAGGGTGCCACCGAACCCGCGGACATTTGGGCGTTCAAGCGTGGGAGTATCCCTGCCATGAATAGGCCCGTTGACGACGCTCTCGGCGCCCCGGGCGAAGCCGGCCGTACGGCGATCGACTGGAGGAGGCTTGACCTCGATGGCGCGTTCGCCCTTGCTGCTGAGGCCGACGACGGCCGCGATGATGTGCCCGGTGTGCTCGCCCAGGCCAGGTGTCAGTGCCACGTGAATACTGACCCCCTGGTGCCGAGTGAAAGTTGACCCCCTCGGACAGAGTGAGGGAGTGATCAGCGTGGAGGATTGGGCCGAGATCAGACGGCTCCACAAGTCGGAGGGGA
>NZ_BAABBA010000047.1:0-6935 GCF_039537705.1 Georgenia daeguensis
GCCCAACGCGACGACGCCTGCGCCAAAGGCCAAACCCGCCGCGCCGAGGTCTACACCAACCTCCTCGAACGCCTCGATCAAACCCCCGCTTGACAGACATCACCCACATAAGCGCTCGCTTGCCGCAAGATCGTGTTCGCCCGTCGCAGTTCACGGTTCTCTCGTTCCAACGCGGCGATCCTCGCCCCGTCGTCGCTGGACACACCTTGGCGGACCCCGCCATCGACCTCGGCCTGGCGGACCCAGTTCCGCAACGCCTCGGGGTGAATCCCCAGCTGTTTGCCGATCCGAGAGATCGCCCCCGCCCGCGACGCCGGATCCCGACGCGCCTCGACCGCCATCCGGGTCGCCCGGTCCTTCAATTCCTCCGAGTACTTCCTCGGTGCTGCCATGACTCCCATCCTTCCCTGTGATGAGAGCCTCCATCAGACCCGGGGCGATGCACTGGCTGGCTGTCCTGACCGAGCTGAAGAACCGGGGTGTCGCCGATGTGCTCATGCTGGTCTGCGACGGTCTGAAGGGCCTGCCGGAGGCGGTCAACACCGTGTGGGACAAGACGGTGGTGCAGACGTCATCTGTGCACCATGGAGGTGGCGGGATGGTCCCGCTGTTGGGCTGCACCGTCACCGTCAGGACCTATGCAAACGAGCACCGTGGGAGGTCCACATGCAGACCCGTTCGGCGGTGGCGGGGCAGGCCCGGTATCGATTGGCCAGCAGGGAGCAGCACGTTCGAGTGCCGAGATGAGGTACCAGGGAACCGGGCCCGCCGCGCGGGGTGCAGGCCATCAGCTGCGGAAGGAGCAGCATGGTCACGTCGATGCCCACCGAGGCGTTCCTCGGTGTTGACTGGGGCGGCAGCGAACATCAACTGTGCGCGGTTGATGACACCGGGGAAGTGCTGATCCGACGTCGGGTCGGGCACACCACGGACGGGCTGCCCGTATTGGACGACACCCTCGCTGAGCTGAGCGTTTTGAGGGTGCGGGTCGCGATCGAACGCGGCGAGGGGCTGCTGGTCGAGCACCTCCAAGCCGCTGGTATCACGGTGTACTGCGTATCGCCGAAACTGTCCTCGCGGGCTAGGGAGCGGTACCGGCTCGCTGATACCAAGAGCGACGCGTTCGACGCGTTCGTCCTGGCCGACACGCTGCGCCAGCAGCACGATCAATGGCGGCCGTTAGCGGCACGTTCGGAACAAACCGCGTTGGTGGCGTCGCTGTCGAGGGACCGCGAACGGATCACGCTGATGCAGCGGGCCGTGGAGTCGAGGCTGCGAGCGACCCTGGAGGCCTACCATCCGGCACCGCTGCACCTGTTCTCTTCCCTGGACCGCGATATCGCGTTGGCGTTCATCCGGGACTACCCGAACCCGGTAGCCGCATCGAGGATGACCGTCGATCGGATGGCCAGGTTCTGTCGCCGTCATCACTACAGCGGACGCGTCGACCCGGCCGTGTTGCTAGCACGAATGCAACCCCATCTGTTGGCCGGCAGCCCGGGCACGACCGCCGGGAAACAGATCATGGCGCTGCACCTGGTCGACCAACTCGAGATGCTCAATCAGCAGGAACGCGACTTCAACGTTCACCTCGCCGCGGCAGTCGCCGCCCACCCCGACGGTGCGTTGTTCACCAGCTTCCCCGGTATCGCCAGCGTGATCGCTGGCGTCATGATCGGTGAATTGGGCGACGATCGGGCCCGGTTCCCCGCCCCCGGCGCCCTGCTCGCGGAGTCCGGTCTGGCACCCGTCACCCGCGCTTCGGGACGCACCCGGCAAGTCCGGTTCCGCTACGCCGCGAACAAGCACCTGCGCCACGCGATCGATTGGTGGATGACCGTGGCAGCCCGCGAGGACCCGTGGAGCAAACAGGTCTACGACCAGGCCCGCGCCGCCGGCCACAGCCGCTACCGCGCCTACCGCGGCCTCGGCGCCCGATGGACCCGCATCCTGTGGCGCGCCTGGACCGACCACCAACCCTTCGACCCCGATCGCGGACACCACACCCCCGCAGGCAACTAAGACCGGACACCTCAAGCCTCGCCGACCCCGCGTCGTCGAGGCACCCCCGTCTGCCACGGTGCAGGGAGGCACCCGACCGCCCAGGTTGACAGCGGGAGTCTGTGTGATCCATCTGCTGCGGAACACGTTCAAGTACGCCGCCCGGCAGAACTGGGACGCGATCGCCCGTGACATCAAGCCGGTCTACACCGCCCCGACCGCGGCTGCGGCCGAGGCTCGGTTCGCCGAGTTCGCCGACATCTGGGGCACCCGGTACCCGGCAGTGATCGGGCTGTGGCGCTCAGCCTGGGAGGAGTTCATCCCCTTCCTGGCCTACGACGTCGAGATCCGCCGCGTCATCTGCACCACGAACGCGATCGAGTCGCTGAACGCCCGCTTCCGGCGGGCCGTCCGGGCCCGTGGCCACTTCCCGACCGACCAAGCCGCCCTGAAGTGCCTCTACCTCGTGGCGCGCTCCCTTGACCCCACCGGCACCGCCAAGAAACGATGGATGAACCGGTGGAAGCCGGCACTGAACGCGTTCGCCATCACCTTCCCGGGCCGCCTCGACCCGGCAGGGAACAACCAGTAAACGCCAGTGCCGCCCACCGTTAATCGGACAGACCCCCAAGGCGCGGACGCGCTACGAATGAGCACCCCAGCGGCTCGAAAGTCTCACTCAGTCAGGTTGTGACTCGAAACCGCTTCTTCGGCGGAGTTTCGAGTTGGACCCCGAGGGGAGTGGGAAGACGATGGCGGATCGCGGCACGGCCAGTGGCGGAGACAGCCTGGGGAAGGGAATCGGGCTGTTGATGGCCCCGATCCTCGGCATCTTGCCGTACGTGCTGCCGGCTGATGCCGTGCCCGACGAGCTGCGTAGCGTCTTCTGGATCGTGCCCTTGCTGATGGTGGGCGTGGCCTACCTGATTCGTCCTGGTGGCGTCTTCGCTCGTGACCGGTTTGGTCCCACTCTGTTGGGTCGGATCATCGCGGGGTTGCTGGGCGTTGTGTACGTGGTCGGCACCGCGCTGCTGCTGTCGACGGAGACCTCGGTGTTCTGGGCCACGCTGGTCGTCGGCTCCCTGTATGCCAGCGCATTGCTGATGGTGCGGGCGGCACACCAGGTCGAGTGGTCAGATGCCGCGCTCAGTCTCGCCACGGTGCTGGGGGGTGTCGCGCTCCTGCTGATGGGTGTCGCGGACTTGCGAGACGGGAACCTGCTGTGGGGTGTCGCGCGCCTGCTGTTGGGTGTCGCGGTCCTGCTGGGGGGTGTCGCGTTCTTGCGAGACGGGAACCTGCTGGTGGGTGTCGCGCTCCTGCTGGGGGGTGTCGCGGTCCTGCTGTTGGGTGTCGCGTTCTTGCGAGACGGGAACCTGCTGTGGGGTGTCGCGCTCCTGCTGTTGGGTGTCGGGGCCCTGCTGGCGGGTGTCGGGGCCCTGCTGTGGGGTGTCGCGCTCCTGCTGGCGGGTGTCGCGCTCCTGCTGGCGGGTGTCGCGGGCTTGCTGGTGGGTGTCGCGAGCTTGCGAGACGGGAACCTGCTGGTGGGTGTCGCGCTCCTGCTGTTGGGTGTCGCGGCCCTGCTGTTTGGGGTCGAAGTCTTGCGAGACGGGTACGGAGCGCCGGGGTGGCGACGCTGGGTCGAACAGGCTGTGAGCCGGCTCACCAGACGGGACGAGGCCGAGGCCCCGGTCAGGCCGGGGGAGGGGCCTCAGGAGGGTGGTGAGTCCGAATGAGTTCGGCGTCTGAGACTGTGGGTCGGGCGTGGGGGCATGCGCGGGTGTCGACCACCGATCAGGATGCGCTGCTCCAGTTCGCGGCGCTGCGTTCTGCGGGGGTCGAGGAGGTGCGGATCATCACTGACCACTGTTCGGGGGCGAGTGCGGAGCGACCCGGGTTGACGGGCTTGTTGGAGCAGTTGCAGCCCGGTGACGTGCTGACGGTGTGGAAGCTGGACCGGTTGGGCAGGTCGGTTTCGCATTTGGTCTCGCTCGTGGACGACCTCGGCCGGCGCGGCGTCGAGTTCCGTTCCCTGACTGAGGCACTGGACACCACGACTCCGGGTGGGCGGCTGCTGTTCCACGTGGTCGCTGCGGTGGCGCAGTTCGAGCGCGAGCTGATCGTGGAACGCACCCGCGCCGCCCTAGCGGCTGCGAGGGCGCAGAACCGACAGCTCGGCCGCCCCAGCCGCGTCAACGAACACCAGTTCCGCCTGATCCACCAGATGGCCGAGGTCGGAACCACGCACGCCGTGATCGCGGCCTCGACGGGTTTGTCCAAGGCCGTCGTCGGCCGCGTGCTGCGCGGCGAGATTGCGTCCCTGGCCCACTTCTCCCGCGATACTGATGGAGCCCTACCCCTGTACGAGGAGCCATCATTATGAGCACCCGCCCCACACCGGATCAGCGTGCAGCGCGCGCTGACGCGCTCGCCCGGATCAAGCACAGCACTGAGATGGAAGGCGGCCACGTCACCCCCGAGACCGAAGCGATTATCCAGCGTTTCGTGGACGGGGAGATCGACGTCGAGGAGATGATCCGCCTGGGCAAGGGGACTCTTCCGTTCTACCCGCGCGACGTCTAGGTCGGGCTGTACGCCATGAGTCAGCTGGAGTTCGTAGATCCCCGGAGCGAGCGCATCTGGACCGCCGGCTGGGACCCTGCCCTGCAGACCGGGTACGCCGGCCACGAGCCGTGGCCGCCGCGTGACGATGCGGAGCTCGTCTACGTGATCGGTACCACCCCTCACGAGGCCGGGACGTTGCCTGACTTTCTGCGCCGCTTGGAAGCTCTGCACGGGGTCACTCCACCGCCCGAAGTCCTCGGTGCGCTGTCGTCGTCGGACATGCAGGCAAGCGACACCTATCTGCGCTTCTGGGATGACGCCATGATCGGAGGGAAGCCCTGGGAAATCGGCACCGAGCACCAGCGGTGGGATGGCAATCTCGACCCAGACACTTGGGACCCCGAGGTGGGAGCGCCGGTGCTGCGCAACCTCGTCGGGGCGCGGACCTACGACGAGCTCCGCCAGGCTGAAGACGTACTCGTGCCGATGCGCGCCGCGGAACTCGCAGACTTGGGACTACCCGCGACTTTCGACCTTGATGGCCTCCGGTCCATCCATCGTCAGCTGTTCCAAGACGTCTACGAGTGGGCGGGGGAGCTGCGCACTGTGGACATGGCCAAGGGCTACTCGAGGTTCGTCGCTGCGGACCAGCTGGAGACTGCCTGGGCGCCGATCAGTGACGCCCTTCGTTACACCGACCTGCTTCGCACCATTCCGGAGAGCGAGTATCCAGGTGCCTTGGCCGAAACCTACGTCGCCGTGCTCGTCGCGCACGTCAGTCGGGAGGGCAACGGTCGCTCTACGCGCGATACTTGAGATTTCCGAGAGGGGTAACCACGGGGGTGGCGGGTGTCTGCTGGGTGGGTAGACAGGCTGCCGGCCCTCTCGCGCGCAGCTGTTCGGTGTCCAACGGGGTGTACTCCATGGACGGCTGAAACAGCTCCCAGCCTGACTGTGACTTCGTCTGCTGAATGGCGGGGTTCTTCGGTCGCTTCGTGGCGGGGTCAGGTGACACCGATGACCAGGGTGCTCTGTGCGGCTTCGATGACGTCGTTGGTGATGGTGTCGAGTTCGTTGATCTTCAGGACCCGCTGGATCTGGGGGAAGAGGCGTTCGAGGAGCCGGAAGTTGCCGCGGGTGATCCGTGCGATGGCTGCGATGGCTTGGGCGTCGGTGAAGTCGTCGGGGTCGAGGGTCTTGCCGAGGGATCGCCAGTGTCGCTCGAGGACGAACAGCAGTTCGTCTTGTCCCAGGGGCCGGTACTGGTGGGCGAAGCCGACTCGGCTGTAGAACTGGGGGTAGTGGCTGAACTGCTTCTCCAGGCCGGGCATGCCGATCAGGATCAGGTCGACGAGGTCGGGCGGAAGGCGGCGGGAGCCGGTGTCCGCCCGTGAGGCTGTCTCCAGTCCGGCGTAGCCGTCGGCGCGGTAGCGGGCGTGCCAGCGCTCCAGGGTCCGCAGCCCTACATCGGTCTCGCGAGCTAAGCGCGCGAGGGGCACCTGGTCCTCGACGTGGAGCCTGAGGATTCGCCACCGCGCTCGAGCGTCCACGACGCACCTACTGCAAGGCGTTCTCGCGCCCGCGCTCGGCGCGCTGAAGGGCGCGGTAGACCGTGGAGCGGCCCACGCTGAACAGCTCGGCCAGCTCGCCCACGGTGTGCTCGTCGGCGGCATGTAGCTGGACGAGGTGAGCTTCTTGCCGGGGGGTGAGTTTCGGTGACTTCCCGCGCAGCCGGCCCTTGGCCTTGGCGACCTTCATCCCCTCGCGGGTGCGGGCACGGATGAGGTCGGCTTCGAATTCGGCGACCATCGCCAGCACGTTGAACAACAGTTTCCCCATCGGGTCGGTCGGGTCGTACACCGATCCGGCGATGCTCAGCTTCACTTCCCGCGCCGCGAGGTCGTCGGCGATCTGGTGGGCATCACGGACTGAACGCGCCAGCCGATCGAGCTTGGTGACCACGAACGTATCGCCGTCCCGACAGGCAGCCAGCGCCTGCCGCAGGCCCTCACGGTCGGCGTTGCGGCCCGTGAGCCCGTGATCGACGTAGATGCGCTTGGGATCGACGCCGAACGCCGCGAGTCCGTCACGCTGCGCGGTCAGGTCCTGCTCGTCGGTGGAGACTCGGGCATAGCCGACCTTCAAGGGGGACATGCTCCCCAGTGTGTCATATAGCCTCCCTTCACCGGACAGTTCACCGGACGGGTCTTACGGGACAGCCCGCCAGGCGTGCCGTCGTTCCTCTTGTCAATCTCCGAAGTCGGCTGCACGGGTGTTCCGAAGTCGTCTTCACTCAACGCTTAGCCCGCGCGAGCGTTCCGCAACAGGGGTTCGATTGCTCCAAAACACCCAGCGTGGGAGTTGCTGCCAGC
>NZ_BAABBA010000048.1:0-6481 GCF_039537705.1 Georgenia daeguensis
CTTCGCTCTCGCCAAGCAGTGGCGCGGCATCGCGACCCGGTACGACAAACTCGCCATCACCTACCGCGCCGGCGTCACCCTCAGCGCCATCCTGACCTGGCAACGGCTATTGGGAGACACGTCCTAGACGGTCCCGTCCAGTTTGCGAGCCGTTCCTCCAGTGTCGCCACCTGTCTCCCGCTTTCTTGTGTATCCCTCGTCGATGCGACGACCCGAAGTCACCGTAGTGTGTTCCGGAGGCGATCTCGCGTATTTGAGCAACTCCGTGAATGCAACCGGCGCCGATCCCGCGCAACAGGGATCGGCGCCAGCTCGTGCAGCCCGAAGTCAGAGCGCGGCGGCTCCGGCCTCAGCCACCGTCTGGTCCTCTTCGATACTGCCGGTGGACACTCCGATGGCTCCGACGATGACACCGTCACGGACGAGCGGGATCCCTCCGGGGAACACGACGATGCGGCCGCCGTGAGCGTCGTTGAGGCCGTACAGGTCGCCTGTCGGGCGCGTTGCCTCGGTGAGGTCCTTGGTCTGGGTCTGGAAAGCGATGGACGTGTACGCCTTGTTGATGGCGATGTGGATGCTGCCGATGTTCGCAGTATCCATCCGCACGTGTGCCTTGAGGTTGCCTCCGGCGTCGACGACGGCGATGTCCTGGGGCTGTCCGATCTCCTCAGCGCGCGCGATGGCGGCATCGATGACGCGGCGAGCGTCCTCAAGGGTGATGGTGTCCTGGATCTTGGGGTTCGACATGGTGTCTCCTCTTCATTGAAGGTCAGGTGTTGCGGGTGTTAGGCGTCGCGTGAGCGACGACTGGGGTGGAGCCTCGGCCGGCCCCGATGAAGGCCTGACAGACATGGGCCGGCCGAGGGGTTGAAAGTTCCCGTCAGGCGACGGGAAGCAGTGCGATGGAGAGCGCGGCGGCGAGCGCGCCTCCGATGAGCGGGCCGGCCACGGGCACCCAGGAGTACGCCCAGTCGGAGGTGCCCTTGCCCTTGATGGGGAGGATGGCGTGAATGATGCGAGGCCCGAGGTCGCGCGCGGGGTTGATGGCGTAACCGGTGGGGCCGCCGAGGCTGATACCGATACCGATGACCAGGAAGGCGACGGGCAGGGCGCCGAGTTCCGCGGGGGTGCCTCCATTGGTGAAGGCGAGGATGCCGAACACGAGGACGAACGTTCCGATGACCTCCGTGACGAGGTTGGAGCCGTAGGCACGGATGGCAGGACCGGTCGAGAAGACGCCGAGCTTCGTGGCGGGGTCGGGCTCTTCGTCGAAGTGGCGCCGGTATGTGATCCAGACCAGGAGCGCTCCGAGCATGGCACCGACGAGCTGAGCGGCAATGTAGACGAGGAACTGCACGAATGTGATGTTTCCGAGGATCAGCAGGGCGATGCTGACGGCCGGGTTGAGGTGCGAGCCCGAGGAGTACGATGCCGTGACTCCAGCGAAGACGGCGAGACCCCAGCCGATGCTGACCGCGAGGAATCCTGATCCGAGACCCTTGCTCTTGATGAGGGAGACGTTGGCGACGACTCCGCAACCCAGCAGAAGTAGCAGGGCCGTTCCGACCGTTTCGGAGAGGAAGATCAATCCGAGGTCCATGGTGTTTCCTTTCCGCGGACGTCTGCGTCCGCGCAGGTCAAACCACGCGCTCGGGTGCGCGTGGTCACACATGGTGGTGGTGCGAGGGGGCGGCGCCCGGGTAGAAGGTGGAAGGTCAATCGCGGTCTACCCGGGCGCGCTCGGTACGGGACTGTGCGGCGCAGCGTGACCTACGCCGCACAGCGGGGGGCTGCTCAGAAGGTGCGGATCGGGATCTCCGCGGGAGCCTCGAGAAGTTCGCGAATCTCGTCGTCAAGCTTGACAAGCGTGATGGACGCGCCCGCCATGTCCAGCGAGGTGCAGTACTCGCCGACATAGCTACGGGTTGGGGTAATTCCCTGGGCCGCGAGCTTCTCGTGTGCGATGCCGTACAGAAGGTACAGCTCGCTGATGGGGGTGCCACCGAGACCGTTCACCATCAGCGCGACGTCATCGCCGCTGCTGTAGGGGATGTCGCTCACGATGGGCTCCAGAAGCAGGTCGACGATCTCGTTCGCCGGGACCCACTTCTGACGTGCACGGCCGGGCTCACCGTGGATACCGATGCCGACCTCGATCTCGTCGTCGCCGATCTCGAACAGCGGCTCACCCTTGGCGGGCGGGGTGCAGGCGGTGAGCGCCACGCCCATGGTGCGGGTGACGGCGTTGACCTTCTCGCCGATCCGGACGATCTCGTCGAGGTCCTTGCCGGCCTCAGCGGCAGCGCCGACGGCCTTGATGACGAAGAAGTTGCCGGCCACGCCGCGGCGACCGATGGTGTACAGCGAGTCCTTCACCGCGACGTCGTCGTCGATGAAGAGGGTGCGCACCTTGATGCCCTCTGCGGCAGCGAGCTCTTCTGCCATTTCGAACGCCATCTTGTCGCCGGTGTAGTTGTTCACCAGCAGCAGCACACCCTTGTCGCTCTTGACGCGGCGTGCGGCCTCGACGACGAAATCGGTGGGCGGGGCGGCGAACACGTCACCGGGGCAGGCGGCGTCCAGCATGCCCTTGCCGACAATCATCACGTGTGCGGGCTCGTGGCCGGAGCCGGAGCCCTGGATGATGGAGACCTTGTCGTTGTTGGGCGCATCGGCGCGGACGATGAGGTTGTACTTCGGGTCGTACGTGAGCGTGTCAGGGTTCGCCAGGGCCAGACCCTTCAGCATCTCCGGAACGAACGCCTTCGGGTCGTTGATGAACTTCTTCATTGTGTTCTCACTTCTTTGTGTCGGATGGGGGTGGAGGGAGGGTAAGTCGTTACCAGGTGTCGGCGATGCGCTCGGCGAGCACTGCCATCGCGATGGCGCCTGGGTCGGGGGAGCCGATGCTGCGCTCACCGGTGTAGGACGCGCGGCCTCGATGTGCCTCGAGCTTCGCGGTCTCTTCGGCGGCGGTGCGTGCGACCTCGGCTGCGTGCTGAGCGACGGCCTTGCCGTCCAGACCCTTATCGAGGTCCGCCTCGATGGCATCGGTGAGCGGGACCAGAGCGTCGAGCAGCGTCTTGTCTCCGAGGGAGGCGCCGCCGCGCTTCATGATGCCCTCGACGGCCGAGCGAAGCATCGCGACCACATCGGCCGGGCTGACGTCGTTCTTGTCTTTCACGGAGATAGCGGCGCGAAGGAACGCCGTGCCCCAGATCGGGCCGGACGTGCCACCGATACGGCCGGACATCGTTGTCGCAACCTTCTGGATGAAGGTGCTGAGATCCGACCGCTCGTACTCGTCCCATTCGGCGATGACGTTCTCGAATCCGCGAGCGAGCGAGTATCCGAAGTCGCCGTCGCCGGCGACGGCATCCAGGTCGCTGAAGTACTTCTCGTTGTCGACGCACGTCTGTGCGATGAGCTTGATGACGCCCTCGACGCGGGCGGCGCCCGCCTGGCTGAAGGTGCTGCTCATGATGATCCTCGGGTTCGGTTATCGGGTGGTGAGGGCAGTGAGGGTGTCGAGGGTGACCTGACCGGTCTCCTCGACGCCACGCGGGTTGGAAAGGAAGCGCGCTGGCGTCTGCGGCTGGTCACCCAGGCTGTCAACGACCAGTGCCGCCTCGGTGAAGTCCTCGTCGGCGGTGTAACTGGACACCGTCACGACCGTGGTGATGCCGGCCGCGGCGGCGGCCCGCAGCCCGTTCTGGCTGTCTTCGATGACCACAGCGTCCGCCGCGTCGACACCGAGGTCCCGCAGAGCGAGCAGGTAGATGTCCGGTGCCGGCTTCTTCGCCGGGACCACGTCTCCCGCGTAGATACGGAACCAGGAGGCGGACTCTGCACCGACCGCATGTTCCAGCACGGCGCGCACCGATTCTTCGGCGGACGTGGATGCGACAGCGAGCAGCCATCCTGCGTCGTGTGCAGCAGCGACGATTCGGGCGATTCCGGGCCGCCCCGGCATCTCACCAGCTCGAACCTTCGCTGTATAGCGGTCGGTCTTGAAGCGGTGCCACCGCTTGACGAGCTCGATCTGTGCAGCTTCGTCGGTGGGCAAGTTCGCCGACGCAATGAAGTCGCTGGTGAGAAGCGAGGCGAGACGCTCCTTGCCGCCGCCGATTCGTACCTTCTCGGCATAGTCCTCCTCGGACCAGTGCACGGGAAGGTTGAAATGCGCGAAGGTGTCGTTGAAGGCGGGCAGGTGACCATCGCGCTCGGTGTCTGCGAGCACTCCGTCGCAGTCGAAGATCAGGGCGCGAGTCACGGCTTGACGGCCTTCGCCTTGGCTGCCGTGCCATCGGAGCCGAACCATTCGATGTGGTCACCGATGACGCTGGTGACAGCATCACCGATGGCAGTCATCAACTTCGGCGGATCCCAATGGTTGTTGGCGCGCGCCCAATCGAGATGCTCCGCCGATGCCTGCATGTACGCGTGCTTGACGGCTGTGGAGATGTTGATCTTGGAGACGCCATTGTTGATGAAGGCGCGGAAGTCGGCCGGCTCAAGGCCGGTTCCCCCGTGAAGAACAATTCCCTTGTCCGTGAGGTGCGCGAGTTCGCGGACGCGCTCAGGGAGAAGGGTCGGCTTGGACGTGAACAGGCCGTGGCTCGTGCCCAACTGCGGGGCGAGCAGGTCAGCGCCGGTGCGCTCCGCGATGGCTGCGAGCTGGTCGACGGTATACGCGTGGTGGGCTTCGTCGCTGCCGACTCCGTCTTCGACCCCGAGGATGTTCTCGATCTCGGATTCGACGTCGACGCCCGCTGCGTGAGCCTCCTTGACGACTTCCGTCGTCTCACGCTCTGCGTCAGCAAGATCACGGTCAGAAGCATCGAAGAGAACCGATGACCACCCGGCGGCAATGACGTCAGAGAGGACAGAACGGTCCGGGCAGTGATCCAAGTGGAGCGCGACCGGCACGGATGTGTGCCGCGTGAGCGCCTGGAAAAGGCTCGTGATGAAAGCGGTCCCCGAGGTGCGAACAGTCTTTGTCGAGATCTGGACAATCAGAGGCGAGTCCTTCTCCTCGGCTGCGGCGATGACCGCGCGCATGCTGATCTCGTCGAAGACGTTCACGGCGGGAACCGCGTATCCGTGCTTCCGCGCTCCCGTCGTGAGACGACGAGTTGATACGGCCATAGTCCGATCTCACTTCCTTGTGTCAGGCTCTGCCTCAGCGAGCTCGGGCCAGAACATCTTTCGTTCCGGTCCTTTTGGTCCAGAGTACATGGCTATACAACTCTATACAAGACCGACTAGGTGTGATGTCCAGGGACGTTGTTTCGGCGACACGGCTATGAGGAGCTGAAAAGCGAGGGCCTCCGGTTGTGAAGTGGAGCTGTTGAGTTCAACCGCTTCACGAACCAGGAGGCCCTCATGTCCCACGCTAACGCTGCCCTGACACCACGCGCTCGTCTTCGGCTGGCGCGCCTGATCGTCGAGGACGGCTGGCCGCCGTCCCTGGCGGCGAAGATGTTCATGGTCTCGCCCGTCACAGCCAGGAAGTGGGCTGCCAGGTTCCGAGCCGAGGGGCCGACCGGGATGACGGATCGATCGAGCCGCCCACGGTCGATGCCGGCGAGGACACCGCTGCCCGTGGTCAAGAAGATCGTGAAAGCGAGGTGGCGACGCCGTCTCGGCCCGGTCCAGATCGCTGGCGAGCTCGGTCTGCCCGCCTCGACCGTCCACGCAGTCCTGGTGCGATGCCGGATCAACAGACTCAGCCATATCGACCGGGTCAGCGGTGAGCCGATCCGCCGGTACGAGCATGATCATCCCGGCTCGCTGCTCCATGTCGACGTCACCAAGTTCGGCAACATCCCCGATGGCGGCGGGCACCGTTACGTTGGCCGAGTCCAGGGCGAGCGCAACCGCGAGGCCACCGCTTCTCGTCTGCAGAGCCGGAACCACCGCTATGAGCCGCGCCTGGGCACCGCGTTCGTTCACACCGTCATCGACGACCACTCCCGCGTCGCCTACGCCGAGATCTGCTCGGACGAGAAAGCGGACACCGCGATCGGTGTCCTGCGCCGCGCTGTCGCCTGGTTCGCCGACCGTGGTGTCACGGTCGAGCGTGTCCTCTCAGACAACGGCTCCGCCTACAAGTCATATGCCTGGCGCGATACCTGCACGGAGCCTGGAATCACAGCGAAGAAGACCCGCCCCTACCGGCCGCAGACGAATGGGAAGATCGAGCGGTTCCACCGCACCCTCGCCGATGGTTGGGCCTATGCCCGGTTCTACGGATCAGAAGCCGAACGCCGCGCGGCGCTGCCGGGTTGGTTGCACTTCTACAATCATCACAGGCACCACTCCGCGATCGGAGCCCCGCCCATCCGCAGGATCTGGGCTGACCCCTTCTCGTAGGTCCGGTGGTTCTGAGAGTCGTCCTGTTGCCCGAGGGTTCGGGCAGGGAGACTGGTCAGATCATGTCGAACAGCAGGAAGCGTCACACCCCGGAGCAGGTCGTCCG
>NZ_BAABBA010000049.1:0-5929 GCF_039537705.1 Georgenia daeguensis
CGCGATGAGGTCAAGGACCATCTCGCCGCGCACCGCAACCGCCCGCTGACGCCGCAGTCACCGCCGCACGAGACGGACTGACGACACCAACCGGGGGGACGGGATGTCGGCACGAACGGTCAGGCTGGTCGCGCTCTGTGCGCTGCTCGCTACGCCGCTCGTCGGTTGTGCCGCCAACGACGAGCCTGCGCCTTCGCCTGCCCCTGCCAGCTCGAGCGCGACATCCTCGTCCCCTGCTGCACCGTCGCCGTCCTCGACGGCCAACTCCCCGCCGGTCTCCGACGGCGGTACCCCGATGGAGTCCGACCTCGGCGAGGACACCAGCGCCGCAGCGCCGGTCTGGGACGACGCGTCGCGCAAGGAAGCGCAGACGCTCGCCCTGGACGTCATGACCGCCTACGCACGGCCTGACGCGCCCCAGGAGAAGTGGTGGGCCGAGTTCAGCAAGCACCTGAGTGCGCAGGCCGCCTACGACTACCAGTGGGTCGACCCCACCTCGATCCCCGCCAGCAAGGTGACCGGCCCGGCCACCATCACGGCCGAGCCCAGCGTCTACCTCGCCGAGCTGACCGTGCTCACCGACGCCGGCACCTACGGCGTTCTGCTCTCGCGCACCGACGGCCCGAGCCCGTGGCAGGTCGAGCGCATCACCCCGCCGGAGTCCCTCGAGCAACCGGCCGACGGGGAGTCCGCGTGAAGCTCCCCGCCCTCCTCGGTGGCGGCGCCGTCCTCACCCTCGGTGGCGTCGTGGGCTTCCTGCTGCTCCTGGCGCCCGCCAACGAGGCCTCGGCGTGCACGCCCGGGTCGGGCATCACCGTGGCGAACGCGGACTACGCCGGCGCGTCCGTGGCCGGCTACAGCGGCGAGCAGCTCGGCAACGCGGCCGCGATCGTCAACGCCGGCGCGTCTCTCGGCCTGTCGGTGCGGGACCAAACCATCGGCGTCATGACCGCGATGGGCGAGTCCGGCCTGCGGGTGCTCGACCACGGCGACGCCGTCGGCCCCGACTCCCGGGGCCTGTTCCAGCAGCGCGACAACGACGCCTGGGGCACCTACGCCGACCGGATGGACCCCACCCGCTCGGCCACGATGTTCTTCCAGTCCCTCGCGCAGCTCGAGGACCGCGAGACCCTGCCGCCGACCATCGTCGCCCACCGGGTCCAGCGCAACGCCGACCCCTACCACTACGAGCGGTACTGGGGCACAGCGGTGGCGATCGTCCAGGCACTCGCCGACGCCGGCGAACAGCGCGAGCCCACGGCCGTAGCTACCGATGGCGGCGCGGCCGCCGTCGCCCGCCCGGCCGACATGACCTGCCTGACCGGCCAGGTCTCCCCCGCCGCAGTGAGCATGGACGGCTGGACCGCCCCCCTGGTCGGCTTCCTCGATCACAGCTCGGAGTACGGCATGCGGACCAACCCCGTCACCGCCGTCCACCAGCTGCACTCCGGCACCGACCTCGCCGCTCGGGACGGCCACCCGATCTACGCCGTCGCCGACGGCATCGTGACCATCGCCGGCCCGTCCAGCGGCGGCAACACCGGCTACATGGTCGCGATCGACCACGGCGGCGGCATCCAGTCCCGCTACGTCCACTCCTGGGCCAGCGGCATCCACGTGCGCGTCGGCGACCGCGTCGCCGCCGGCCAGCACATCGCCGACGTCGGCTCGTCCGGCAACTCCACCGGCCCGCACCTGCACTTCGAGATCCGTATCAACGGTGAACCGACCGATCCCGTGGCCTTCATGGCGGCCCGCGGCATCAACATCACCACGCCGTAAGAGGGGGAACCTTGACCACCACACCCGTACCCGACTGGCCGCACGTGACCGCCATCGCCCGACCCGACGGCGGCGAGGTCACCATCAACGGCACCTCCCACCCCGTCACCGGCGACTCCGTCGCCACCGCGCGCCAGGCGATCCTCGCCAAGGTCACCGAGACCGCCCAGTCGCTCGGCCGACCCGTCAAGGTCACCGCCACCGACCCCGACGGCACCTGGCCGCTGATCGTCCACCCCGACGGCCACGTCGAGGCCGGCGAACAGGTAGAGCCCGAGGCCCGGCGCACGCGCCGGACGCGGGCCGAGGACACCCCCGCGACCTCGAGAAGAAGCGCGCAACGACACGAGGCGGACGACCGCCAGGACACCGCCCCGGCTGCGGTGCTCACCGCCGAGCCTGACGTGCCCCAGGCTGCCCGGCAGCCGGCACCGGCCCCCGCCCCTGCCGGGCCGAGCCTGGCAGGAACGGCGGCCTGGGTTCAGGAAGGCCCCGACATGCAGGCGAGCGGGCCGGTCGCCGCGGCGCCTGCGCCGATGACCCGGCGCGAGGCGCTGAGCCAGTCCTTCCTGACCGAGAACCGCGACGAGGCACCCGCCGAGGCCGGCTGGCGCGGGCTCCTGGCCCGCATGGGCGTCAAGGTCCAGCCCTCCCCCGCCGAGCTGGCCGAGCGCGCCGACGAGCGCGCCGTCTCCCAGCACTGGCCCGGCCCGCGCACCATCGCCATCGTCAACGGCAAGGGCGGCGCCAACAAGACGCCCACCACCATCCTGCTGAGCGCGCTGCTGGCCCGCTACGGCGGCTCCGGCGTCCTGGCATGGGACAACAACCCCACCCGCGGCACGCTCGGCTGGCGCACCGAGCAGGGCCCGCACGAGAACACCGTCCTCGACCTCCTCCCCCGCACCGACGCCCTTCTGGCACCAGACGCCCGGGCCGCCGAGCTCGCGCACTACGTCCACCACCAGACCCGCGACAAGTACGACGTGCTGCGCTCCCACCCCGAGGTCCTCGCCACCGACCAACGCATCACCGCCGCCGACTTCGACGCCCTGCACACCGTCGCCTCCAAGTACTTCCGGCTGATCATCATCGACTCCGGCAACGACGAGTCCGCCGAGTCCTGGCTACGCATGATCGACCACACCGACCAGCTCGTCGTCGCCACCACCACCCGCGAGGAGCACGCCGAGTCCGGCCGGCTCCTGCTCGACGAACTCTCCCGGCGCGACGCCCACTCCGCCGGCCTGGCCGAGAACGCCGTCGTGATCGTCTCCCACGCCTCGACCAACGAGGCCGGCCCGCAGGCCATCACCGAAGGCTTCTCCCGCATCGCCCGCGAAGCCGTCGCGATCCCCTACGACCCCAAGCTCTCCGGGCGGCCCCTGCACTACGACGCCCTGGACAAGCGCACCCAGCGCGCCTGGCTGCGCGCCGCCGCCGCCGTGGCAGGCGGACTGTGACCACTTACAAGAGGGCGGAACGGCGGCGTGGTCCACGACACGCCGACCCGCCTCCCGCGGCTCGATAACTGTTACCGGCAGGGTGAAGTCATGGCGACGACATATCCGGGTGGGCGCCCTAGCAAGGGCCCACGTAAGCAGCTTCCGGCACGCCTACCGCTGGACATGGCAACGGAGATCGAGGACCGCGCTACGGCCCTGGAGATCTCTGTGACTGAGTACCTCGTGCGGGCACTCGGTGACCACCTGGCCAGCACTCCCCGCCCCGACAACGGGCAGGGCGCACTGCTCCCCTACAACTTGGAGGGTCTTAGCAAGACCGCATAAGCCCACAAATGAGAGTGGGCCGGCCCCGAAGGGCCGGCCCTGACAGTCCAAGTCCTTCACCCTCTTGCTTGGCGGCCGGGGTGGTGAAGGGCCAGACCTAACACACCCTCAGGTGTGTTTAACGCTCGGAGCCCACCATACCTGCACCCGCTCCCCGACGCCCAGCACCTGCGCACCGATCTTCCTCGGGCGTGTCGCGTGCCGACGCGTGGTCCCTCACCGCCGCGATGAGCCCGCGGCGCCGTGTCCGTGTGGCCGCCGTGGACGCCTACGGGGAAACGCTGAACCTCTACACCGGGCACGCGCCGACCTCCGCACCGGTCCCGGAGGAGCCCTGGGCCGTGTACCTGGCCGACCAGCAAGGGTGCTTCCGCCTGGTCGCGTTCGACCTCGACGCCAAGTCCGACCCCGCGGTAACTGTGCGCGACGCGGAGACGCTCGTCGGCCTGCTCGAGGCGGCCCGTCTGCCCCACGTGGTCTGCGAATCCGGCCCGGGCGGTGGCCGGCACGTGTGGTTGGCCCTGAGCGAGGGGGCCGCCGCCGAGACCGTGGCGACGATGGGGCGCCTGGCGAAGGCGCTATGCCCCACCCTCGACCTCGCTCCTCTGTCGAACCCGGCCACCGGCTGTGTACGACCTCCCGGTGCCCCGCACCGTCACGGCGGCGCTTCCACCGTCCTGAGCGGGTCCATCGAGACCCTGGTGCGGCCCACGGTCACGGCCGAGCAGCTGAGTGCGTTCGTCGCCACCCTGGCCCGCCTGGTCGACCACCACGAGCCCGCCGGCGAGACCGAGCTCCACCAGCCGGTCCCCGTCGACGCCCACGGCCACCTCTACCTCCCCGGCCCCAAGCGGGCCCTGCCCGCCGCCTCCGCGGCCGCCCTGGCTGAGGACGCCGCCTCCGGGGATGCCTCGGCGGTGCTCTGGCGTGCCCTGATCGGCGCGGCCGCCGCCCGGTGGCACCACGAGGACGTCGCCGCCCTCGTCGCCACGGCACCGGGCCTGGAGCACGTGCGCACGCGCCGCGACCGCGGCCACCGTGCCCCGCGCCCGAACCGCGGGCCGGACAGCGGCGCCGCCGTGCTGCGCCGGCAGTGGCGCAAGGCCGTGCGCTACGTCGCCGCGACCGCCCGCACCACTGGCGATGACCCCACATTCGACGCCCGCGCCGGGGCCATCGCCGCCCACGTGCGCGACGTCCAGACCCGCGCCGACACCTCCCCGGGCCGGTGGGCCACCCGCAGCGGCCCCAACGACCGCCGCGTCCTCGACGTGCTCTGCCTGCTCGCCGTCCAGGCCCTCACCGCCGAGGTCGAGGCCGACATCCGCCGCCTCGCCTTGCTCGCCGGCATCGGCCGCGAGACGGCCCGCACCGCCCTCCTCCGCCTGGCCGACGAGGGTTGGATCAGCCAGACCCGCGGACCGGACGGACCCCACGCCGCGCACTGGACCATCGACCCCCACCACGAAATCCACAGGCCTACGGCTACAGATCGGTCACAAGCGGACCCGCGCCCCGAAGGGGCCGGGGCCGCTCAAAGAACCGCGCTCCTCGCCGAGCTCGTCGCGCGCACCCGGGCCGCCGCACACGACGCCTTCACCACAGCCGGGGGTCTGGGACACTACGCAGGCAACCTCTACGCCCGCACCACAGACGAACCCCTCACCGTCGACCAGCTCGCCACGACCACCGGGGCAACGACGGCCCGGACCGGCACGACGCTCGAGCGACTCGCCTCCTTCCGCCTCATCACACACACCCCGCAGGGGTGGATCCACGGCGACCGCGACCGGCGCGACACGGCCGCCCGTCACCTCGGCACCCACGGCCGGCTCCAACAGCGAGCGAACCGCTACCGCCTCGAGCGCGAGCTGTGGGCGTGGTGGCAGGCCGAACAGACCTGGATGCGATCACCCCGGCGGACCTCCCCCGGCAGGCGACCCGGTCCCGGACAGCTCGCCCTCCTCGCCGCCGACGGCACCAACATCTACGGCGCCCACCCCCGGCGACCAGACGGCCGCGCCGATTACGCCGCGGCCCGCCGCCACCTGCTCGAGGACGCACACACAACGAGTGAGTCGACACCGGACGAGCTCGTCGGCGCGGCGTGACCAGCGGCGCGTGACCGTTGCCGACCGACGAGTGCAGGGCAGGCTTCGCCGGTGCGCGGTTAAGCGGTCGACCGCTGAGGCGTTACATGGGGCCACCAGGAGTCGCGGACCGGCTTGTGGCCTGAGCCTGGATCCACCGGTGGTGGGGGCGGGTCGTGAGCGACGGGTGCCGCTCTGACCTGGGACGATGGGACTGCTGAAGGTTCCAAGTCGCCAGTTAGAAGGGCACCCGTCAGGTGCGAGTCT
>NZ_BAABBA010000050.1:0-5906 GCF_039537705.1 Georgenia daeguensis
GGACGCGGGGTGATCCCCTTGAACTAACAACCAGGGAGATCAACTGACCGCGGACAGGGAGATGAACTGTCCGCCCACAGGGAGATCACCCGTCCGCCCACAAGGACATCCCACTGTCCGTTGACACCGCTTGGAACCAACCTCACTTTGGTCATATCGAGTTGCGGTTTAAGAGGTTCCGGAGGCGGTCAGATGGTGCGACGGCAGAACGCCTCGTCCCATCAGCTCTCGCCGCCGGCCGCACCAGCGTCCGAAATCGCCTGCGTGGGCGCGAGCGGTAGGGCGCGGTAGAGGGTCGATCGGTCAACGCCGAGCCGGCGTGCGACCTGGGCCTTGGGTACGCCGGCCTCGATCCACTCGCGAGCGTTGGTCAGGTCCTCGGCGGTCAGTTTGGGTGCTCTGCCGGTGTAGACGCCTCGCGCCTTTGCGGCGCGGATGCCTTCGGCCTGCCGTTCCTTGGCGATGGCCTTCTCCAGCTGGGCGAAGGACGCCATGATGTTTATTTGGAACTCCGCGAAGGCGTCGGTGGCGCCCGGCCGGAAGGCGACCCGCTCGTCGAGGAACTCAACGACTACGCCCTTGGCGACCAACTCACCCACTATCTGGTTCAGGTCCACGACCGAACGTGCGAGTCGGTCCATCGAGGCGACCACGACGGTGTCCCCCTCGCAGGCGTAGGTGATCATCTCCGCCAGTGCGGTGCGACCGTCGCGCCGAGCGCCGGACTGCTTCTCCTCGAACAGCCGGTGCACTTTGCCGAGCGTGGCGATCTGCCGGGCGAGGTTCTGGTCGGTGCTTGATACCCGCGCGTACCCGATCCGCTGCCCGGTCTGTTGCGTCATGTCTGGACCCTTGCACGTATCTGTCGCAGAAGCGTTAGAAGTGGGCTCTACGCAACAGGCAAAACTGCTGTCTTGGGCTGTTGAGTTGGGCTGTACCCCATTGCGACGGTCTGGTGGGCGGCCGCCCCTTGGCACTAGCCAGCGACACTACGAGGGAGCGCTGGCGGTGCGTCTACCCCGCCCCGACTGAGATTCGCCGGGCCGCAGTGGAGGATCCTTTACTGGCGGTTTGACTATGGCAGGACTGCCACCCCGCAATAGTTCGAGGCGCGCCGGGCATCGCCGCACGGTGGTCGGGCTCGCGGTCGGCTTGATCGCCTTCGCACTGTTCTCCAACATCGTCGTTAGTGACGACACCGACGCTGTAGATACCGCCAAGGCGTGTGCCGAGGCGCGAGAGGCCGGCGCTACCAGTGCAGAGCTTGCGGCAACCGCGTGCGATTCGCCACAGAACATGGATGACCCAACGGGGCCGAACCCCACTTCCACCGAGGTACGGGCAGCCCTGGCAATCCAGCTCACTGCCGTGCTAGGGCGTGTCTCCCAATAGTTGAGCCGCCGTGCTGAAACGCTTCGGCGGTGTCGCGAGCTGCTGTGTTAACCGACGCCGAGTGGGAGCTGATCGCCCCGTTGATGCCGGCCCCGGGGCGTCGGCGCGGCCGGCCGTTCCGGGAGCACCGCACGGTGGTCGAGGGCATCATCTACCGCTACCGGGCCGGTATCCCGTGGCGTGACTTGCCCGAGCGGTTCGGGCCGTGGCAGAGGTGTGGAAGCGCCACCGCCGCTTCAGCGGTGACGGGACCTGGGACAAGGTCCTCACCACGCTGCTCACCCGCGCCGACGCGGCCGGGCTGATCGACTGGGAGGTGTCGATCGACTCGACGATCAACCGTGCCCACCAGCACGCCACGAACCTCCCCAGGGACACAGGGGGACCCGTCGAACTACATGAAACTGCTCGAGGAGCCGCCTGACCACGCCATCGGCCGCTCCCGCGGCGGCCTGAGCACGAAGATCCATCACCTGTGCGACGGGAACATGCGCCCGCTGGTGATGCTTCTCGGGCCCGGGCAGGGCGGAGACTCCCCGATGTTCGAGCACGTCATCAACTCCCTGCACGTACCCCGGCTCGGCTCCGGACGGGCCCGGACCACACCGGTGCGGGCGCTGGCCGACAAGGCCTACTCCTCGAAGGCGAACCGGGCGCTGCTGCGCCGTCGCGGCATCCAGGCCGTCATCCCCGAGCGCTCGGACCAGGTCGCCAACCGCAAGCGCCGCGGGTCCAGGGGCGGACGTCCGGTCACGTACGACACCGTTGCGTACAGACGGCGCAACGTTGTCGAGCGCTCCTTCAACGTCTTCAAGCAGTGGCGGGCCCTGGCTACCCGCTACGACAAGCTCGCCCTGACCTACCGCGGCGGCGTGGTCCTGCGCGCCGTCACCATCTGGCTGAAAGCATTACGCGGGCCGCGATGATCGTGTAGGTCTCATGGCTTCCGGGGTTGTGGCCTCACTGTCGGTACGCGTGTGGCATTGGGTGGTATGTGGCGGGGGCGTGTTGGTGCTCGGTGTGCGTCCTCGTGTAGCGGCGATGGCGAGACAAAGGCTTCGACGACGTCGTTGATGGGAAATGAGAGTTGCTCTTCAGCATGCGTTGGATGTCCTCCGAGGAGTCGGAAGTTCTGTGGTAGACGGCGCCGACGGTGCGCGTCGTAGAAAGGTCGCCTGTCATGCGGGCCTAGGCTCCGTAAGGTGCGAATCATTGTCGGTCGCGGGCAAACGCCAGTATTCATGCTGGCGGTGTCGCTGCTGGCGGTGGAATTGCTGGCGGGCATGCAGTCATTCCTCTCGCAGACGGTCATGCCCCTTGTGGCGGCCGAGCTGGACGGTGCCCATCTGTACGGGGTGCTGAACGCGTCCTCCCAGGCGGCGATGTTCCTGACGATGCCGTTGGGCGGTTGGTTGCTGTCCAGGTTTCGCATCGGTCCGCTGATGCTGGCCCTGACCCTCGTGACGGTCGTCGGAGCGGTTGTTTGTGCGCTGGCGCTGTCGATGCAGGCCTTCATCTCCGGCACGGTCATCCGCGCGTTGGCGGCTGGTGGGTTGGCCACTGTGTCGATGGGCGCCGTGGCGCGGGGTCTCCCACCGAGACACCGGCAGCTTGTGCTGGCCGGCATGTCTGGCGTCTGGGTGGTCTCATCTTTGGTCGGTCCCGCCTACGCGGCGTCCATCTCCTCGGCTTTCGGATGGCGGTGGGCGATGGTCGCCTTCCTCCCCGTGCTGCTGTTGGTGCGGATGATGATCGCTTACTACATGCCGCCCCGCTCGGACGACGAGGCACCCGAGAAGGCACCGTGGGCATGGGCCATCGTCCTCGCGACAGGGGCCCTGGTTCTGTCGGTCCCGGCCGGGGTGTGGTCGGGCCTGGGGATCGCCGCCGGCGGCCTGCTCATGCTCTGGGCGGCACGCGCGCTGCTGCCAGCGGGCTCGCTCCGGGGGGCCACAGGTCGTCCGGCGGCGCTGTCCGCGCTTTTCGTCACCACGGGGGTCTACTTCGGTGCAGCACTGGTTTTGTCGGTCGTCGCTCACGACGCCTTTGGCCTCGAGGCGCATCGGTACGGCTTCATCATCGCCGCGCCAGCTTTCGTGTGGGCCATTCTCGGCCTGTGGTGCGGTGCGCATCCCGCGACGAGGGACGGTTTCCGACGGCGGGTGCTCACCGGTGGCGCAGCAGTCGCCATAGCGATTGCGATACTCCTGGGTACGACTTTGCTCGCCAGTACGCAGGGGCATGCCTGGGTGGGACTTCTCGCCGGGGCGGGCGTCCTCGGACTCGGCATGGGCATGATCTATCCCGACCTGCTCGGCCGCTGTTTCACCCCGCCGCAGCCGGGCGACGGGATCTCCCAAGATCGAATGGCCGCCGCAGTCATCCTGGCCGAGGCGATCGGCACCGCCCTGGTCACCACCGTCGCCTACAGCTGGCTCGGCACCGGCTTCGGCCTCGTCGACACGTCCTTGCCGCGTTCACAGATTCTGTACGCCGGCCTGCTCCCGCTCGCGGTGTTGATGATTCACCGCCTCGCCGCTGCAAGCCCGAGAACTATGGCGTCGCGGTAGCGGCCGATCAGGCGCTTTCACGAGGTCCTCGACGACACCGGAACGCATGAAGCAATTGGGAGACACGCCCTAGGGGACTGCGTCGCCCAGGCTGCGCCGGCCGGCGAGGAGTCCGACGAGCGACCGATCGCCAATACTGAGTGCATCGACCTCCAGCAAGCAATTGCTCGACTATTGGCCGAGTGAACGTGCCACGCGGAGGGTGGCGATACGCATTACATGGCATCGGAAGCTACGACCGAGGGCCTTCGATAGTGTCCTACAGTGACTATCGACATCGATTCCCTAACAGCCGACATTCGCGCCCTAGAGCCCCAACCCCGAACCGTGGGTTGGACGAGTCTCACGTACTGCGTCCTCGACGCCGTCTGGTCGATAGGTTCGGACTACGACGACGTCGTTACGCCCTTAGTACGGAATGTTGCCCTGACTCTTACCGATCAGATACCAGTCGCCCCCCTGGCTGAAGTCCCCACGGCGGATGCCGTACCACTCACAACATTCCTTGCGCACTACCCTGATACCGACGCGCTCTTGGCGCAGACCAATCGGCAACGGACGTCGACGCGAAGCGGAATCCTCAAAGCTGAGGCAGCCAGGCGGTTCGCTCAGGTCCTGGTGGACCACAACGTCACAACCCTCAACATTGCGCAGGGGATCGCCAGCGGCGGCGACATTTACGACGCCGTAAACGTCTCACTCGCTGAAGTACCGGGCGAGGGGCAGTACGGCATCCGACGCAGCTATTTCTGGATGCTCGTAGGGGATGACCAAGGCGTGAAGCCGGACCGAATGGTCATGCGCTGGCTCAGGCGACGCGGATTCACCGGAGAACCTGGAAGTGCTCTGAGCTTGATCCGTCAAGTAGCCAAGAATCTTAGCGATGCTTCCCGGACGTACACCCCCTGGGAGATTGATCATGCGATCTGGCTCGCAGAGAAGCCCAACTAACAACCCACTCCCCAGCGGGTGCTGAGATCCATCGTCGGAGACTGAACCTCGGCGGGCTCAGCCTTCCTTCTGACGACCAGTTGGACAGAAGGAGCCGGCGCGGAGCTCCGTTCGAGCGCTCTTGCTCACCTCCATCACCTCGCCCAACGACCGGATCTACCGGCGCGGGCGACTCACCAAAAGCTGCCGCCCTCCGGTCGCTGCGCTCCCTTCGGTTGCCACCAGGATGCTCCACGCGCCTTCCGGCTTCGACAGATTCACCTAGTAAGTGGCCCCTCAAGGGGGGCACGGACCGGCGTTACTCCGCTGCGATTTGCCTAGCTGATCGGGTGCTGGCGCACCCAGGATGCCCATTCGACCTCATACCTTTGGCCAGCCTCCGCCCAGGTCGCGTCACTCCCGAACGGTGTGTGCCCGTTCTCGAGACACGCACCGCAGAACGTCTCGGTCTCCGGGTATGTGAGTGAGCCCGCACCGCAGTCGACTCAAATCGGACCCTGTGGTGGCCCCTCAGCATCCGGGAAGAGGCGCTCGAACTTTTCCGAACCAGAGGCTGCGGCAATGATGCCCAGTTGAAGTGCCGGGAGCAGTTCGCGAGCCTCCGCAACTGACAGCCGCTGCGGCAGGAGCCGCTGCTCCATCTCATTGTCCTCGGCGCCGAGCGCACGAAACGTGAGAGCCGCAGGGAACCGGCCCAGGCGCTTGCCGGTCAACCTCACGTACCACCCCGTGCCGTCGTGACTTACTTCGAGAACGCCGTATCCGGGATCGTCGAGACTGATGGTGTAGTCGCCGCGGAACCAGTAGTAGCTCATCGTGAGCACCTCACCCGTGTGCCGGATTTCACGGCGCGTGTCCCTCGAAGAAGGGTCTGCTGCACGGATAGGTGACATCTGATCTGTGGTGCCGCAGGGTGCCACTGGAAGGATGTGCACCGTGCCTAAGCCATACCCCAAGGAGTTCCGCGACGACGTCGTGCGGGTCGCGCGGAAT
>NZ_BAABBA010000051.1:0-5525 GCF_039537705.1 Georgenia daeguensis
GGTTAAGTTAGAGAGGTTGCCCCGGTGGGGGTTCGGGAGTGGGTTTCCCGGGTCTTGCTGGTGTGTGTCTGTTCTTTGAGAACTCAACAGTGTGCCAAGTTTTTGATGCCATTTGATTCTGGGTGTCGCTTCTTGGGCTGGTCGTCTTGGCTGGTCTGGTGGTGGTGCCTGGGGTTGTTTGTTTTGTTTTGGTATACGCGCCTGGTCCTGCCTCGTCGGGGTCGGGTGTGATGCCTGGATTGGCTCCTGTCTGCTCCTTCTGGGGGTGGGTGGGGGTTCTCCGTTATGGATTGTCGGGCCGGCCCTTGTGGGGTTGGTGCGGCGTTTGTTTTTCACGGAGAGTTTGATCCTGGCTCAGGACGAACGCTGGCGGCGTGCTTAACACATGCAAGTCGAACGATGAGGGCCCAGCTTGCTGGGTCTGATTAGTGGCGAACGGGTGAGTAACACGTGAGCAACCTGCCCCTGACTTCGGGATAACCTCGGGAAATCGTGGCTAATACCGGATATGACGCCCTGCCGCATGGTGGGGTGTGGAAAGACTGTGTCGGTTGGGGATGGGCTCGCGGCCTATCAGCTTGTTGGTGGGGTGATGGCCTACCAAGGCGACGACGGGTAGCCGGCCTGAGAGGGTGACCGGCCACACTGGGACTGAGACACGGCCCAGACTCCTACGGGAGGCAGCAGTGGGGAATATTGCACAATGGGCGCAAGCCTGATGCAGCGACGCCGCGTGAGGGATGACGGCCTTCGGGTTGTAAACCTCTTTCAGCAGGGGAGAAGGCCTTCGGGTTGACGGTACCTGCAGAAGAAGCGCCGGCTAACTACGTGCCAGCAGCCGCGGTAATACGTAGGGCGCAAGCGTTGTCCGGAATTATTGGGCGTAAAGAGCTCGTAGGCGGTTTGTCGCGTCTGCTGTGAAAACGCGAGGCTCAACCTCGCGCCTGCAGTGGGTACGGGCAGACTAGAGTGCGGTAGGGGAGACTGGAATTCCTGGTGTAGCGGTGGAATGCGCAGATATCAGGAGGAACACCGGTGGCGAAGGCGGGTCTCTGGGCCGTTACTGACGCTGAGGAGCGAAAGCATGGGGAGCGAACAGGATTAGATACCCTGGTAGTCCATGCCGTAAACGTTGGGCACTAGGTGTGGGACCCATTCCACGGGTTCCGTGCCGCAGCTAACGCATTAAGTGCCCCGCCTGGGGAGTACGGCCGCAAGGCTAAAACTCAAAGGAATTGACGGGGGCCCGCACAAGCGGCGGAGCATGCGGATTAATTCGATGCAACGCGAAGAACCTTACCAAGGCTTGACATACACCGGAAACGTCCAGAGATGGGCGCCCCGCAAGGTCGGTGTACAGGTGGTGCATGGTTGTCGTCAGCTCGTGTCGTGAGATGTTGGGTTAAGTCCCGCAACGAGCGCAACCCTTGTCCTGTGTTGCCAGCGGGTTATGCCGGGGACTCATGGGAGACTGCCGGGGTCAACTCGGAGGAAGGTGGGGACGACGTCAAATCATCATGCCCCTTATGTCTTGGGCTTCACGCATGCTACAATGGCCGGTACAAAGGGCTGCGATGCCGTAAGGTGGAGCGAATCCCAAAAAGCCGGTCTCAGTTCGGATTGGGGTCTGCAACTCGACCCCATGAAGTCGGAGTCGCTAGTAATCGCAGATCAGCAACGCTGCGGTGAATACGTTCTCGGGCCTTGTACACACCGCCCGTCACGTCACGAAAGTCGGTAACACCCGAAGCCGGTGGCCCAACCCTTGTGGGGGGAGCCGTCGAAGGTGGGACTGGCGATTGGGACGAAGTCGTAACAAGGTAGCCGTACCGGAAGGTGCGGCTGGATCACCTCCTTTCTAAGGAGCTCATTCGGTGCCGCTCCTCCTTCGTGAGGGTGATGGTGGCGCCTGGTGGCCGCGCCCGGGCCGAACGTGTCCGGGGTGGTTCGCTCACGGGTGGAACGTCAAGGACTTGTGCATGCTGTTGGGTCCTGAGGGAACAGGCCCTCGGCGCCGCGGGGCCCCTTTTCGGGGTCGGGTGGGGTCGGGTGTTGTTCTGCTCTGGTGGCCGTGCCTTCCCGATCTGTCCCTGTGCGGGGTGGGGGGTGGGGGGTGTCGGTGCGTAGCTTGAGAACTGTACAGTGGACGCGAGCATCTTTGATCTTTTGTGGTCAAGTTTTTAAGAGCATTCGGTGGATGCCTTGGCACCAGGAGCCGATGAAGGACGTTGTAGCCTGCGATAAGCCTCGGGGAGCTGGCAAACGAGCTGTGATCCGAGGGTGTCCGAATGGGGAAACCCGGCCAGAGTCATGTCTGGTTACCCGCGCCTGAATATATAGGGCGTGTGGGGGGAACGTGGGGAAGTGAAACATCTCAGTACCCACAGGAAGAGATATTCCGTGAGTAGTGGCGAGCGAAAGCGGATGAGGCTAAACCGGGGGTGTGTGATAGCCGGCGGGCGTTGCACCCTCGGGGTCGTGGGACCTGCTTGCCAGATCTGCCGGTCTGGTGGGGAGTGAGAAAGTCGCGGTGTAGTCGAACGGTCTGGGAAGGCCGGGCAGAGTGGGTGAGACCCCCGTAGACGAAACGTCGTGACCTCCTTGCAGGTATCCCGAGTAGCACGGGGCCCGTGAAATCCCGTGTGAATCTGCCAAGACCACTTGGTAAGCCTAAATACTACCTGGTGACCGATAGCGGACTAGTACCGTGAGGGAAAGGTGAAAAGTACCCCGGGAGGGGAGTGAAATAGTACCTGAAACCGGATGCTTACAATCCGTCGGAGCCTCCATAGCTGGGGTGACGGCGTGCCTTTTGAAGAATGAGCCTGCGAGTTAGTGGCATGTGGCGAGGTTAACCCGGGTGGGGAAGCCGTAGCGAAAGCGAGTCCGAACAGGGCGATTGAGTCGCGTGCTCTAGACCCGAAGCGGAGTGATCTACCCATGGGCAGGTTGAAGCACGTGTAAGAGCGTGTGGAGGACCGAACCCACTTAGGTTGAAAACTGAGGGGATGACCTGTGGGTAGGGGTGAAAGGCCAATCAAACTCCGTGATAGCTGGTTCTCCCCGAAATGCATTTAGGTGCAGCGTCATGTGTTTCTTGCCGGAGGTAGAGCTACTGGATGGCCGATGGGCCCTACAAGGTTACTGACGTCAACCAAACTCCGAATGCCGGTAAGTGAGAGCATGGCAGTGAGACTGCGGGCGATAAGGTTCGTGGTCGAGAGGGAAACAGCCCAGACCACCGGCTAAGGCCCCCAAGCGTGTGCTAAGTGGGAAAGGATGTGGAGTTGCACAGACAACCAGGAGGTTGGCTTAGAAGCAGCCACCCTTGAAAGAGTGCGTAATAGCTCACTGGTCAAGTGATTCTGCGCCGACAATTTAGCGGGGCTCAAGCACACCGCCGAAGCCGTGGCATCCGCGCATGACCCCAGCGCCCCCTTTGAGGGGTGTTCAGGGGCGTGGATGGGTAGGGGAGCGTCGTGTGGGAGGTGAAGCTGCGGGGTGACCCAGTGGTGGATCCCACACGAGTGAGAATGCAGGCATGAGTAGCGAATGACGGGTGAGAAACCCGTCCGCCGAATGACCAAGGGTTCCAGGGCCAGGTTAATCCGCCCTGGGTAAGTCGGGACCTAAGGCGAGGCCGACAGGCGTAGTCGATGGACAACGGGTTGATATTCCCGTACCGGCGAAGGACCGACCATACCGAGCCCGGTGATGCTAACCACCCAACGGTCGCCACCGTCTCCTTCGGGAGGCACCGGCGGCCCGCGCGTGGGACCCGATCCGGTAGTAGGTAAGCGTGTTAACAGGGGTGACGCAGACAGGTAGCCACCGCGTGCTTAATGGCAATGCACGTCTAAGGATGCAGGGCGGGGTGCAGGCAAATCCGCACCCCACACAAGCCTCAGGTCCGACAGTGACCCCGTACGGGGGAAGCAGGGTGATCCTATGCTGCCAAGAAAAGCCTCGACGCGAGGGACTAGCCGCCCGTACCCTAAACCGACTCAGGTGGTCAGGTAGAGAATACCAAGGCGATCGAGAGAATCGTGGTTAAGGAACTCGGCAAAATGCCCCCGTAACTTCGGGAGAAGGGGGGCCTGGGGGGTGAGGCCACTAGCTGGCTAGCCCTTCCGGGCCGCAGAGACCAGGGAGAAGCGACTGTTTACTAAAAACACAGGTCCGTGCGAAGTCGCAAGACGATGTATACGGACTGACGCCTGCCCGGTGCTGGAAGGTTAAGAGGACGGGTCAGCCGCAAGGCGAAGCTCAGAATTTAAGCCCCAGTAAACGGCGGTGGTAACTATAACCATCCTAAGGTAGCGAAATTCCTTGTCGGGTAAGTTCCGACCTGCACGAATGGCGTAACGACTTCTCCACTGTCTCAACCGCGAACTCGGCGAAATTGCACTACGAGTAAAGATGCTCGTTACGCGCAGCAGGACGGAAAGACCCCGGGACCTTTACTATAGCTTGGTATTGGTGTTCGGTACGGCTTGTGTAGGATAGGTGGGAGACTGTGAAGCATTCACGCCAGTGAGTGTGGAGTCATCGTTGAAATACCACTCTGGTCGTACTGCACATCTAACCTCGGTCCGTGATCCGGACCAGGGACAGTGCCTGGTGGGTAGTTTAACTGGGGCGGTTGCCTCCTAAAATGTAACGGAGGCGCTCAAAGGTTCCCTCAGCCTGGTTGGCAATCAGGTGTCGAGTGCAAGTGCACAAGGGAGCTTGACTGCGAGACTGACAGGTCGAGCAGGGACGAAAGTCGGAACTAGTGATCCGGCGGTGGCTTGTGGAAGCGCCGTCGCTCAACGGATAAAAGGTACCCCGGGGATAACAGGCTGATCTTGCCCAAGAGTCCATATCGACGGCATGGTTTGGCACCTCGATGTCGGCTCGTCGCATCCTGGGGCTGGAGTAGGTCCCAAGGGTTGGGCTGTTCGCCCATTAAAGCGGTACGCGAGCTGGGTTTAGAACGTCGTGAGACAGTTCGGTCCCTATCCGCTGCGCGCGCAGGAAACTTGAGAAGGGCTGTCCCTAGTACGAGAGGACCGGGACGGACGAACCTCTGGTGTGCCAGTTGTTCCGCCAGGAGCATGGCTGGTTGGCTACGTTCGGAAGGGATAACCGCTGAAAGCATCTAAGCGGGAAGCCTGCTTCAAGATGAGGTTTCCACCACCCTCGAGGTGGGAAGGCCCCCAGCAGACCACTGGGTTGATAGGCCGGACGTGGAAGCGCGGCAACGCGTGGAGCTGACCGGTACTAATTGGCCGACAACTTACCACAACACTTTTACGTCAAAGAATTGTTTCGCGTCCACTGTGCGGTTCCCGGGATACGCCCCGAGACCACCCCGCCTGACACCAGGCCGGGGCTGGTCGGCCGGATATCTCCATAGAGTTACGGCGGTCATAGCGAGGGGGAAACGCCCGGTCCCATTCCGAACCCGGAAGCTAAGCCCCTCAGCGCCGATGGTACTGCACGGGAGACTGTGTGGGAGAGTAGGACACCGCCGAACACCCATT
>NZ_BAABBA010000052.1:0-5371 GCF_039537705.1 Georgenia daeguensis
TTCGAGGGAAGCAGCGGCTCGATCCGCTCCCACTGCTCATCCGTGAACACCCGATACCGCGAACCCGTCGACCTCACCCGACCAGACTGCCGCGAGCCTCACTCAACATATGGGAGACACGCCCTAGAGCCCCTCCCGTAGCCGCTCAGCGACCGCCGCCCGTTCCGACTCGCTGAGCCTGCGCACCCTGTCATAAACGAGGTCGAGCGGAGACCTTTGCCGACGTCCGGTCTCAAGCCACGAAAGTAGGGCGCTCCGGTCCTTGGCGCCGAGGCGACGTACAGAAGCCATCACCGCGGCCGATGTCTCAGGATCTGGGATTACATCTCCAGAGGGTTCATTGCACCGGGCGCATTCCGTCTGCAGGTTGTCGGGTCCAGCGTCAGCCAGACGAGCACCTGCCTGGCGGTGGCCGATGGTCATCCGGGCATACGAGTCCGGATCCTCTGGATACGGCTCGCCTGCGCCAACCCCACAGACGACACAGCGGTTGCCGTCGCGATCGAGTACCTGACGCCGCACTCCGGCAGAGACCCCATCCGGTTGCCGCCGCTCGCCGAGCCACGTACGCGCGCCCTTCTCGACCAGAAGGTAGGAGTCCGTGGGCTGACCCTGACGATCCTTGTACGAGTCGAACCGCCAGCCGTGCTTGCGGAGCTGACGTAGCCGCCGGTTGAGGTGTTCGGCGTCCTCGGGCTGCATCCCCTCTCCGAGTGCCTCACGAAGCTCGCGCATGCTGAAGGAATCCCCCAGATCCTTCTGGAACCAGAGGTAGGCAGCAGCCCGGTGCTGACCTCCCATCACGTGATTCCGCCCTGGCCAAGTCCGCGGCTTCCACCAGGGTCTTCCATCGGGAGCAATCGCACTGTCAGAGGGAGGAGGAAGGCTTGACACAGGGACATCATGCCGACGCCGCACGGCCCGGCCTACCAGATCGCCCACCGACGCCCGGATAGGCTCAGGCCCGAGCCAGGAGGAACACCATTGCTGACGTCTGTCGAAATTTGCACCGGAGCCGGTGGCCAGGCCCTCGGCCTCGAGCAGGCCGGGTTCAAGCACCTGGCTGCAGTCGAGCTCGATCACCACGCGTGTAACACCTTGCGGGCTAACAGGCCGGAATGGAACGTCATCGAGCAGGACCTCCTGACGTGGGATCCGGCTGGCTACGAAGGTGTGGACCTGCTCGCTGGCGGGGTGCCGTGCCCCCCGTTCTCGAAGGCAGGACGGCAACTCGGAGCCAGCGACGAGCGGGACCTGTTCCCACGTGCCATCGAGCTGGTGGACGCGCTGCGGCCCAAGGCGGTGATGCTCGAGAACGTCAGGGGTCTTCTGGACCTGGTGTTTCAGACCTACCGTTCCGAGGTGGAGCAGCAGCTTAAGGACCTCGGTTACAGGCCCGACTGGCACCTTCTCAACGCCTCAGACTTCGGAGTCCCGCAGCTCCGCCCACGTGTCGTATTCGTGGCGATCCGCGAGGACGTCGGGCGCCCGTTCGAGTGGCCAACACCCAGCAGTGACCCTGCCCCTACCGTTGGCGAGGCGCTGGGAGACCTCATGGCCGCTAATGGCTGGGAAGGAGCCGAGGAGTGGGCAGCGCGAGCCAACACCATCGCGCCGACCCTCGTTGGCGGCTCGAAGAAGCACGGCGGGCCCGACCTTGGCCCCACCCGCGCCCGCCGCGCATGGGAAGCCCTCGGCGTCAACGGCAAGACCCTTGCCGAGGAAGCACCGGAGCCCGGTTTCAAGGGCATGCCACGGCTCACCGTCAGGATGGCTGCACGCATCCAGGGGTTCCCCGATGATTGGGAGATCACGGGCCGGAAGACCAACGCCTACCGGCAGGTCGGCAATGCCTTCCCGCCGCCGGTCGCTAGAGCTGTTGGAGAGCAGATCAAGACCACTCTGCTCGGCGCGAAGAGCGGCCTCCAGGTCGTCGCGTGACGGCGCTGCTCAGCGCTGCCCGACGGGCCTTCCACCAGCGGCTTGTTGCTGACAGCACCCTGTCCCTCTCAACGGACGGCGTGGCGTCCAATGCCGACAGCAACCAGAAGACCAGCATGTCGATCGCGCTGCGGATGGCGCACGAGTTGGGCGCACTAGAAGTAGCCAGGAAGCTAGACGGACAACGGGCAGGGAAGCTGTTCGAACAGGCCGTGCAGGAGTTCCTCGGCAGCACGTTCCCCCGACTCGGGACGATCCGCCCGGGCAACTGGAGGATCGAGAACGTGGGCGGCTCACGAGCTGAGTACCAGATCGCCCGCTACGAGCCATACACGCACCTCGACGACCTCGCCTCGGCCATCCGGCACAACCCGATGCTCGCTTCGGTACTCGGAAACTCCTACGAGATCAGTCCAGATGTGCTCATCCTGCGTGAGCCCGAGCCCGATGACGTGATCAACCGGAACGGCCCCATCGTCGACGACGACACTGCAGGCCTTGCTGTCATCCGGAAGGCAAATCAGGAGCGGGCAATCGTCCACGCCATCGTGTCGTGCAAATGGACGCTACGGTCCGACAGAGCCCAAAACGCCCGTTCGGAAGCGCTGAACATGATCCGAAACCGCAAGGGCCGGACCCCCCACATCGTGGTCGTTACGGCCGAACCCACCCCATCCCGGCTTGCCTCGCTCGCTCTCGGCACCGGAGACCTCGACACCGTCTACCACTTCGCCCTACCCGAACTGACGAGAGCTGTATTGGCCAGCGACAACGACGAGGCGGTATCGATGCTCAACATCTTGATCAGCGGCAAGCGCCTGCGCGACATCAGCGACCTGCCTCTTGACCTAGCCGTCTAGCTAGGCGGACGGGGGTGGACGTCGGCGTTCAGTGGCCTGCCAGCTTCACGCAGCGCAGCCAACACCTTGGCTGTGCACCCCGGTAGATCGTCCCGGACCTCTGTGTCCCACACCCTGATAACGCGCCAGCCCCGCTCCGACAAGGCCTTGTCGGCTTCGCGGTCACGGCGAATGTTGCGCTCGATCTTCTCCCGCCAGTATTCAGATGCGGCTCGCTCGGGGCTCCAGTGGTCAGGATGACCATGCCAGAACACCCCGTCGACGAAGACCGCCACCTTCCACCGCATGAACGCCACGTCCGGGGACCCCGGAAGGTCTTTGCGATGCAGCCGATACCCGGAAACTCCGGCGTGTCGGAGGGCTGCCCGCAGGGCGAGCTCAGGTTTGGTGTCCTTCCCTCGTATCGCTGCCATGTTTCGTGCCCTGCCCTCCTTGCTGAGGTGGTCAGCCACTGGATACACCTCCTATCTGTATGGCTTCGTCGATGAGGATCGCACGGGAGCGCTACAAGCCTCTATGTCGGTGCCGGTCAGTAGACTCCTTGACAGTGACCTGGAACACAGGGTCCGCGACGGGCGCAAGCCGCACGACCACACATGGAGGGCCGTCATGGCAGACACTAAGACGATTTTTATCGCGTTTGCGATCGAGGACGAGCGTCAACGCGACTTGCTAAAGGGCCAGTCCCTCAGTCCGCGCGCGCCCTATGAATTCATCGACATGTCGGTGAAGGAGCCCTACGACTCTGGATGGAAAGAGAAGGTGCGCACGCGAATTCGCCGCTCTCACGGGGTCATTGTCCTTGTTAGTAAGAACTCACTGTCCTCGTCAGGTCAGAAATGGGAAATCGAGTGTGCCAAAGAGGAGGGACGACCCATACGCGGCATCTGGGCGTACTCCGACGACCGCACCGACTTGGCGGGGGTAAGCACGTACGTGTGGAGCGACAAGAACATCAGCGACTTCATCGACTCTCTGTGAGCGCGTCGAGATGAGGAAGGCTCTCGTCGTTGGTATTGACCACTACGAGCACATCAACTGTCTTAATGGAGCGGTCAACGACGCCACCAATGTCCGAGACGTGCTAGAGCGCAACGCAGATGGCTCCGTTAACTTTGTCACGCCGCAGTTGCTCGCGGCTGTCGATCCCAGTAGTGCCGTCTCTCGCCGTGAACTTAAGGACGCCGTTCTCGACCTATTTGCTGGTGAGGCCGAGATCGCGCTGTTCTATTTCTCTGGCCACGGCTACATCGAGGACACTGGGGGCGGATTCTTGTGCGCAAGTGACTGTCGGGACGGCGATGACGGGCTCTCGCTCGCGGAGCTGATTGCTGCGGCAGACCGCTCCAAGGCGCAGAACAAGGTCATCATCCTCGACAGTTGCCACAGTGGCGTGGCCGGAAGTACCGCCAGCCACGACGTCGCCCTGGTCTCGGACGGCATGACGATCCTGACGGCGTCGACCGCCGAGCAGTACGCCATGGAGTCCGGGGGATCTGGTGTCTTCACGGACCTGTTGGTCGACGCCCTCGAAGGTGGTGCGGCGAACCTTCTGGGGGCAGTCACCCCAGGCAGCGTGTATGCCCACATAGACCAGTCACTCGGCCCTTGGAAGCAGCGCCCCGTTTTCAAGACGAACGTAAAGAAGTTTGTTTCTCTTCGCACCGCTACGGCGGCGGTCCAACTTGCAGACCTCCAACAGCTCGCGGTGTTGTTCGCGGCACCTGACGCACAGTTTCCACTCGACCCCAGCTACGAGCCCCTACGGACAGGGGCCGAAGACGGGTCTGTGCCACCGCCGGATCCGATCAACACCACTCGGTTCGGACTCCTCCAGCGGCTCCAGTCGGTCGGATTGGTCCGCCCAGTAGGCGCCAGCCGTCCCCACATGTGGGATGCAGCGATGGAGAGCAAGGGATGTGAGCTTACGGCGCTGGGCCGACACTACTGGCGCCTCGCGAAGGAGCGACTCCTCTGATGACTTCACGTTCTAGCATCCGTGCCATTCTTGAGTCCGATGCCCTTCTCGAACGCCTCGCCGCTGTCGAGCACGAGCGCTGGGCGCATTGGCAGCGATACGTGCACGAGCAGTGCCTCCTCGCTGAGGATGGCTCCCTGGTCATTCCGCGGGATCTGGTCGAGCGTTGGTCCACGCAGATAGCCACTCCGTACGCAGATTTATCTGAGGAGGAGCAGGAGAGTGACCGCGACCAGGTGCGTCGGTACCTGCCGCTGATCGTCAAGGCCGTCACAGGTGGCGAGGCACCAGAGTAGGCGTCATCGGCTGTGCCTTTGGTTCGCAGGGGGGCAGCGAACTCCCAGTGTAAGCGTAATGAGGTGCGCTGCAGAGGGTCCGATCGCCCTATGTGTGCGCGCCCTCTTCCGCGGTTCTGTGCCCGCCCGGCGGTGGCCGGAAACGATCATTTATGAGACGGCGCACCGAGTGTGAATGTCCGAAGTCGTCTGCACAGGTGACCTGCACGTTCGAGGCAGTGTGCACAGAAGTTTGATCGCCCGGCGTGTCCGTACCCGTGTGCACGATCGGCTTGTTATTCCATAGTGCTGTGCAC
>NZ_BAABBA010000053.1:0-5137 GCF_039537705.1 Georgenia daeguensis
AGGTAGCGTCGGGCACGTCGAGGTCTTCCAGATGGGCAGCGTCAGAACTCCCATCATCGGAAGACCTCGACCCCTATCCGGCGACCGACGCGCCCACCACCGCTACACCGTCAACTGCGAAGAGCCGCTATAGACACCGCCGTCGAGCGAGCTAAACGGCACGGGTAACTGTCCGCCGGCCGGCTCGAGTACACACAATGCCGCTCACCGCAGTAGTTGGCAGAGCCCAGGTCGATGGCTGCATCAGCAAGGTCGATCGCGTGCATCGCTCCGCCGAGCTCAAACAGGCTCGCGACTGGTATTGAGGAAGACGCGGGGTGTGGAGTCGTCGTAGATGATCACGTGGATCCTGCGCTCAATGTCCGCCCGGGCAGGGTCTCGAATATCCACCCCTGCAGCCTCGAGGAATCGTGCTTGGACCGACTCGACGGTGTGGCCGTCCGAGTCCTGACGCCGATAAATGATCAGCTCGGCTCTGCCACCCGCGATGGCCCTAGCAACGCTCCGCCACCACCACCCGTCACTGTCCCCCAGTGAACATCCGAAAATGATAAACAATTCCGTCTGGGCGAAGTGACTTTTGAATAGGACATTGCTTTGCGCCCAGTACGGCTTCCTGAGTTCGTTGTAGTGGTTCTGTGTCTTGTCGTAGTCGTCGTCGGCATCGATACCGAAGAGCAGGGAACGGGGAGTGCTGAGGATGCCGTGTGGATGCACGACGTCGGTGAGCACGTAGCCGGACTGGCCCGCGTCCGTCGCGTTGCTCGCGTGCAAGTGGCCACGCGGATCGTTGCGGAAGGTGAAATTGGTGTCCACTGTGCTGTACTTGCGAGGCTTGAACTGGAGTTGGTCGAGAAATACGTAATTATCCAGCAACGTCGTGTAGTTAAAATTCACGAACAGGAAGTTGAAGAGATGATAATGAGTTCCCGTCTCCATTGGGAACTTCATTTCCTTGAACTCCTCAGGATCTGTGATGTCGTGGAGAAATTCCGAAAGACTCTTCATGCTCCATCTATTCGTAACGGCGTCTTCGCCGAGCCGGCTCAGGAGGGCGTTGGGGACCACACCTTGAAGGAAACCAGCGAACTCCGCTTGCATAGGACGCAAGTCGTCGAAGATGCGTGCAGGACCTAGGCCGCCCCGTGTTGACGGCGGCGGCGACTGCCGCCTCGATGTCGCTCCAGTTCTTCCGACCGTTCCTTAACTCCTCATCCATATGCTTTAGGAGTTGATTACTGGGGTCAAAGCCCCGCATCTTCAGATGGTGGTAGAAGGGCTCGTAGCGGGAGTCGACGGGTTGTTCGTAGTCATGCAGGACCTGGATATCGAACCCGTTGCCGACCAGGACCATGATGTTGTGTTGCCAGTTCAGTTTCGTGAACGTATCCCTGGTGTAGGTCACGAAACCTGGTCCACGACCAGAGTTGCCAGTGCTGACCTGAGTAGGTCTGGTGGTTCTGTCTTCGGGCATTGGGCTTCCTTAAGTGACGGTACTCGGTCACAACGTAGCGGTGGGCCACCTCAACGTCGTCTCACCTCATAGATCCGGCATGACGGCCGAAGTCACCCAGCCGGTCACCCGGCTGATGCGTCTCGGCTAGTAGCTCAACCGATCACGATTGCGCCAGCAGGTGGCTTTCAATGCGGCTGTGGTCGCGACCGTCGCTCTATCGCCCGGGCCAACACCGAGCAGCGGGCCCACATGGGTTGCGGACTGCTCAACCGCTTGAAGGCCCCGAAGAGGGGCCTCGGTCTCGGGGCTCGTCGACTACTTCGAGCAACTCGAATCGGCCTCGGCCTGCATGCCTTGCCCGCCAACTCCAAAGCGTGTCGGCGGGTCCAAGCGGGATATCGGCCTGGATCAATCTCCGCGGCGAAGCAGCCCTGTCGGTATGACGCGAATCGTGCCGCGGAGCGCACTCTTCACGCGGTGGCGGCGGGCGCTGATGGATAGCTAACTGGTGGTCACTCAGTCGCTTTGTCGGCGTTGTCGGCGACGGTCGAAAAGTGCCCCGTCGGAACCGGCTCACTTTTCGATCGTCGCTGACAGGCGTTGCGGCAAGTGAGCGGCTGATGAGGAATCCGTGATGTCGAGTTGGTCGCTACCGCCTTTACACGAGTGCGCTTAGGTGGACTGTTCCAGCAAGTCGGAAGCACACGCCTCGAGCAGCAGACGACCCCCCTCGGTAGCCGGGTTTTCGACTCGGCTCACCGGGAACCGTTCCCGCGCCTGTCGAACGAGACTTGTTCCGACACCACGGCGCCGCCACGCACGTGCCGTCCAAAGGTGCGCCAGCGACTCGTACTCGCCGTCCTCGTCCCGATCGTGAAGGATCGCGAACCCGGCAAGAGTTCCACTTAAGTGCATCTGCCCACTACTCCCAAATGAGGAGTAAGGCGCCACGAACAACAGCCAGATTCCGGCCGGGCCAGGCGAGAAGTCCCAGTCACACTCACTCCTGTAGGCACTACCGGCGCGGGCGAGAGCGCAGTTCTCCCACTCGCCGACGTGGGAAACGTCGGGGGGATCGTCGTCGAAGTGGCTGTCGAGGTCCACCTGAAGAATGACCGATGCCCACGGGTCGGCTGTTGACTGCGGGCCTGTCCATCGGAAGGTGGGGCCGACGTGTGCGGCGGCGGTTTCTTGAGCTACACGCGCCAGGTTCTCAAGGTCCTCGATGATGTCCGGTAGATAAGCGTCATCCGCAACCGCAACCGTCTTAGGTGGGGCCAGTTCCCGTAGAGCTCGATGTGCTGCCCGGAACCGGGCGTCAAGTGCGGAGTTCACCAGTGGGTCGTCGTCGGTCATCGCTGCTCCTCGTGGGAACGCTGCTCATCGCGGAATCCGCCAATAACAGCTTTCGTTCGGGCCGTTCACGGCGACCGGCTCGACGCCGTTCGTCTGACGACGGCAAGTCAACCACCACGCTATGGCTCGACCCGAACAGGCATGGACCGGCCACTCCGCGCCCCCGGTGCGAGCCCGGTCAGTGACCCCGTGTCAGCGACGGTCGAAAAGTGAGCCAGTTCCGACGGTCGAAAAGTGAGCCACGTCGTTGTGGGGTTAGTGTGCCTGGTTCTCCGCGGCGGCGGAGGGCAGTGTGTCGATCTCGGTGTGCCGGAGTCGGTAGCTGGTGCCCTTGAGGGTGATGACTTCGGCGTGGTGGACGATGCGGTCGATCATGGCGGCGGCGACGGCCTGGTCGCCGAAGACCTCGCCCCAGCGGGAGAAGGGCAGGTTGGAGGTCAGGATGATCGAGGCGTGTTCGTAGCGGGAGGCGACGAGCTGGAAGAAGAGGTTGGCGGCCTCGGCCTCGAAGGGCAGGTAGCCGACCTCGTCGATGACGAGCAGGCCGTAGCGGCGTAGCCGGCGTAGCTCGGCGGGCAGCTTGCCCAGGGCGTGGGCGGCAGAGAGGCGGGTGACCCAGCCGGTGGCGGTGTCGAACAGGACACGGGTGCCGTGCTCGGCGGCGGTGATGCCCAGGGCGGTGGCCAGGTGGGTCTTGCCGGTGCCGGGCGGGCCGAGCAGGACGATGTTGCCGGCCTCGGCGAGGTAGGCCCCGGCGCCGAGGCGGTGGATCTGGCCGCGGTCGGCGGCTGGTTGGTGGTCGAAGTTGAAGTCGGTGAGCGTCTTCCTGGCGGGGAACCCGGCGGCGCGGGTGCGGATGCTGGCGCCGGAGGCTTCCCGGGCGGCGACCTCGCGGGCCAGGACGGCGGCGAGGTAGTCCTCGTGGGTCCAGCCCTCCGCGCGGGCCTGCTCGGCCAGCTGGGTGGCGGCCTGCCGGATCCGCGGGGCCTTGAGGGCCCGGGTGTAGTAGTCCAGCTCCTTGACGGTCTCCTTGGGGGTGGTCATCAGGCCACCTGCCCGTCCAGGCCGGTGACGCCGAACGCGACGTCGTAGACCGACAGGTCCCGGGCCAGATCAGCCTCGACGTCTGGGGCTGGACCTGGCGTCAGGAAGCGCTGGCGCAGCACCTTGGCGGTGGCGACATGACCCGGGTCGGTCACCGTGAGACCTCTCGTCCAGGAGCGGGCGTGGTCGGCGACGACCTGCCCCTCGCAGGTGACCTCGACGCGGTCGAGGTCCAGGGAGACCTCGACGAGGCGGCCGATGACGGCCGGGTCGACGGAGTAGTCGTTAGCCCCGGCCCGGACGTAGTAGTCCCGGCCCAGCCGGGTCACCCACCGCGCTCCCACGTCCGGCGCGAGGGGCGGCAGGGGGAGCATCGCGGCCCGGTCCGCCGCCACGAGGTCGACCGGGCGGGCGCCCAGGGCCCGGACGGTCCGGGCGTTGGCCCGCGGCAACCATTCCTGGAGCTGGGTGTTGAAGTCGGCCGGTGAGGCGAAGGTCCGGCCGGGCAGGAACGAGGTCTCGAGGTAGCCGTTGGCCCGTTCGACGATGCCCTTGGTCTCGGGGTCGTAGGGGCGGGCCTGGACGAGCCGGGTCGCGAGCGTCCCGCAGAACCCCGCGACGCCCTGGGCCAGGCGCCCGCTGCGGCCGATGCCGGCCTCGTTGTCCCACAACAGCGCCCGCGGGACCGCGCCCAGCTGCGAGCTCAGCAGGTGCCACATCCCCGCGAGGAGGTCTGCGGTCGTCCGCGAGGGCAGCATCATCGCGGCCAGGAACCGTGAGTGGGCCGCGGCCATGACCAGCACCGGCAACGACGCCGCCTGGCCCGGACCCACGGGGACCTTGACCGGCGGGAACCACAGGTCGCACTGGACCTGCTCCCCGGGGGCATGGGCGAGCCGGTCGGCCGGGTCCACCGGCAGGTACCGCGGCCGCAGACGCGCGACGTTCTCCCGGAACCAGGTCACCGACCCGGACCAGCTCACCCGCTCGGCAAGCACGGTCGCGGGCATCTTCGGGTGCTCGGCCAGCAGCGCCCGCACCGCGGGCTCCACCCGCGACCACGCCGAGTCAGGTACCGGCGGCCGCGGCTTGTACTGCGGCGGCCGGTCGGACCTGATCGCCCTAGCCACCGTGTTCCGGGAAAGCCCGAACTCTGCAAGCGGACATGCCAACCTCCCTGTAGGCGGACACGTACTTCCCTGTTGACGGACAGCTGATCTCCCTGTCTGTGGCCATGGACCGAGTCGTGTCGGTCCCGACGTAGGCGTCCCTCCGGGGATT
>NZ_BAABBA010000054.1:0-4801 GCF_039537705.1 Georgenia daeguensis
TCCTCGTCCAGGCCGTCGAGCGTGCCCTGGGTCACGACGATGCCGTCGCGCCGGCGGGGCAGGGCGTAGGCGGTCCGCTCGGCCGAGGGGACGACCCACGCCGCGGTGCCCTGCACCTGGCGCAGCTGGGCCACGGCGGCGAGCGTGCGCAGCTGGCGGCGCAGCTCCCGGCGGTACGCGGTCAGGCGCACGACCGCGTATCCCAGCAGTCCCACCACCACCGCGGCCGGGACGAGGAGGAGGAGATAGGTCGGGAGCAGCTGGGTCGTCCATCCCGGCACAGACGCGAAGGGATTGGCCGCCGTGAGGCAGCGCCGGCACACCGTGCCGGCCGCGCCCGGTAGTCCGGGGCCGGCGACCGTCCACGCGAGCAGCGGTCCGACGCTGAGCAGACCGAGGACCCACAGCACCGCGGAGGATGCCCACAACGCCATGCCCCACCGGGGGCGTGCGCTCAGTGCCGGGGCGAGCCGCGCGAGGATGGCAGGCCCGGCGGTGGCCCCTAGCAGGAGGAGGACCGTCAGGGTGGCCGCGACGGTCAGCACGGTCACGGCGCCCCCGCCCTGCCGGCGCTCCGGTCGGTGCGGCCGTCGGCAAGAAGGGTGCGCAGGAGCGCGACGTCGCCGTCGGACATCGACTCCACGAAGTGGAGCAGCGAGGCCTCGCGGTCGGCGGTGGAGGATAGGGCCTCCGTCATGAGGCCGGCGACGTACTCGCCGCGGTCGTGCAACGGGCGGTACGCCCACGTGCGCCCTGCCGGCACGCGCTCCACCAACCCCTTCTTGACGAGGTTGTTCAGGACGGTGGCGATCGTGGTGTAGGCGAGGGTCTGCGAGGTCTGCTCCAGCACGTCGCGCGTGCACAGCTCGGTCGGGCAGTCCCAAAGGATCTCCATGACCTCCTTCTCGAGCGTGCCGAGCCGGGGGAGCTGCACCTCAGCCACGGGCCACCGCCGCCGGGAGCGGGCAGGCAACCTGGCCGCGTAACCGCACCACGAGCGCGGCGGCCGTCAGGCCCAGCCCGGCCGCCGCGAGCACCGGCTGGACGGGCGCGAACCACGTCAGCGCACCGGTGTAGCCGAGAGCCAGCAGCACGATCTTGTTGCACACCGGGCACCCCACGGCGAACCACGTCAGGAGGCTGCCCGCCATCCCGGCCCTGCTCGCACGCTCGCCGTCGGCCCGGGGCGCCTCGACCGGCTCCGCCGTCCCACGGGGGCGGACGTAGGTGGCCACCAGCAGACCCGCGAGGACGGACGTGAGCACCCACACGGGGTAGCTCCACGGCTCCACCGGAATCTCGCGACCGAAGACGGGGTTCGGGATCAGGACGGTCGGCACGCCGATCGTCACCGCCACCACCACGGTGGCCGCGACGGCGGCCAGCACCTGACGCGCGGACCACATCCGCAGGGCGGCGACGGCGAGCGTTCCTGTGCTGCGGGCGGAGGACGTGAGCCGGCGCAGGGTGGTGGATCGAACGGGCATGTGTCTACTATGCCGCATAGATCACTACTACGTCAGGTAGTAGATCGTCTTCGATGCGGACGCTCTGCGTGACCGCAGCCAGCACCCGATCCGAGAGGCCCGTTCATGCCTTCCACCTCCACCACCTCGTCCGCGCGGCGGCCGGCGTGGCTGGTCCCTGTCCTCGTGGCCCTCGTGGCCGCCGTGCTCGTCGCCGTCTCGCTGGTGGCGCGCGGCGGGGACTCCGAGGCGGGGGCGGCCGCGGAGCCGGAGGGGACGACCGGTGAGGGTCCGGTCGCCGAGGTCGTGGAGCCCGAGCAGGAGGCGCTGCCGGACATGGCCCGCCGGGACCCGGCCGATCCCATGGCCGTCGGCCCGGTCGACGCGCCGGTGAGCCTCGTCGTGTACTCGGACTTCCAGTGCCCGTTCTGCGCGATGTGGAGCGAGCAGACGCAGCCGACGATGCTCGAGCGCGCCGAGGCCGGCGACCTGCGCATCGAATGGCGTGACATCAACGTCTTCGGCCAGGAGTCCCTCATCTCCGCCCGGGCGGCGTACGCCGCCGGGCTGCAGGACCGGTACGTCGAGTACCACGACGCGCTGTTCGAGGGCGGCGAGAAGCGGCCGGCCGGCGAGCTCGACGAGGAGTCGCTCATCGAGCTGGCCGCCGAGCTCGGCCTCGACACCGAACGGTTCACCGCCAACCTGCGCTCCGAGGAGGTCGCCGCAGCGGTGGCGCAGAACCAGGACGAGGCGGCGTCGCTCGGCGTGTACTCCACCCCCGCCTTCCTGCTCGGCGGGACCCCGATCCTGGGCGCCCAGCCCACCGAGGTCTTCGTCGAGACCCTCGACGACGCGCTGGCCGAGGCGCAGGGCTGAGCGCGGTGGAGCTGACCCTCCTCGCCGCGTTCCTCGGCGGCATGCTCGCACTCCTCAGCCCGTGCGGGGCGCTCTTGCTGCCCGCGTTCTTCGCCTCGACGGCCGGTGCGGGCGCGCGCCTGCTCGGCCACGGCACCGTCTTCTTCCTCGGCCTCGCCACCCTGCTCGTCCCGCTCGGCCTCGGCGCCTCCCTCGCCGGCTCGCTGGTCACCACCCACCGCGACCTCCTCGTCACCGGCGCGGGCTGGCTCATCATCCTCTTCGGCGTACTCCAGATCTTCGGCATCGGCTTCGACCTGGCCAAGCTGCTGCCCGGCGTCCGGACCGTTCAGGCCACCGCCCCTCGCCAGTCCGGCCTGGTGCGGTCCTTCCTGCTCGGCGGGGTCTCCGGCGTCGCCGGGTTCTGCTCCGGACCGATCCTCGGCGCCGTGCTCACGATGGCCGCGACCGAGGAATCCCTCGTGGTCGCCGGCACCATGCTCGCCGTCTATGGCGCCGGGATGGTGGTCCCGCTGCTCGGGCTCGCGGCACTGTGGAACCGCCTCGGCGCTGCCGGCCGGGCGCGTCTGCGCGGGCGCGAGGTGCAGGTCGGTCGGCTCCGGCTCCACACCACCTCGATGGTCACCGGCATCGTCCTGGTGGCGGTGGGCGTCGTCTTCGTCACCACCAACGGCATGGCGGCGCTGCCGGAGCTCCTGCCGGCCACCCTGCTGGGCAGCCTCCAGACCACGGTGCTGTCCATGTCCGCCGCCGTGCCCGAGCCGCTCCTCATCGTCGTCGCGGCCCTCGCCGTGCTCGGTGTGTGGGCGTGGCGGCGGCGGGGCGGTGCCCGCGGCGACGTTCCCTCGGAGGTGCCAGCCACGGATCGAGACGTCGACGAGGAGGTTGCCTCGTGAGGGCAGCCCCGACCGCCGCGGCCGCCGGGGTGCTCCTCGCCGTGATCGCAGGCTGCGCGACGGAGCCGGAACCGGCCCAGGTCGACCCGACCCCGGTCGCGGTGGACGAGCCCGCGAAGGCCTCAGACGTGAGCCCCCAGAGCCTGCCGCTGCCGCTCGCGCCGTTCGAGGTCGTCGCCACCGGGTGGACCGAGCAGCCGCTGGAGCACGACGGGATCTTCCTGGGGATCCGCTCCCCGGAGGCGCCCGAGGACCCGCTGCGGTTCATCGCGACCGACAGCGAGGGCACCGTCCTGTGGGAGGCCGAGCGCCCGCCGTCGTGCACGGGGTTCGCGCTGAGCCGCGCCACTGACCGCCCCGTCGCCGTCCTGACGGACCTCGAGAGCACCGACGCCGCCGTCGCGCAGACCACCGCCACCGCCTACGACCTCGCCACCGGTGAGCGGCTCTGGGGCCCGGTCGACGTCCCCGGTCCCCACCACGGTCCGGGCCTCGTCTTCTCAGCGTCCGCGCCGCGCGCGGCGATCGGGGAGACCGGACCACGGGCCGCTCTCGATCCCGCCACCGGCGCCATCGTCCGGGACGAGAAGGACCAGCCCGGTACCGCCGTCGTCGGGGAGTACGACGGCGTCGTCCTGACCGCCGCCGACGGAGCCCTCACGGCCACCGGCCCGGCCGGCGAGGAGAGGTGGTCGCTGCCCCTCGCGGATGCGGGCATCCCCGAGGGGAGCGGGGTGACATCCGTGGCCGGCGCCCGCCCGCCCGACGGGACAGCCCTGGTCGGGCCGGCCGGTGCGGAGAGCGGGGCGCTCGTCGACCTCGCCGACGGCACGGTCCTTGCCACCGACGTGGAGGACGCCCGCCGGGACCCGGGCACGGGCACGGTCGTCACGCGAGCCGGTTCTGTGGTCACCGGACGCACGGCCGAGGGCACGGCCTGGACCCGCGAGCTCGACGGCGAGGTCACCCTCGCCGGGGTCGGTGGCGTCCTTGCCTACCTCCGAGTCGGCGACGCGGTCCAGGTGCTCAACGCCGTCACCGGCGAGGACGCCACCGTCTTCACCGAGGGCGCGTCCCCGCTCGGCGTCCCTTCGCTCTTCTCCTCGCACGGCGCCGCCGTCGTCCCGCTCGACGAGCAGCTGCTCGTCACCACCCGACCGGTCGGAGCAGAGTAGACCATTGCTCCCCGTCGGCTCGTGGGTGCAAACCTGTGGCAGCTACGGCCCCGGGGTACCTGCGACCGGCCTCATCTCGTGTGCCATAGGAAGCGACAGTGATGAGTTCCTATCTAAATGGGGCGTCGAATAACGTTCGTTTGCGTACAGCAGACAGCGAGTGGTGTGTCGTGGCTGCCAAGAGTGATCTGCGGCAATCAGAGCCGCACTATCAACGTGATTCAACCTTCAGGAGGTCGAGTGGAGTCTGTGTGCATTTGCGGCTCTTCAGAATTGAGGGTGTAGTCGGGGGGTCAAGTCCGCGGGAGTGGTGTATCGGTCCGGTGATCTCCGGTTCGGTGATCCTTCGTTGTCGGGTCAGGCGCTGATGGCGGCGAGAGGCTCG
>NZ_BAABBA010000055.1:0-4441 GCF_039537705.1 Georgenia daeguensis
GGCGGCCATCCAGGGACGGCATCAACGGCTCGATCAACTCCCACTGGGCATCCGTCAGCACGGCAGTACGCGACACCCCCGCAGCGTTTCAGCCCAAGGGCTCGACTATTGGGAGACACGCCCTAGCAGCGCCGTGCCTAGAGCGATCTCGAAGGTCGACAACGCCTTCCCGAAGCGGACCGGGTCCATCTTCTTCAAGAACGGGAACGCGTTGGCGGCCTGGTCCCGCAACCCCGTTGCCCCGTCGACGTCCAATGACCGCTTAGTGATTCCGGTGTTCAATATGAAGGCCCCGCTCGCCAGGCGCGGCGGGACATGGTGAAGCTTGACGCTCATAGCAATCTCTCCTGAGTTCTTGGGACGTGGGTCTACCAGCGGTTCACACGTGAGAATGCAGCGGGCGGGCTTCCCCTGATCATTGACGGGCCCGGCGGCCCGGTCCGGCCCTGATGGGTGGCGGGATGACGCCCGGGCAGTGCGCTCGCGCTTGGTCTGGGCACCGCCTCGACGTCCTCGGTCGCCCTAGTGGAGGCGGTCCTACCTGTCCTCCGAGATAACGCTTGCGGTAACGCCGGCACCGCCGACGGTCACCAGGATGTCCTCGACGTCCAAGCGTCGGGGGTCGTAGTCGACGTCAACCCGGTGCGAGTGCAGATCGATGTGCACGGCCTGCACACCCGGAAGACCGCTTCAGGTGCCGGTTGATGTCGGTGGCGCACGAGGGGCAGAACAGCTCACCCAGGCGCAGCTGCAGGTGCGCCGCCTGTGCCATGACGCTCACTGTCCTTCTCCTTGGCGCGGCGGGCGTCAGAACGCGGCAGGCTTGGCGACGTACCCGGCCTTGCCCACAGCGGCGATCAGGTCCTCGACGCTGGCCTTGGCCGGGTCGTGGTCGACCTCGATGCGCGCAGAGGCGAACTGGACCTTCACGGCGCTGACGCCGTCCAGGCGCCCGACCCGCTTCTCGATCTTCGCCACGCAGGAGGGGCAGGAGAAGCCTTCGGCGCGCAGGGTCGTGTGGGTGGTGGTGGGAGCGGTGGTGCTCATGGTGTGTCCCTTCCTTCTCTGACGAGGTCTCACCCTTCTTGGGTGCTGACTACGACGTTACGAGCGGGCCAGGAACCGAACCATGACGTGCATCAATCAACCGCAGCAGACGTGAGAGAGTCCTCGCCCCTCAGGCACTGGCGGCCACGGTGGCGAGCAGACGGTCGCCGTCCAGGATGGCGGTCCATCTGCGTCCGGAGTCGATGATGCCGTCCTTGCGGAGCTGGCTCATTACCCGGGAGACGGACTCCGGTGTCGAGCCGGTCATGCCGGCCAGGTCAGTGCGAGACAGCGGTAGCTGGATCAAGGTGCCACCAGAGGCACTGTCCTGCCCGAACTTCTCTGCCAGGCGCAGCAGCGTGGTCGCTACCCGCTGGGCGACGGTGGCGGTGGATTGCGCGGTGACGTCCGCACGCGCTTGCGCTAGCAGCGCGGTGACGTCGTCCACCACCCGTAGGGCGACCTCGGGGTGTTGCGTCATGACATCGCGGAAAGCGCGTGTGTCGATGCGTAACGCGCAGGTGGTGGTCAGGGCGCGAACGGTTTCGGGGTAGGTGGGCTGGCCCAGGGTGTGCATGCCTCCGAAGAGGTCGCCAGGGGCCAGGAGATCGACGACGACGTCCTGGCCGTTCGGGGTCGGGCGGGAGACCTTGGCGCGCCCAGCTGCCATGACGTAGAGATGTTCGGCCACGTCGCCGGCTGTGTAGAGCGGGTCGTCCTCAGCCCAGGACAGCGAGACCATGCGGTGGTCGATACCGACAAGATCCTCGTGGGACAGACCGGCGAAGAGCGGCACCTGGCCGAGAACCTTCATGCGTACCGGCAATGGACAGTGATGGGGCTGGGCGCAGGTAGTCCGCAGCGGGACTCGCCGTCGGCCAGGTGCGCCGGTAACGAAGTTGACCGGCGAGGATGCAGCCTGCGATGCCGCGGAGCCTGGTTCGCTGCTCACGATTCCCTCCTGCAAGTGATGCTAGATACGCCGAGACGAATGAGCACTTGCTTCGTCTCATTATTGGTAGCCGTAATGGTCAGGCGAGCGTGTAGTCGCCGGCCTCCTGCACGGCTGCCTCGATAGTCGAGCGGTCCAGCTCGACGTTGTCCTTGTGCTTGAGGATGATGCGCGAGTCGCCGTCGGGAATGATCTCGGTGGCGACGGCACCGATACCTGCCACGAGATAGAGGCTGTCCTTGATGGTCCGCGCATCCTCGGCTGTGGTCATGCCGACGACGGTGTAGATAGTGCTGATCATGCCCTGCCCCCTTGGTCAGATCCGGCCGTTGAACGCCTGCATCGCGCCGTCCTCACGGGTGCCGCCACGACCGTCACCGTACGCGGCGTAGTCGGTGATCCACTCGATGGACTTGATCCACTTGACCATCTTGTACCCATGGTTCGACTCCACCCGCAGCCGCAGCGGCGCGCCCAGATGCACCTCCAGCGGGTGGTCGTTGCGCTCGTACGCCAGGATCGTGTCGTCCTCGGCTACCGTGTCGAGGTCCAGCACCGCGTAGAACGGTTCCCGCGGCCGGTGGTCCCACATCTCCTGGGCCAGGCCGTGGGAGGTGATCATCACGTAGTTGGCACCTTCCGGACGCGGTCCGAGGACCTCGAGGAGGTCACGGAGCCGGACGCCGGCCCATTTGGAGGTGGCCGACCAGCCCTGCATGCAGGTGTGGACCGCGATGTATTCCGTCTTCGGGAGCTGACGCAAGTCCCCCAGGCTCAGCTGCAGTGTCTTACCGCTCAGTTCGCCACCGAGCTCGAGGCGCCAGTCCCGGAAGTCGCCGTCCCGGTACGCGAGCCACTCCGTGGACTCGTCCGCGGTCGGCGGGAGCCCGTTGGTCCAGTGGTACTCGGAGAGGTCCTTCTCGGTGTAGGTGCTCTGGCGTCCCATGCGGGGCTTCATCCAGTTCAGCGTGAGTTTGCGGATCGGCTCGGTGAGTGCGACGAGAACCCGCTGGGAGCGTGCGCGGTCGGCCAGCGTGAGATAGCTGAGCCCGATCCACAGGCCGATCACGACGACGATCGTGGCAATGGCAATCGTGAACGCCTGCGCGTAGCGGGCGGTGTCGGTCACGCCAAAGACCATGTGCGGGAGGTTGTACTCGGCGTGGACCAAGAACACCAGACCGATGTGCATCACGATGAAAATGCTCATCAGCGCCATGCCGATGAAGTGCAGTGATCGCGCTCCCTGGTGGCCGCCCCACATCTTCACGTACCAGGGGAAGCGGGAGCGGACGGCCGGCGACATGGCGATTCCGGTCAAGATCAGCAACGGCGCCAAGATGAAGACGACGCCGGTGTAGGTGAGCATCTGCAGCGCGTCGTAGGGCTGGAAGTGCTCGATCGACGGCACGCCGAAGCCGAGGTAGATCCGCATGGACTCCCACGCCTCCGGGAACACATCCCACGAGGTCGGCACGATCCGCCGCCACAGACCGGTGCCGAACAGCAGCGCCACGTAGAGGAGGCCGTTGATCAACCACAGCGTCACCCCCAATCCGTGCCAGTGCCGCCCCAAGCCGATGTTCTTCTTCCCGGGCAAGGTCAGCAGCGGGCTGGCGCTGCGCTCGTCCATGAGCGAGGTGTAAACCCCCTCCTCCTTCGGCAGCTCCCGGCGAGTGAACTTGATCCACTCAGTGCCCGGCTTGCAGTCATTGCGCCACCACAAGCGGGGCAGCGAGGCGAGAATCTCCCATCCGCTGCGCAGCACAATCCCCATTAGGACGAAGTTGAGCAGGTGTGTAGCCCGCAGCCAGAGCGGGAAATCCGGGTCCAAAGAATGCCTCCATAGATCGTCACCGGCTGTAGCCGCGCCTGTCCGCGTCACACTAAGCCGCCCACCTCTCCCGGGCATCCGCGGGCTGCGTCGATGCCGGCCCGCTGCCACCGGATCCCGTGCTGGCCTTCCACCGTGTGAACTGCGGTGGGAGCCTTGGCGCGGGAGCGTCAGACGTAGCCGTCGATGTGGACGGCGTAGTCAGGTGGCAGCCGGTGAAGTCCCCGGCGTCGCCAACCAGGGCGATGACCTGGCCGCAGTCGGCCCCGGAGTCGGTGCCGTAGTGAAAAGCCCGCCCAGCAGCGCGCGGGGCCCGAAACGAGAGTTGATCGGTGGCATCCAGCGGCGCGAGGCCGTCACCGAGCACTGGCGCCCCATCAACCCAACGCTCGGGCAGCCGTCACTGTCTGCATGGCCAGAGTCCTCAGCGAGGCCGCACTTCTATCCCCTCCTTGACACCCTCCCGGATGTCCGGGCAAATGCGGCTCTTCGCAGTTGACGGTGTAGCGGTGGTGGGCGCGTCGGTCGCCGGATAGGGGTCGAGGTCTTCCGATGATGGGAGTTCTGACGCTGCCCATCTGGAAGACCTCGACGTGCCCGACGCTACC
>NZ_BAABBA010000056.1:0-4107 GCF_039537705.1 Georgenia daeguensis
GCTGGCAGCAACTCCCACGCTGGGTGTTTTGGAGCAATCGAACCCCTGTTGCGGAACGCTCGCGCGGGCTAAGCGTTGAGTGAAGACGACTTCGGAACACCCGTGCAGCCGACTTCGGAGATTGACACTGGCCTTCGGTGTTAAATGGCGGCACCGGACGCATCACAAGTTGGTTCGAAACTCGGCGCGTCGGCGCCGGCGTGCTCGCCGACTTCTGCGACACTCCACCACGTGAAGACCGTCGGATACGCCCGAGTCAGCACCGGGCACCAGTCGCTCGAGGCCCAGACCGACGCACTCACCGCCGCGGGGTGCGCGCGGATCTTCACCGACAAGTTCTCCGGCGCTCGGGACGACCGGCCCGGGCTCGCCCAGCTCCTCGACTACGTCCGCCCCGGCGACACAGTCGTCGTCGTCGCCCTGGACCGGCTCGGCCGGTCCCTCTCCGGAGTCATCCGCACCGTCGAGACACTCACCAACGCCAAGGTCCTCCTACGATCCCTGCGCGAGGGCATCGACTACTCCACTCCCACCGGGCGGATGCTCGCCGGCATCTTCGCCTCCCTCGCCGAGTACGAACGCGACCTTATGCACGAGCGCGCCGCCGCCGCCCGCGAGGCCGCCCGGCTCCGCGGGCGGCACACCGGCCGACCACCCCGGCTCACCACCGATCAGGCGCGCCAGGTCCGCGCCCTGCGAGCCGGCGGAGAGTCCATCACCGACCTCACCCGCAGCTTCGGCGTCTCCCGCGCCACCATCTACCGCGCCCTCAACGCACCCGACCTCGACTCGGCACCCGCCGGCGACCTGACCACGGCAGGAGCCAAGTCATGAGCCGCGAGAACCTCCCGCTGCCAGACAGCTACCCACAGCTGCTCGAGGAGCTTAAGCGCACCGTCGCCGACGCACGGTGGCGCGCACAGCGCGTGGTCAACACCGAGCTGATCAGTATGTACTGGCAGATCGGACGAACCATTCTGGCCCGTCAGGACGTGGAAGGGTGGGGCCGAGCCGTCGTCGACCGACTCTCGGACGACCTGCGCCGGGCCTTCCCGGGAACGACGGGCCTGAGCAGGCGAAACCTCTTCTACATGCGGTCCTTCGCCGAGGCCTGGCCCGGCGAAGAAGTGCCGCAGCCTGTGGCACAACTTCCGTGGGGCCACATCCGGGTTCTCCTCGACAAGGTAGACAACCGGGTCGAGTTGGACTGGTACGCAGCTGCGGCTGCTGAGCACGGCTGGTCGCGGAACATCCTGCTCAACCAGATCATGAACCGCCTGCACACCCGCGTCGGCGCCGCCCCGTCGAACTTCACCACGCACCTGCCGGCCGCGGACTCCGAGCTCGCCCAGCAGCTCACCCGCGACCCCTACGTCCTCGACTTCCTCGACCTCACCGGGCCCGCCGCCGAACGCGACCTCGAGACGGCACTGATGACCCGGCTCCAGGACTTCCTCCTCGAGCTCGGCCACGGCTTCGCCTTCGTCGGCCGCCAGTACCACTTCGCCGTCGACGGCGACGACTTCTACATCGACCTGCTCTTCTTCAACTGGGCACAGTCCCGCTTCGTCGTCGTCGAGCTCAAGATCGGCCGCTTCGCACCCGAGCACCTCGGCCAGCTCGGCTTCTACGTCAGCTGGGTCGACGCCAACCTCCGCGACCTCGACCGCCACTCCCCCACCGTCGGGATCCTGCTGTGCGCGGGCCGCAACGACAACGTCGTGCGCTACTCCCTCGCAGGCACCACGGCACCCGTGGCCGTAGCCGACTACACCTACGACACCCTCCCCGCCTCTGTCCGAGAGGCCGTCCCCACCGACAGAGAGCTCGCCGCCGCCGCCGCAGGTGTAGAGCTCAGTCAACTAACGCACAACACGAACAATGCCCCCAAGCCCACGTCCGCCGAGTCGCTGCTCTCCACGTCCGAGGCCGCGGCGATGCTCGGAGTCAGCCGCCAAGCAATCGGCCAGATGGTCAAACGAGGAGACCTCCAAGGCAACAAAGTCAGCGACCGAACGCTGGTGATCTGGCAGAGCAGCGTCGAGCGCTTGATTCAGCAGCGACAAACACCCCAGGACTGAACCTTTACCTCTATTAGTACTACTGAACGAGCACGGGAGGGCCTCGCCGCAGGCGCGGCGCCCAACTGAAGCTGAGCGCCGCGACCGCGATATGCGAGCACGAGTTAGCTGCGAAGCGCAGCCCGACAGGTCAGCCCATCTCCATACAATGCTTGCACCGCGGATAACCACCGGTGCCCGGCTTCTTGTTGTACGAAGGAATCTGCTGCCCGGAAGGGCAGTCGCTGTGGTCGTGGTAGACGTCTGGATCTGACGGGTTGCTCGAGTGGTAAGCGGAAACCTTCATGCCCAACTCCTGTAGGTAGTAGCGGTCTCCACGGTGGAGCCCGCACGGGTACTCCTGACAGTAGGACCGGCCACCCACATGACTACTTCCCCCGACTTGATCAGAAATCGTTCGCAGAACTCATCCGCGTCAGGACAGCTTCTGAGTGTTTGGGGGCCTTGCGGCCCACGTGGAGCGTGGGAAACCCTTGTGGTGGGTCGCCTGCCGACGTCGGGCCCGTCTGGTGCCAACGAGTCCGTTTCTGAGTGTGACGTGGGAGCTTCGGGCACATGGAACTGCTGCCTTCGAGCGCGTACCTCAGACTCCACTGGTGAAGCTCCTCAGGTGATCCGCCTCTTGCTGGTTCGTGTGGAGGTGGTAGCGGTGGAGACGTTGGTGGAGCGGTGTGCGGGGCTCGACGTGCACAAGGACACGGTTGTTGCGTGCGTGCGGATCACGTCCGGTTCGCAGGTCCAGACGCACGCGGCGACATTCGGGACCACGACTGCGGAGCTGCTCGGCCTGCGGGACTGGCTGACCGGTTACGAGGTGACGCTGGTGGGAATGGAGTCCACCGGGGTGTACTGGAAGCCGGTCTACTACGCCCTGGAGGACGCTCAGGCCTGCTGGTTGCTCAACGCCCGGCACCTGCGCAACGTCCCGGGCCGGAAGACGGACATGGCTGACGCGGCCTGGATCGCGCAACTGATCGCCAACGGGCTGGTACAGCCCTCGTTCGTGCCGCCGAAGCCGGTGCGGGAGCTACGCAGCCTGACCCGTTACCGCAAGGCGCAGATCGAAGAACGCACCCGGGAGGCGCAGCGCCTGGACAAGGTGTTGCAGGACGCCGGGGTCAAGCTCTCCTCCGTAGCCTCGGACATCCTCGGGGTCTCTGGCCGGGCGATGCTCACCGCCCTGGTCTCCGGTACCCGGGACCCGGCAGTGATGGCCGACCTCGCCAAGGGAGCGCTACGCAAGAAGATCCCCGCCCTGCAGCAGGCCCTGCGCGGGCGCTTCTCCGATCACCACGCCCTCATCGTCGGAGAGATCCTGGCGAAGATCGACTACCTCGAGGAGGTCATCGCACGCCTGTCGGTCGAGATCGACAAGGTGATCGACCCTTTCGCGCCGGATCGTGACCTGATCACCACCACACCAGGGATCAACACCCGCACGGCCGAGGGGATTCTCGCCGAGATCGGTGCCGACATGACGGTCTTCGGCACCGCGGAGCGACTGGCCTCCTGGGCCGGGCGCTGCCCCGGACAGCACGAGTCCGCCGGCAAATCCAGATCCGGTGCCATGCGTAAGGGCAACAAGTGGCTACGGACCTACCTGCACGACGCCGCCACCGCCGCGATCAAGGTCAAGGGCTCCTACCTCGCCGCGCTCTACGCCCGGGTCAAGGGCAGGCGCGGGCACGCTAAGGCCATCGTCGCCGTCGAGCACTCGATCCTGGTGTCAATCTTCTACATGCTCGAACGCCGCGAGCCATATCAAGACCTCGGCGCGGACTACTTCATCCGCCGCAACAACCCTCAACGCAGAGCCAGGCGCCTGATCAACGAGCTTACCCAGCTCGGCTACACCGTCACCGCCCAGCCAGTCCCAGCCTGACTCACCTCGGGTTTCACCTCAGCCTCGATCCACCGGTCGGCTTTCGTCGGTCATTCTGAGTCGTTCGGCGTGAAGCATTTCGTGTGCGGGCATGGAGGACTCGCCGGTCTGCCCGGCTTTTCCACTTCGGGTTCCTCGGTCGTG
>NZ_BAABBA010000057.1:0-3961 GCF_039537705.1 Georgenia daeguensis
GGTAGCGTCAGGCACGTCGAGGTCTTCCGGATGGGTGGCGTGAGAACCTCCATCATCGGAAGACCTCGACCTCTATCCCGTCAACGCCGCGCCGGCCTCGACTACACCCTCATCTGCGAAGAGCCGGATAACGGATCGGTAACGACCCTAAGCGCCATCCGTTGCTTCTCGTCCGGGAAACGATGAAGAATTGATGAAGGTGTGTCCGAATGCCGTGATCCGGCCCACATGAACGGCCGCAATGGTTGTGCAGCCGGCAGCATGCGAACTCGCCGGACGCTCTCCCGTCATGCCCTAGCCGCTGTCGGACAGGCCGATGCCGACCCAAGGGACAGCGCTCCGGGGGCCGGCATGTCCGGGCACCGCAATCCGATCACGAGACACACGCCCCCTACCCGGCGGGGGTATCCTAGAGGGCTACGCGAGCGTATGTCGCAAAGGGTGGAACAGGGCGGAACTGTGGAGAACATGCCGGGTTACAGCGCAACCAAGGACGACCATCTCAAGCGGTTGCGACGCATCGAGGGCCAGGTCCGGGGCATCGCGAGGATGGTCGATGAGGACAAGTACTGCATCGACATACTCACGCAGGTCTCGGCAGTAAATCGGGCCCTTCAGTCCGTGGCATTGGGGCTGCTGGACGAGCACATGGGGCACTGCCTCGTCGACGCCGCACGCGCGGGTGGTGAGGAGCAGGAGTCGAAGCTGAAGGAAGCTTCGGACGCGATCGCACGGCTCGTGCGCAGCTGACCTCCTGGTCTGGTGCGTTTGATCTATGGCGGAGGTTCACCCGCTGCGCCGTACGGCAGAGCGCGCACCAGAGGAACCTTCCCGAGCGCGGTGCGATAGAGGTTGTGCACGTGTTCGACGTCGATGCGTCCTGGGGTAGCGCCCGCTCTGCGCAGCCGGTCACGGAGCCTGCTCTCGACCGTACCGGTGTCCACGGGTGGAGAGCCGGTCAGCAGGACCCGTAGCCCCTCGGGCAGCTGAAGCACCTGCCACCCCGTGGCTCCGAGCTCATCCAGCACCTCGTGCAGGACGTTCGGGTGGACGGCGACCACGCCGTGGTTGGCGGGCAGATGAAGGACGTCTTCCACCCGTCCCTCTACGGATTCGAGCACCCGGAAGGGCCGCCCGCAGGGACACTCGTGGCCGCCGAGGCGAACCCTGTCTGTGAGTTCGTATCTGATCAGGGGGAGTGTGCGGGAGAACAGCACGGTCACCAACAGTTTCGCACCAGTGGTACCGGGTGGGACAGGTGCGCCGTCGACGTTCACAGATTCGCAGACGACCAGGTCCTCGTAGAGGTGGCGACGCCGCAGCACGCAGGGGGAAGCGATTCCCGCTGTCTCGGTGGCGGCATAGACGTCATACGGTTCGGACCGCCAGGCCGCCGCCATCTCACCGGCTGCCGGGGCGCTGAGATGTTCGGAGGCCGACATGACAGCCTGTGGCGCGATGTGGAGCCGCCCGGAGCTTTGCTGCGCGGCCAGGGGGCGCAGCGCGGAGGCGTAGCCGACGAGCAGGCGCGGCGCGAACCCGTTAAGTGCGGCCACAGTCTGCTCGATCGGGGCAGTGGCGTCCAGGCGGAGGGTGGGCACCAGGGGAGAGTGCAATGATGCGCCGACCACGGCGGACTGGTGGGTAGGAATCAGGGAACTTACGACCGCTACTCGTAATGGGTCTCGGAGGCCGACGTGCACGCCGGCCCAGTCGTTCGCGCGCGCGTACGAGGCGAGCACCGTCGCCCACTCCCCGCGGTCCCACACGAACACGCCCCGGCGTCCGGTGGTGCCTGCGGTGGCGGCGACCCACCAGTGCCGCCGCCACGGAAGGCCTGGATCACGGCCCTGGTGCGTGAGGTGGCGCAGGTGGTCCTCGAGGTCTGACAGCAGCAGTCCAGGGGCGGTCACAGCGTCGTCGAACGAGTCCATGAGGTCGGCCTTGGTGACGGGAGGTAGTTCGTTCAGAGGGGCCTGCCGCAGCCCGGAGTGATGCCGCCGGTAGAACGGAGACCGCGCATAGGCGTGGCGCCGCAGGAGATGCAGCGCTCGTTGCTGGTGGGCCGCTAACCGTTCCGGGCTCCATCCGTCCCGGACTCGCCAGGCCGCCCGGAGCGTGAGTGTTCGCGTGAGGAGCGAAACGTCCATAGGTCAGAGTGCCTGGCCGCGCCAGCCGATGGTTGAAGACATCGTCCAGTCTCGATGTAGAAGCGGTGAAGGCCACGTGGCAGATCACGCGTGGACTCAGCCGTGGAGCCACCGGACTGAGTAGCGGAGTCAGAGCCTTGAGGTGATCTCCTCAAGAAGGTCGCCGGGTTCGAGCCACATGGAGGGGTACTCGCCCCGCCACCGTTGGACGCCAGCAGCGTCGATCAGGACAAAGCCGTGACCGGGCAGGCCCGCGTGCATGCCGGTTCCGAGGACGTCATAGGCCTGAGAGACGCTTCCGTCGTCGAGGAGGTAGGGCGTCGTGGCCCCGTAGCGCTGCATGTCCGGCACGATCTGCTCGGCCGTGTTCATGACGATAGGGAGGACCGTGATTCCGGCCTCCGCGAAGCCCAGCTCTTTCTCGATCTCGGCCATCTGTACGGTGCACGCCGCGCATCCGGCTCCTTCGTTGAAGTACAGGACGACCGGGGCGCCGCGCAGCTCGGACAGGGTGACCGAGCTGCCGTCGGTGGTCGGCAACGTGAAGTCAGGGGCCATGCGGGCCGCGGCCGAGCTGCCCGGGCGTGCGCTTATGAGTGCGAAGGCCACGACCAGGACGACAACAAGGAGACCGACGACCCACATGATGCGACCGCGCCGTTGCCGTATGGCCTGGACCTGCCTGTTCTGTGCGGCCGTGCCGCGGAGAGCTGGGCGACGTTGACCGGGCCGCGTGGCGGTCTTGCTGCTCATCGGGAGATCCCTTCAGGGGTGTCGTGGCAACTGTGCTCGTGCGCGTGCGCTACGGCCGGCACCTTGCCGGCAGTACCTGGCTCGGATGAGCCCCTTTCAGCTCGGTCGGTGCGGCGCTTGTCGCGCAGCGTTGCGACGACGAAGACGGCGACGAGCGCCAGGAGGGCGAGTCCCAGAAGTGGCTCGGGAATGGGGCTGACCCAGTTCTGCACCCCGGCAAAGACTTCCGCCAGGGCCTCAGCCATGGTGGCTTGTGCCGCGGTGCCGCCCGTCACGTCTGGGCTGCCGGCCAGGGAGATGACGAAGGCCCCCATCACGGCGAACGCAACCGCAACGGCGACGTTGAGCGTGTTGGTCACCAACACGTGTGAGCCGAGGCGCATCCTCACCACTCTGGCCCGAAGGAGTTTGCGTTCGCCGAGACGCGCCTTGTCCCAGACAAGAGCCATGACGAAGAGCGGGAAGACCATCCCGAAGACATAGGCAACACCGAGAACGAGTCCGCCGGCGGCGGACCCGGACAGTGCGGACAGGGTCATCACACCGGCGAGGACCGGGGCACAGCAGGACGAGGCGATCCCGGAGAAGACTCCCAGGGCGAAGAAGCTCGCTGAGTCACCGCGAGAGGTGTCCGGTGTGCGCAAGAAGCTCGGCAGGGACCACATCTGCCCTGAGAGGGACAGGACGGACAGGGCGATCATGAGGATTCCGCCTGCCCAGTACAACGGCTCGTGGTATTTGGCGATGGCCCCAGCAAGGAGACTCACCCCCAGGGTGATGGGGACCAGGACCAGGGCCAAGCCTCCGGCGAAGATGAAGGTCAGCGGCAGCAGGCGCCAGCGGCGGTTCTTCACCGCGCCGGCCAGATAGCTGGGGGCCAGGAATACGATGCAGCACGGTGCGAACAGAGCGACCCCGCCAGCGAAGAATGCGGGCTCTTCACAATCCAGGGTGTAGCTGGGGTCTGAATCCGCCGGTCTCCAGCAGTGATCTGGCGATGTAGTTGGTGAGGTTGCGGAAGCCGAGGGCGGAGCCGCGCAGGTGCTCGAGCCGGCCGT
>NZ_BAABBA010000058.1:0-3862 GCF_039537705.1 Georgenia daeguensis
CCTGATCGACCAGCGCCGAGCCGTCCGGCTCGGTGCCCAGCACCACGGAGTAGTGGCCGGTCGCCGGGGTGTAGAGCAGCGCGAACCGACGCCCGTAGGAGTCGGAGTGCTCGGACAGGCGCGTCGCGGCGGCCAGGCCCGGCAGCTGGAAGGTGCCCCACAGGGCCCGGCCGGTCGGGCCGGAGGAGTACAGGTGCGCGCCGCGAGACCTCGCCGCCCACCAACCCGTCCGCGCGCCGATGCGCGAGAGCAGGTTCCGGCCGTGCCGGTCCTTCGCCAGCAGCAGCAGCAGGACCAGGCCCAGGATCGCCCCCAGGGTGACCGCCTGCCACAGACCGGCCACCATCACCGTGATGACGACAAGCACCAGGCCGGCGATCAGCACGCCGGTGCCGATGGAGCCGAGCCCCATCAGGCCCGGCGACGTCGGCCGCCGCCAGTTGCCGTACGTGCGCCGCGCGGTGCGCGTTTCCTCAACTACTGCCACTCGGACCATCCCCCGTTATCTGGTCTGCGGTGCCTTTCACGGCCGAGCTCGCGGCCTGCCCTGCCTGCAGGCCGGCCGCCACAGCGGCGCCAGCCGGTCCCGCTGCGGCTCCCGCACCCGTCGCGGCCGCGCCACCAGCGGCCGCCGAGCCGCCCGCGGCGGCACCGGTAGCGGCCCCGCCGCCCGCCGAGGCGGCCTGTGCACCTCCGGCCGCCGGAGAACCAGTTGGTGCCGGGGTGCTGCCCTTGCTCCCACCCTGACCGGCACCCGTAGGGCTCGTGGTCGTGGTGCTCGTCGTGGTGTTCGTGTTGTGGCTCGAGCGCTGCGGCGCGGCGTTCGAGGCCGCCGCAGCACCGCCGCCGCCCGCGCCGGTGGCCAGGCGGCCGACCGCCGCAGCGCCGGTCGGGATGGCGGCCATCGTCCCGGCCGCGACAGCCGCGCCTCCCCCACCAGCGGCGAGGGAACTGACCATCGGCGTCACGAACCGCATCAGCGCCGGCATCGCGAACAGCGCCAGGACCATCAGCATCAGGCCCGTGACCACGGCCAGGATGCCGGAGCCGTCATCGGCGAAGACATCGGTCCCCGTGAGCTGGAACGCGGCCGCATACACGACCGCCGCAGCCGGTTTGTAGAGGATGAACGCAACCAGCCAGCCGATGCACTTCCTGAACCAGCTCCGGCCCATCTCCGTATTCGTGAAGGAGGCCGCCAGCGGAAGGATGCCGGCGAGGATCACCAGCATCCCGCTGCGCGCGACCATCAGGACGATCTGCACCACCGAGGCCAGGATCGCGATCAGGCCGAAGATGATGACCAGGACCGAGCCGAGGGACGGCTGACCCGGCACGCCGGCAGTGGCGCCAAGCCCGAGCAGTGCACCGACGTTCTCCTCGAAGCACGCCCCGTCCGCCGCGGTCACGTCGCAGGCGAGCGAGTTGTTGATGACCCAGACCGAGAAGCGGTCAGCCGCGGTGACGAGCAGCGCGACCACCGTGACGCCGGCACCACCGACCACGGCCAGGGTGAGCAGGCTGCGCAGCAGGTCCTTGCCCGGCTCGGCACGGCTCTCCCAGAACATGCGAGCCCCGCCCACGACGACGGACAGGGCGGCCGCGATGAGCATGTACGGCCAGAGCGAGGACTGCAGAAACGCGACCGTCCCGGAAACGCCGACCGGCCCGTTCGGCAGCAGCGCCGAGACGATCGAGCCGGCACCGCCGACGAGGGCGACACCACCGAGGATCAGACCAACCTTGCCCAGGCTCGCGATACCCTCCCCCGTCCTGATCCGGGTCGCGATCAGCGCACCGAGGACCGTAAGGGCGATGATCGCCACCGCCAACGACACCCACGTGACGTACCCCAACACCGTCGTCAGCTCCCTGACCCCAGGAGCGGACGCGCCGTCCACCGAGGACGCGCCACCGGTATTCGTCAGATTCGGCGTCCCGACGTTCACCCACAACGTGCCCAGCGACGCGATGACGGACGCGAACGCCTCCAGCACCTGGTTGGCCAGGTTGTCCGTCGCATCACCTACAGCCCCTGTGACGGCGTTAGAGAGACCGTTCTTCGCGTTGCACATGACGTCGATAGCGAGGCACTTCTCGGCGGCCGCCATGGCTTATGCCCCTGCCCAGAGGACGTAACCCGTCAGGTCCGGAATCTGGCTGATTCCGCTGAGAAGTTGTCCGTCGTCTGCCGTTCGCAACTTCCAGTCACCGGCTTCCCAGACAAGGTCAAACGGCTGGGATACGAGTTCCCCCGTGGAGAGACGAAAGGCGAGGTCCACCTTCGCTGAGGTGCCGGTGTAGTTGAGGAAGCGGAAGCCGGCTACCTGCACCGTTCCGCCGGTGCTGCCGCCAGCGAGGGCTGCTTCTGCTTGCTCTGCCGCAACTTCCTTGCCGGCACCATCCGCAAGCAGTTGGACAGACTTGACGGCGAGCTCGGGGTCAGAGCCGATGGTTGCCGTGTTCGCGGCCGCAAGCAGTGCCCCCGTAGGTGTCTGTGAATAGCAGTAGCGGAAGCCGTCTTCCTCGACTTCGCCCGGACCGTGGTTCTCCACCGAGGGCGCTGCGCTGGTCCCGACGAGCTCCCATTCCGTGTCGGGTGCCGCGTTGAGTGTGCCGTCGAGCTCGACGGGCTCGAGGCCACAGACGCTTTCGCCGCCCTGGACCGACGGTGAATCGGTAGGGGCGGCGGTGGCTGTGGGTGCGAAGCTGGTCGGGGCGGTGGTCGGGTCGGGATCGTCAGGTTCTGCCACGGCCTTGTAGCCCAGGACGGCCGCCAGGATCACCACGAGTGCTACGACTATCGCTGCGGCTACAAAGCCGGGGCGGGTGTACGGGTTCTGCTCGCTGTCATCGCTCGCCATGAAGGAATCCCCCTGTCTTTGCTGGCTCAGGCGGTCATCAGGAAGCCGACGAGGGAGCCGGCTGCGCTGATGACGATCACGCCGCCCAGGGCCATGCCGATCTTCCCCGCGTGCTCGCCGCCCTCGCCGCGGCGGGACTGGATCGCCATGAGTGCGCCGGCGACCATCAGGCCGACGATGCAGATGGCGAGGGCGAGCCACTTGACCCAGCCCATGATCGAGGTGAAGCCCTCGGTGCCCGGGGGCTGGATCGGGTCAGGGTTGGGCAGCGCGACCGCGGCCTCCGCGAGCAGCATGGTCATGGTTCCCATCAGGGTCTTCCTCTCAGTTGGTGGTGCCCTCAGCACCGGCTTGAAGGAGTGCGCGCAGGTCCTCGACGAGCTTCCGCACCTCGCGCGGGGCGGTCTCCAGCGAGACGTCCTCGCCCAGACGCCAGGACTCGACCCACGGCACGTGCCACACACGGGGCACACCGCCACCGACGACCTTGATCAGGTCACGAATCGGGCGCGGGAGCCGCCCGGGGGCGTCGGCGATGACGACCAGGCCCAGGACGGTGACGCGCGGGACGATCCCCGAGGCCCACTGCGTCGCGGCGACCTGCGCCGCGCGCAGGCCGCGCACGCTGGAACGGGCGACGAGGACGGTGGGGGCTGGCGCCTGGCTGTTCACCACCAAGGGCCAGGCGTGGTCCGCGGCACGCCACCCAGGAACGAGCTCGGACAGGGTGGACTCCCCCGCTCCCCCGTGGGTGCCGAGCCACCAAAGTGGAGCGGCGGCCGAATGCTCTAGGGACGGCAGCTGGTCGACGCGATCGGGAACCGGGATGCCAGGCTGCGGTGCTGTCGCACCGGTGCTGGACGGTAGCGAGGCCGGCGGTTGCGGTGGCGCCTCTACGACCTCAGGCTGCGGAAGCCACGGGTTGCTGGTCATCGATCCCCCCAGGATTCGGACCAATGGTGACCTAGACCACCGACATGGTGTGAGATGTGCCCGTA
>NZ_BAABBA010000059.1:0-3826 GCF_039537705.1 Georgenia daeguensis
CCTGATCGACCAGCGCCGAGCCGTCCGGCTCGGTGCCCAGCACCACGGAGTAGTGGCCGGTCGCCGGGGTGTAGAGCAGCGCGAACCGACGCCCGTAGGAGTCGGAGTGCTCGGACAGGCGCGTCGCCGCCGCCAGGCCCGGCAGCTGGAAGGTGCCCCACAGGGCCCGGCCGGTCGGGCCGGAGGAGTACAGGTGCGCGCCGCGAGACCTCGCCGCCCACCAGCCCGTCCTCGCGCCGATGCGCGAGAGCAGGTTTCGGCCGTGCCGGTCCTTCGCCAGCAGAAGCAGCAGGACCAGGCCCAGGATCGTGCCCAGGGTGACCGCCTGCCACAGACCGGCCACCATCACCGTGATGACGACCAGCACCAGGCCGGCGATCAGCACGCCCGTGCCGATGGAGCCGAGCCCCATCAGGCCCGGCGACGTCGGCCGCCGCCAGTTGCCGTACGTGCGCCGCGCGGTGCGCGTTTCCTCAATTACTGCCACTCGGACCATCCCCCGTTACCTGGTCTGCGGTGTTCTTCGCGGCCGAGCTCGCGGCCTGCCCTGCCTGCAGGCCGGCCGCCAGGGCGGCGCCAGCCGGTCCAGCTGCAGCAGCTCCCGCACCTGTCGCGGCGGTACCGCCTGCGGCGGCACCGGTGGCCGCCCCGCCGCCCGCCGAGGCGGCCTGTGCACCTCCGGCGGATGGGGCACCCGTGGGAGCCGGGGCGCTGCCCTTGCTCCCGCCCTGACCGGCGCCCGAGGGGCTCGAGGTTGCCGTGCTCGTCGACGTGTTCGTGTTGTGGCTCGAGCTCTGCGGCGCCGCGTTAGACGCCGTCGCAGCACCGCCGCCGCCCGCGCCGGTCGCCAGGCGGCCGACGGCCGCGGCGCCGGTCGGGATGGCCGCCATCGTCCCGGCCGCGACAGCCGCGCCCCCGCCGCCGGCGGCGAGGGAACTGACCATCGGCGTCACGAACCGCATCAGCGCCGGCATGGCGAACAGCGCCAGGACCATCAGCATCAGGCCCGTGACCACCGCGAGGATGCCGGAGCCGTCGTCGGCGAAGACGTCGGTCCCCGTGAGCTGGAACGCGGCCGCGTACACCACCGCCGCAGCCGGTTTGTAGAGGATGAACGCGACCAGCCAGCCGATGCACTTCTTGAACCAGCTCCGGCCCATCTCCGTGTTCGTGAAGGAGGCCGCCAGCGGAAGGATGCCGGCGAGGATCACCAGCATCCCGCTGCGCGCGACCATCAGGACGATCTGCACCACCGAGGCCAGGATCGCGATCAGGCCGAAGATGATCACCAGGACCGAGCCGAGGGACACCTGACCCGGCACGCCGGCGGCGCCAAGACCGAGAAGTGCGCCGACGTTCTCCTCGAAGCACGCCCCGTCCGCCGCGGTCACGTCGCAGGCGAGCGAGTTGTTGATGACCCAGACCGAGAAGCGGTCAGCCGCGGTCACGAGCAGCGCGACCACCGTGACGCCGGCACCACCCACGACCGCCAGGGTGAGGAGGCTGCGCAGCAGGTCCTTGCCGGGCTCGGCACGGCTCTCCCAGAACATGCGAGCCCCGCCCACGACGACGGACAGGGCGGCCGCGATGAGCATGTACGGCCAGAGCGAGGACTGAAGAAACGCGACCGTCCCGGAGACACCAACCGGGCCGTTCGGCAGGAGCGCCGAGACGATCGAGCCGGCACCGCCGACGAGAGCGACGCCGCCGAGGATCAGGCCGACCTTTCCCATGCTCGCGATGCCCTCGCCCGTCCTGATCCGTGTCGCGATCAGCGCACCGAGGATCATCAAAGCGATGATCGCCACCGCCAACGAGACCCAGGTGACGTACCCCAGCACCGTCGTCAGCTCCCTGACCCCAGGAGCAGACGCGCCGTCCACCGAGGATGCGCCACCGGTATCCGTCAGATTCGGCGTCCCGACGTTCACCCACAACGTGCCCAGCGACGCGATGACCGACGCGAACGCCTCCAGCACCTGGTTCGCCAGGTTGTCCGTCGCATCCCCGATAACGGAACCGGCGACCTTGCCCGTGTGGCACAGGACGTCAAGACCGCAGCTCTCACCGGTCGCCATCGCTCAGACTCCCGACCAGAGGATGTAGCCGGTGAGGTCAGGAATCTGACCTATCGGACTTGAGGGCTGACCATCGTCGCCGACCTTGAACTTCCAATCGCCATCGAGCCACACGAGTTGGAGTGGGAAAGAGATAAGCGCGTCGTTGGATCCGCGGAACGCGACGTCGACGAGTGCGCTGTCACTTTCGTAAGACGACACGCGGAAGCCGGCGATCTGCGTGGAAACCTGCCCATCGCCGCCCGTGGAGGACGCCTGAGAAACCGCGGCCTCTCGACCTGGCCCTGGAGCGATGAAGTGCTCAGCCATCTCCTCGGACAAGGTCGGATCTGCCCCCATCACGGCGATGTTGGCAGCCGCCAGCAGGGCTCCAGCCGGAGTCTGAGAAAAGCAGTAGCGGAAGCCGTTCTCTTCGATGACCCCGGGACCGTGCTGCTCCGAGACGGGAGCTGCGATCCTTCCGACGAGCTCCCATTCCGTGTCGGGTGCGGCGGTGAGAGCGCCCTCGAGCTCGACGGGCTCGAGGCCACAGACGCTTTCGCCGCCCTGTGCCGACGGTGACTCGGTCGGGGCGGCGGTGGCTGTGGGTGCGGAGCTGGTCGGTGCGGTGGTCGGGTCCGGATCGTCAGGTTCTGCCACGGCCCGGTAGCCCAGGACGGCCGCGAGGATCACCACCAGTGCAACGACTATCGCCGCTGCCACGAAGCCGGGCCGGGTGTACGGGTTCTGTTCGGTGTCATCGCTCGCCATGAAGGAATCCCCCTGTCTGTGCTGGGTCAGGCGGTCATCAGGAAGCCGACGAGGGAGCCGGCTGCGCTGATGACGATCACGCCGCCCAGGGCCATGCCGATCTTCCCCGCGTGCTCGCCGCCCTCGCCGCGGCGGGACTGGATCGCCATCAGAGCGCCGGCGACCATCAGGCCGACGATGCAGATGGCCAGGGCGAGCCACTTGACCCAGCCCATGATCGAGGTGAAGCCCTCGGTGCCCGGGGGCTGGATCGGGTCAGGGTTGGGCAGCGCGACCGCGGCCTCCGCGAGCAGCATGGTCATGGTTCCCATCAGGGTCTTCCTCTCAGTTGGTGGTGCCCTCAGCACCGGCTTGAAGGAGTGCGCGCAGGTCCTCGACCAGCTTTCGCACCTCGCGCGGGGCGGTCTCCAGCAAGACGTCCTCGCCCAGACGCCAGGACTCGACCCACGGCACGTGCCACACACGGGGCACACCGCCACCGACGACCTTGATCAAGTCACGGATCGGGCGCGGGAGCCGCCCGGGGGCGTCGGCGATGACGACCAGGCCCAGGACGGTGACGTGCGGGACGATCCCCGAGGCCCACTGCGTCGCGGCGATCTGCGCCGCGCGCAGGCCGCGCACGCTGGAGCGCGCGAGCAGGACCGTGCGGGCCGGTGCCTGGCTGTTCACCACCAGAGGCCAGGCGCGGTCCGCGGCGCGCCACCCGGGAACGAGCTCGGACAGGGTGGACTCCCCCGCTCCCCCGTGGGTGCCGAGCCACCAAAGTGGAGCGGCGGCCGCGTGCTCTAGGGACGGCAGCTGGTCGACGCGATCGGGAACCGGGATGCCAGGCTGCGGTGCTGTCGCACCGGTGCTGGACGGTAGGGACGCCGGCGGTTGCGGTGGCGCCTCTACGACCTCAGGCTGCGGAAGCCACGGGTTGCTGGTCATCGATCCCCCCAGGATTCGGACCAATGGTGACCTAGACCACCGACATGGTGTGAGATGTGCCCGTA
>NZ_BAABBA010000060.1:0-3599 GCF_039537705.1 Georgenia daeguensis
CTGGCCTTCCGCTCCCTCGCCCCCGCGGCCGCCGCCCCCAGGGCCGCCGCGACCACCACCGCCCCCGCCACCGAGACCCTCGTCCCCGCCACCGCCTGACACCCCGCCCCCCACCACACCCACGACGGGCCGCCGGCACCACGCCGGCGGCCCGCCGCCGCGCCCGGCTCAGGCCCCGTCGCAGCTCGGGAAGGAGCACCCGAGCCGTACGGTTACGGCCGCAGCAGGGGCGCCAGCGTCGCCACGAGGGCGTCGACGTCCTCCTCCGTGGTGTCGAAGGAGGCGACGGCGCGCACCGTGCCGGCGTCCCAGGCCAGCACCGGGGCCTCGGCCACCACCCGGGCACGGACGCCCGGCGGGACGGGGATGAACACCGCGTTGGCCTCGACGGGGTAGCGCGGCGCGACGCCGAGGGCGGCGAGGCGCTCCGCGAGCAGGTCCGCGGCGGCGTTGGCCCGGGCGGCGTTCACGCGCCACAGGTCGTCCTCGAGCAGCGCGAGAAGCTGGGCGGAGACGAACCGGAGCTTTGAGGCGAGCTGCGTGGAGGCCTTCCGCAGCCGGTCGACGGCCTCGGCGAGGGCCGGGTCCAGGACGACGACGGCGTCGCCGAGCAGCAGGCCGTTCTTGGTGCCACCGAAGGAGAGGACGTCGACGCCGGAGGTGAGCTCTCGCAGCCCGGTGCCGAGGCGGGCGGCCGCGTTGGCCACCCGGGCGCCGTCCAGGTGCACCCGGGCGCCGCGCTCGCGGGCGAAGCCGGTCAGCGCGGCGAGCTCGTCGAGCGTGTAGGTGGTGCCCAGCTCGGTGCTCTGCGCGACGGTGATCGCGGCGGGCCGGGCGTGGTGGACGGTGCCGTCGTAGGCGTCGAAGGCGGGGGCGAGCAGCTCCGGCGTCGCCTTCCCCGCGTCGGAGCGGACCGTGACGATGCGCGTGCCGCCGACCAGCTGGGGCGCAGTCGACTCGTCGTTGACCATGTGCGAGTCGACCGTCGCGACGACGGCGTCCCAGCGCTGCAGCATCGCCTGGACGGCGACGACGTTCGCGCCCGTGCCGTTGAAGACCGGGAAGATCGTGGCGTCCGGGCCGAAGATGTCGCGGGCCCGCTCCTGAAGCGCCGCGGTGAACGGGTCGGCGCCGTAGGAGGGGACGTGGCCCTCGTTGGCGGCGGTCAGGGCGGCGAGCACCTTGGGGTGCACGCCGGAGGCGTTGTCGGAGAGGAATCCTCGGGTGACGGTCACGGGACCATTCTGCGACGGCGGGAGACGCGCTCCCGCCAGGCCCCGCCGTCGGGCCCTGCCGTCAGCCGCCGGCGCGTGCCGCCCGGTACATCTCGCGCGCCTGCTCGAAGCCGATGACCCAGCCGGTCTGCCGGATGCTGCGGTACATCGGTGTGGTGAGCATCTGCCCCTCGGCGTCGTAGACCTCGGGGAACCCGCCGTGCTCCACCATCGCCGCGGCGTAGGCGTCGAGGTGCCGGCCGGCCTCGTCGAGGTAGTGCTCCTCCCCCGTGGCGCGGTGGAGCAGCACGAGGGTCTTGATGTACTCCATGCCCCAGAAGCTCCAGATGGAGTCCCCGCCGTAGGAGGCCACGGCCAGGCGCACCACCGGGTGCTGGCGGTGCGCGCGCGTGTCCGCCTGGTACTTGATGGCGAACGGCTCGGCGATGCCGTGCGCGCGGACGTGGTCCACGGACCGGATGAAGTACTCACGCTCCGCCGGGTCGGCCGGGTCGAGGAAGCCGGTCGCGAGCACGATGAGCCAGTCGGAGGAGTAGTACCTCCGGGCCACGCCCTCCACGGAGAGGTCCTCGAGGAAGTGCCCCTCCTCGGGAAGCCAGAACTCCCGCAGGATCGACGCCTTCAGCCGGGCGCGGAAGTCGCCGTCGTCCTCGGTGATCCCCAGGCGGGCGGCGAGCTCCGCCGTCTTCCACAGGATCACGTTGTCGTAGAACGCCGAGCGCCGCTGCGTGATGTCCTTGGCCCCGGAGACCCGCAGGGAGGTCCTGACCAGCAGCCGTTCCTCGTCGAGCACCCGAGCGCGGTAGGTGCGGTAGTGGTGCGCGAGGCTGTCGCGGTAGCGGCGGGTGAGCTCGGCGGCCGCGCCCGCCGTGCCGAGCTCGTGGACGTCCGGACCGTACGCCGCCGGGCGTGCCGGTTCGAGGCCCGAGAGCGCGGCGAGGGCGTAGAGCATCCCGAACAGGGTGTCCGAGGGGTAGTGGTAGAAGTTCACGCACGTGGCGGCGTTGCGCCCGGTGGCGACGATCGTCGTGGTGAGCTCCGGCTGCTTGTCGAACACGCCGAGCGCGTAGCCGAGCGTCTGCAGGTAGGTGGACTGACGGTCCTGCCAGTCCTGCTCCGTCCCGGGGATCGCCCGGTCCAGCATCGGGTAGAAGAACACGCCGAGGTTGCGCACGAACAGCGCGGTGAAGTGGTCCCCCGAGATGAGCAGCAGCCGGCGCGGGTCGAAGCGCAGGGCGTGGATGTCGGCGATGACCCCGTCCACGGTCTCGGCGTCCGAGCGGGGGCTGTGCAGGTAACGGGTGCCGAGGACGTGCAGCCCGCAGGCGTACACGGCGAGCGCCCGCCACAGCGGCCCCTGGCGGACCACGAGGCGGTCGTTGCGGTCGACGGCCCGGAGCGCGCCGCCGGTGAACCGTGCGGCATAGGTGCCGCGGACGATCGTGAACCTCGAGAACGGGTTGGTCACGTAGGTGAAGACGAGGGAGCACAGCGCGACCAGGCCGGAGATGGCGGCCAGCAGCGGCGAGGTCAGGACACGGAGCACGGGGGCAGACCCATTCTGACGCAGGGGCGACGGGCCGGGAGATCCGTCCCGGCGAGCGTACCGACGGAGCGCGCCGCGGGCCCGCGGCGGCTTCGCGGCGACGGCAGGGGGCGGCGGCGCAACCTTCAGTACCGTCGGTGCACGGGACGCGAGGTGGCGTCGGTCCGGGCCGCGGACGGGAGAGAACCGATGGGCAGAGGATGGGGCGACTTCGGCGTCGTCACCGGTGAGGTCGCCGACGACGACCGCGACGGGTGGACGCCCCTGCCGCACAACGGATGGGGCGCCCTGGTCGCGTTCGTCGCCGGCCCGGGCCACGTGCGGGGCGTACGGCGCCCGCCGGGGCCGACCCGGGTGGTGTGCGAGCGCGGTGGCGTGCGCGAGTCCTTCCTGAGACCCGCCAGTCAGGAGGACCTCGAGATGATCCAGGACGGCATCGTCGGCTACCTCTCGGAGTCCCGGACGCCGCCACCACCAGCCGGCGTCACGTGGGAGATCCGGCTGCCCCCGGGCATGACCGAGGTAGACCTCGACCGGGGGGTCGACTCAGCGATGTGCACGGCGCACGATCTGGACTTCCCGGCGCAGAAGGCGGCGGTGGCGGCCTACCTCGGCGGCGTCCTCGCCGGGCGAGCCTCCGGGCGCGACGGGGCCTGAGCCGGACACGGCGGCGGGCCGCCGGCGTGGTGCCGGCGGCCCGTCGTGGGTGTGGTGGGGGTGGGGTGTCAGGCGGTGGCGGGGACGAGGGTCTCGGTGGCGGGGGCGGTGGTCGCGGCGGCCCTGGGGGCGGTGGCCGGGGCGAGGGAGCGGAAGGCCAT
>NZ_BAABBA010000061.1:0-3486 GCF_039537705.1 Georgenia daeguensis
AACGGCCGACTCGAGCACCTGCGCGGCTCCGCCCTCGGCTTCCGCAACCTCACCAACTACATCGCCCGATCACTCCTCGAGGCCGGCGGATTCAGACCCCGACTACACCCTCAATTCTGAAGAGCCTCTATAGCCCTCGGTCCGGCCGGGCAATCCTCTCAAGACGAGTTGCGCGAGCACCTATCCCAGACCCGACGACCGTCGCGCGATAGACGGGCGCTCCGTCTGGGTGCGCCAACGTTACTTCGACCGACCCCCCGGATGTGGCGACGGTGACGAGCTCCAACTGCGTTGCGTCTAAGTCATACCGAACCGCGAGTCGCTGGCGTACGTGCTGTTCAGCCTCGGCTTCGCTCATGACGCCATCCCCGCCCCGGTGAGTGACCAGACGCTCCACGACGGCCTTGATCGCGTCAGCGAGGTACGCGGTGGCAATGCCAACGACGATCGCCTCGCCGACCCCCGAGGCGCCCCAATCGAACTCCGTGCGGCGACGTTCTATAACCACGCAATCATGCACGCCGCCGGCTGCCAATGCCTTCCGGATCTCTCCGACGATCGCGGGAACGCTCGGGTACTGACGGGGGTCAATCTCGATCTCTATGTCGAGACCCTCGAGACGCGTTACTGGGTCGAGCAACCCGTAGAGCGATATGTCGACGTTGTCGAAGTACGTTTTTGCGGAGTCAGTCATATCCAAATACATACAGCGCGGGACGTCGTTGGCCGAGAAGACTCGCCCGTGACGGCATAGCCCTCTTCTTTCCACGCGGGAGACGCCTCCCCGGCACGCGCCCGGCCCTTGACTGCAGGCCCGTCAGGTTCCGGCTTCCGCTCATGCCGCGATCCGCGCGCTTGTCCCGTCTGAGGATCCTTACTGGGACAACTCAACTTGATGGCGTCCCGGCGAGGAGCGCGCACCGCTGCATGGGGCCACCACGCGCCGAGACTGTTCGCAATAGGGTGTGCACCCCCTACGCAGCATCTCTTGACCAGGTGTTTCTATGTTGCTCCGAGTCCCGTTCCGGGCTTCTGCTACGGAGATAGGCGAGGGTCAAGACATGACCGGGCATTGCTAGCTCATCGCCGTTCAGGCGAGTTGGGACGCTTGGAGGGCATACTTCGAAAGCCGCCGAGTATCCCAATGCTCGGGCCGCGACAAACAGTCAATTCGAGGCGCGTCATCGCCGACGCACTCATCGGCGGTGGGGTCAACGGCGTGACGGCTGTAGATCCGCCAGCTGAGCACGCAGCCACAGGCTCTCGCGGGCTCAGACGACGGACGCCGCCTCCGGGTGCGAGCGAATCTGCTCAGACAACTCCGGTCGGAATAGCCGGCCTGGGTTGGCGCACGTCCTCGACTACGTCCCACCCGGCGACACCGTAGCCCTCGCCGCCAGGGATCGGCTCGGCCCGGCCTTCTCCAGCGCCATACCCACCGGCGCCGAGTGAGGAAAGGTGGGGAGGCGTACAGAATTTCTCGGGACCGTGGACGGTCGTCCGAGGTCGGTGACGGAAAGTGGACCAGCCATTGCGGGCAGATCCGTGGGTCAGAATACGGAACGGACCGGACTGTTGGTCAATCCTCTGACAGCCCCCGCAGTCCGCTGTAACTTCCCACGCACACAACGATGTGAGGGGGAAACCCATGGGCCTACGCCCGACGACCACCACCACCTTGCCGGCCGGCCGGGTCCAATCCCGGCGACGCCGTGTCGCCGCCACTATCGCCCTTACCGGGCTCGTCAGCGCGGGCCTGGCCGCGGCCGCTGTCGTGCCCGCGAACGCGGACCTCTACTCCGACAAGCTCGACCTGGTATTTCTGATGGACGGATCCGGGTCGATCGACTCGGCGGACTGGGCCATGCAGAAGCAGGGATACATTGAGGCGCTCGACGACCTCACCACCTTTCCGCGGGACGGGTCGATCTCCATCAGTCTCGTCCAGTGGTCCTACGACGGCACCGCCAGCAGCACCCGCGTGGAGATCCAACCCACCCTGCTAACCAGCGAGACCGTCGTGGAGAATGTCTCGAACAGCATCGACAACATCGCGCAGATCGGTTACTCCACGAACCCGGGCGACGCGATCATCCGCGCGACGGACCTGTTGAAGAACCAGGGCCGCCCCGACGCTGACTGGTCACTGTGCATGTCCACCGACGGCGCAATCAACTCCGGCGTCGACATGGCCTCCGCCGGGTCCTACGCACAGAACAACTCCGTCGACCGGTACGGCGTCCTGGCCATCGAGGATGGCTTCTTCGACGAGGCCTACGCGCACGCCGCATACGACCAGTACGTGTTCGGCGGCGGCCAGGTGACCGTCGCACGGTCGACCGCCGAGTTCGCAACCCTGATCAGCGGATGCGTGAACCCAAAGCTCGACCTCGACGCGGTGGAGGTCACTCAGGGCGTCCAGACGCTGTTGAACGAGGTTGACCTCGTCGAAGGCCGCGACACCATCGTCCGCGCGTACGTGCGCACATACGGCGTCGGGGACACCGCCCGCACATCCGGCCGGCTGCGCGGCTACCGCGACGGCGTGGAGTTGCCCGACTCACCGCTTGCGCCGCTGAATCCCGACCAGACGATCTACGTCACCGACGACGCGGTCTCGCGCCGCTCGGACCGGGACGCCACGCTGAACTTCCGACTTCCGGAGGCATGGACGACGGGCGAGATCGAGCTGCGGGTCGAGATGGGAGGCGGCACGGGCTGCGATCTGACTGAGTCGGGCCGATGGACCATCAACTGCGGGACCGTCGTCAGCTTCAACGAGTCCCGTCCAGATCTCAACCTGGGCATGGTCGGGGTCTATTGGGACAACATGAGTGCGAGCCCCGCCAGCTACACCGACGCGGTCATACAGTCGCAACGGTCAGAGGCGATGTTCCCGATCGCGGACTTCAATATGGCGCCCTTCGAGCTTGAGGTCGACGACGGCTGGTGGGAGGACACCACCTGGTTCCCGGAGGTTGGCGAGTACATCAACGTCCTGTCGGGACTGGAGGCGCTCACGTTCTTCTACAACACGGCCACCAGAGACGATGCGGTCATGCAGGGCATGCTTCCCGGCACACACCCGAACGCTGGAGCAGCCAGCGGCATGGCCATGGGAAACACGTCGGCAGCGTGGCTCGACTACGCGCGCGGTAACCTCGATGGTGGCGGTCTGCGGAACGTGTTCCCACACGAACTCGGCCACAACTTCGGTCTGTGGCACGCTGTCGACAGCCACAACAACGGCTGGTTCACCAAGTCCGGATATTGCGGCGAGTATGCCCCGAAGTGGGCGGAAGACCACACCCCGTTCCAAATGATCGGCGACGACATGCGCCCGGTGCTGGGCCTCATCGGGGTCTGCTGCACGGATAGGTGACAGGTTGGGTCACGCAGCCTGGGTGGCTGGCGTGGTCATGATGGTCTCGTACTCGATGGGGGTCAACCGGCCGAGGGCGTCCTGTCGTCGACGGCGGTGGTAGG
>NZ_BAABBA010000062.1:0-3435 GCF_039537705.1 Georgenia daeguensis
CGAGCCTCTCGCCGCCATCAGCGCCTGACCCGACAACGAAGGATCACCGAACCGGAGATCACCGGACCGATACACCACTCCCGCGGACTTGACCCCCCGACTACACCCTCAATTCTGAAGAGCCGGTAATCCACCTCCGGGCGGTACGAACTCTAGACAGCCACGAATAGTTCTGCGCGCGTTCAATCACTCACGGCTGGCATTTCACACCGCGACAGCGTCATCGACGTCTGGCTCCTTTGTAGATACCGAATAATGCTCAGCCCGGGCGAATATTCTGCCCGGCGAGGAAGCGGAATACGCCGCCGCGGAGAGAATACTTCAAGCTGAGGAGTTCGAGGCCGTTCTGTCTCAGGGACGAGGTGAACGCTTTTGGGTCGATGAGTCTGTGTGGGGACCTGTCGGCCACATGAAGCAAAGAGGAGGCGCGCGAAGCAACTAGGTCGTATCCGACGAATTGCCCGCCTGGTCGCAGGACTCGCGCCGCCTCGGCGACCGCTTGTTCCCAATCGACGATGTGGTGAAGCATCAGGAAGCTAACGACCGCGTCGAATGACTCATCGTCGAACGGGAGACGTGTGGCGTCGGCCTGGCGGACCTGGGCGGACGGAAACTCAGCGAGGTGTTCGCGTGCTCTGACGACCATTGCGGGGTCGATGTCAGTCGTGGTGATGCGCACCTGGCTGTTGTTGCGGACGATCTGTTCGGCCATCGTCCCGCTGCCACCGCCGATTTCCAGCACATCTCCCGCGAGGGGAAGGTTCTGCGTCGCCCATGGCACGATACGGCGCGCAAGGAGACGCCACGGTGTGCTTCGGCAGAACGAAGCCTCCAGGAAGGACATCGTCGGCATGGTCGCATTCTCACCGGAACACTCGGGGATCGCGACCGAGAGCGGCGGTCGCCTCCGTCGCCACAGCACCGGGCCCGAACGGCCTCGGGTGAATGCGCGCTGCCCCGCCCGCGGCCCCTTGACGACCGGTTATCCGCTCAGAGCAGCGCCCAGAGAGTCACGCCGAGGACGACCGCGGCCACGAGCAGCGTGATGGTTCGCCCGTGCACCGTGGCTCGGGGGATGCTCCGCAAGGGGAACAGCAGCTGACGCCCCAGCACGTAGGCGGCCACCGTGGCAACGAGCACCAGGCCGTCTCCGCTTGTTGGTAGCTGGAGGACGACAAGGAGTGCGAGGGTGCCGAGCACAGCCGACAGCGCTGACTCGAGGAGCTGGACCGGGATCCGACGGATCCCCACACGTCGGTCGGATGACCAGATACCCCACCGGGAGGTGGTGGGCCGGCCGACACAGCACCCTCCGAGCAGGCAGCCGAGCCGACCGACCGCCATCGCGAAGAGCAACCCTGGCGCGGTGACGTCGAGCAGCGCGCCCAGCGGCAGTTCCGCCAGCACCAACGAGCCCATGCTGAGCGTGCCGATCGTCACGATGACGAAGCCCTGCACGGACATGCCCGGGGTGAGGACGGTGCGTCGCTCATGGGGATGGGTCAGCAGAAAATAGCCCTTCGCGGCGAAGAGCCCGAGCAAGCTTGCGACCGCCGTGAGGAGGAAGACACGGACCGCGGGTAGGTCGAGCTGGCGCGCCAGCAGCATCTGGATCACCAGCGCGAGCACGACGCCGGTGCTCACCAGTGCTGGCCATGCACCGAGGAACACCCCTGGTGCCAAGTTGTTGACGAAGGCGGGGAGAGCCGTGCGTCCCGACGCCGTGCCCCGTAACGTCCGCGGGCTACGCACCTCTACCCATGGGGCGGCGGCCCTCGCACGGGCGCGCTTGACGGGGGTGGCCGTCACCTCCCACTCGCCAGGGGTGAGGTGGGGGATGCGGGTGGTGACCGCGACCCGGCCGGAGCCGGGCACCACGTTCTCGACGGTGGAGGTCACCGCGAATGCTGTCCGGCCCTCACGAGCCTGAGCCTCAACCTTGAGGCGGCCGCTCAGGTGGACGGTCATCGTGTAAGGATCACCGGTGGGTTCGGCGTCGAACCAGTACGTGACACCCAGCGACTGCTGGTCCGCGTCGTCGAGCGCGCTGCAGTTGAGGTCGGTGATGACGACAGGTGAGTGCGGGGTGTGCCGGGCGAGGCGGGGCGCGACGGCGCTGGGCTCGGCCACAGCCACCGTGGCCGCCATCGCAGTGTCAGACGGCACCACGGCGGCCGGGGGAGCAGAGGCACCTGCGCCCGCCGGCGGGTTCTCCGTCTGAGGGGATGGCGGCGGCGGAGTACTTGAGGACGGAGGCGCGGTCTCTGGACCTGTGTGTCGCCGCGCCGACGGCGTCTTGCCGTGGGCTGCTTCAGACGGTGCCCGTCGTACTTCCCGGCGCTGCCGCCCGGGCACTTCCAGGGGCCCCTGACGCGGTCGCAGGGGCTGGGGCGGAGCCTGAGATGCCCGGAAGAAGGCGGCCCCGGTGGCGTCCTGCTGGCGGGTGCCGTTCTGCTCACGGCCAGCGGGTGCGAGCGACGGCTCAGCCTTAACCCGACCGTCCTTCCCGGACCTTGCGGCCATCAGGAGTCGTGGTGGACGCCGTGGTCCACGGTCTCGGAGACGGCAGGCTCCGCTGGATCGGTCGCCGCGCTGATCCGGGGGCCGATGACAAAGGAGGAAATGCCGAACATTGCGGCGAAGACCAGCAGGGCGACGACCGGGGCCCACCAGCTGGCGAAGCGCCGCTTGAGCCTGACCAGCATCGGCACGGAAGCGGCCAGGCCGAGGAGACCGAAGAGTGCGGTGCCGCCCGCTCCCGCGACGAGCGCCGTGCCCACGAGCGGCCCTACGTGGTGCAGCACGTGAGGCGCTAGGCCCATGAGGCCGCCAAGCACACCGGTGACGCCCATCCAGACGGTTCGTCGTGGTTCAGCGGACTTGCGCCCCGGTTCTGCAATCACCGGAGTGGCAGATTGAGACGGTGACACGTCCGTGGTGCTCATGGCCCCACTGTCGCTGGTCAGCGGGACTGAAGGGACGTAGGAACGATGAAGAACTGATGAAGACGCCTGGCCGCCAGGGGAGGAATGCGAGGCGGTGCCTGGGAAGACCTTCACCGGTTCTCCATCGTTGGTCAGCCGAAACTTCGTGCAGGGGGAGCACCGTAGGTCTTGCGGTGAACCATCTGGCACACCGCTGTTACGCCTGTGTCGCCGTCAGGTCGCGCAGGCACGACCGTGCAGGCGCGCCGGTCGGTGACCGGAGGGAAAGTCGATGAACCACAGCGGCGGGGGTCACCTCAAGGGGATGGCTCTGATATCGGGAGGCGTGTTCGTCGTCCTGCTCCTGCTCGGCAAGCCCGCGGGTTGCAAGCGGACATGCCAACCTCCCTGTAGGCGGACACGTACTTCCCTGTTGACGGACAGCTGATCTCCCTGTCTGTGGCCATGGACCGAGTCGTGTCGGTCCCGACGTAGGCGTCCCTCCGGGGAT
>NZ_BAABBA010000063.1:0-3418 GCF_039537705.1 Georgenia daeguensis
CGAACCCGGAAGCTAAGCCCCTCAGCGCCGATGGTACTGCACGGGAGACTGTGTGGGAGAGTAGGACACCGCCGAACACCCATTGAAAGGAATGGCCCCCACCACCAGGTGGGGGCCATTCCTGCATTGACAGCCTTTGTTGGTGGGTTTCCCTGCGCAAGCATTTGAGTGCTCTTCCCGAACCAGAGTGCCTTCGGTTTCGCTGATGCGCGGATAGCCCTCGACTCGCGCAAGATCAAATCTGCAGGCGTCCGCGGGTCGGGCGCGTTGATGCGGACCATGGCGCTGCCGCGGTTGTGGAGCACTCGGGGCTGCGGCACGTGGGAGTGCGGCCCAACAATGCCGAGGCGTACCACGGTTCTCCGTCTGTACCTCGGTCCGGCCATCAGGGCGTGATCGCCGCAGATAACGACCCTGCCGAGCAGGCAAGCAGCTTGAAGAGGACGGGCTGCTGTGCAGCTTCGACCGGGGTGACCTGCCGGTCGCGCAGGCTGCTTCGACCACGCCCACCTCGGCCACCAGCCCGGGCGTTCACCGGGCTTGCCGACGCGGTACGTCGAAGTCCGGCGGCGGTCCCTGGGCGAGCATCCTGGCCACGTCCTGGACGGCTGGCCGCTGCCGGCCGACAGATTCCTTACAAGAGTGACAGCTCATGGCATGCTCATTCCGGGGCGCCCGAAGCAGAGGAGTGCGCCGTGAGCAAAGTAGTCATGTACAGCTCCGTGTCGCTAGACGGTTTCATCGCGGACGAGAACGACCAGCCCGGACCGCTGTTCGACTGGTTGCTCCGGTGACGTCCCGTTGGACGCGAGCGGCGTGCTGAAGGTGTCGCAAACCTCGTACGACTACACCCGGCCGTACTGGGACCAGGTCGGGGTGACAATCGCCGGCCGCCACGTCTTCGACATGACGAACGGCTGGGACGGGACGCCTCCGAGCGGGGTCGACCACGTGGTGGTCGTGACGCACCGGCCGCCGCCTGAGGGATGGGACCCGGAGGGGTCGTTTCACTTCGTCGACGGCGTCGAGGTAGCCGTGGCCAAGGCGCGGGAGCTCGCGGGCGACCGCATCATCGAGGTCGCCGCTGGCGACGTCGGGGGTCAGGTGCTTGCCGCGGGCCTGATCGACGAGGTGCGCATGGACGTCGTGCCCGTCGTGTTCGGGTCCGGCAAGCGTTTCTTCGGGTCCGTCCACGCGCAGTACCTGCTGGAGGATCCTGACGTGGTGATCCAGGGCAACCGGGTGCTTCACCTGCGCTACCGGGTGCGCCGCTGACCGATCTGAGCGGGAGCGCGAGGAAGTTCACTGCGAACGGGGGACACAGGACCGTGCCGTGGCCCTCGGGCCAGGACCGCGTCGTCCCGCGCAGCTCCAGCCTTGTTGCACGCGTCGTACGAGACCAGCCTCGTAGGCGCGAATGACGATGTGCACGCGATCGCGCAGGCCCACCGGCGGCGCGTGCGCGCCTCGAGCGGTGGGGCCCGGCGGCGACGTGGGTGGCGGCCCTGTGCCCCATGCCGTACGCCGTCATCCGCTTGACCTGGCCCACCCCCTGGCCCCAGGGTGCGCCAGGTGGGCCCGACTCCATCGGCGACGGCGTGCGCGCCTCCGGCATCCTCCTCGGCCTGGCCGCGCTCGGCGGCGCCGTCCTCACCCTCGGCCTGATCTCCCGCCGGGGAGACGTGTTCCCGGCCCGGCGCCCCGGGCTCCGGGGACGTCTCGTCCCGGTGCTGGCTGCGGTCGTGCCGGCCGCCCTCGTCGCGACAGTGCTGTGCGCCTCGTCGATCAGCATGATCATGATGTCCACCCGCGACGGCGCAGGCTGGCTCGTCGCCGCGATCCCGGCACCGCTGTGGGGTCCCACGCTGGGGCTCGCCACCTACGCCTACTACCGGCGACGCACCGATCACCGACGACGGACCGGCACGGAACCGACGTCGCGGTCGATCGGGAGGCCGGCTCCAGGCGCAAGGAGGTAGCCCTGATGGCAGTGCTCAGAGGACCCGGCAGAGCCCGCGTCGTCGTCGCCGGTGTGCTGGCCTCCTGCCTGCTCGGAGTGCTGGGGCTGCTCGCCGTCGCGGCGATGACCCACAGCCCGCGGTGTTCATCGCCGCGGGGATGGCGGCCGGGCTCGGAGCCTGGGTCGCGGCGCACCACCGGCTCGCCCGAGGCAGGTTCTCCCGCGACGGCCGTCCTCGCGGCAGCAACGCCGCCGACCTCTCCCGTGCCGCACGTGGGTCGCGCGCCGTCGCGGGCTCGGCGCCGCCGCGGTGCTCACCTTTGGAGCTGCGCTGATTCCCCTCGGCGACCGCTGGGTGCCTCCGGAGGTGGCGCCTGGGTCAGGCACGTGGCCACTGCCTGACGGCAGATCGTTGGCGTACGGCGGCGTCCGCGCCGCCGACGGCGCACCCGAAGCCACCCCCGTCGTCGTGCTCCGCGGCGGGCCGGGCGTTCCCGCCACGGCGGGGATGCTCCGTGTGCTCGGGCGGCTCGCCGAGGCGGGGCATGACGTCTGGGCCTACGACCAGCCGGGCACCGGCTGCTCGTCACGGCTGACGGACCCGCGTGGCTCCACGACCGCGCTCGGGGTGGCCGACCTCGAGCAGGCCCAGGAGCGCATCGGCGCGGCGCGCGTGATCCTCGTGGGGCACTCCTACGGCGCGCACCTCGCCGCGGCCCACATCGCCGAGCACCCCGACCGGGTCGAGCGCGCGGTCTTCTCCCCGGGCGATCTGAGGGAACGACGGCACCCACGGCAGTCCGCAGGACCGCCTCACCACCGCGGAACAGATGCGCCTCGACCGGCTGCTGCTCTCACCGCGGACCCTCCTCACCTATGCCCTCGTGCAGGTCAACCCGGTCGCGGCGCACGCCCTCGCGAGCGACCGCGAGGCCGACGCGCGCCAGGACCGGGTCTACACCGCGGCACTGCCAGGCCTGCACTGCCGCGGCCGCACCGGCCCCGCACTTGACGGCACGGGCTTCTACGCCGCCCCCGTCCCGCTGTCGTGGCGCAGGCGGCCCGAACCCGACGTCCCGGCAAAGCTGGGGCGGAGCGATCGCCCCGTCCTCGTGGTGAAGGGGCTGTGCGACTACCTCCACTGGGAGTCGGCCACCGGCTACCTGCGCAGCTTTCCGGACGGCAGCCTGCTCTACCTGCCCGGCGCGGGGGCGACGTACACGTCGACGAGCCTCGGAGGGTGAGGGAGGTCGTCGCGGACTTCATCGCCGGGAGGACGGTCCGCGGGACGCTCGACGACCCCGTGCGCGCCCCCGCCGGCGTCCAGCCCTGCTCCGCGCGCCGGCTCGGGTTGGCGTCGGGTCGGCGTTCTGGTGGTCGGCTGGCTGTTCGGGGTGGGGTGCTGGTGGTGTGATGGGGGTCATGGGTTGGTGGTTTGACCGTGGGTTCTGGGGTTGC
>NZ_BAABBA010000064.1:0-3275 GCF_039537705.1 Georgenia daeguensis
TTGCGGTCATGACCGGGGCGTGGGCTTCGAGGTGGTCCCAGTCGACTTCGGCGACGGGCCGGTGAATCCAGCGTCGTCGCTTGTCCGGGGAGGGTGCTTGGCCACGGTGATGCATGAGCGCGTCGAGGCAGGTCTGTGACCGTGCCCACCAGCGGGATGTCGTACACGAACGCAGCCAGATGGGCCGTGCCACCCCCCGCGGTGGCCGGGTTCGGGCGGGTCACCTTGGCCAGCTTGTTGCCCGCGTACTCGAACGTGTACGGGTCCTGCCCCGGAAGGGTCAGGCTGGCCAGCCGCAACGACTCACCCGCACCCGTCCAGCCGTACCCGGTCGCCAAGCCGCTGCGGACGTCAACCGCTTGCACGAGCCGACCGGCGCTGTCGTAGCGGTATTCGGCCAACACACGGTCCAGATCGGTGTTGACCTGCGCGATGACCTGCCTCACCTGGCCCACGTAGTCACCCGGCGTGCTCGCGGTGGCTGTCGTCGCCGAGGCGTAGCTGACCTTCAACACCCGGCACCCCGCCGAGGGTGTACCCGCCACACACGCGGTCACCCCCTCCGGCAGCGGGGCGGTGATCGAGGTCACCCGACCCGAGGGGTCGTAGCCGAACGTCGTCTTGCCCGCCACCGCCGTCGTCCGCAAGCTCGGGCAGGCCGACGGCGCCGCCGTATTCGTGTTCTGGACCCGCACCAACCGGTCCCGCCACCCGGCCGGCAGGACCGCCATGTCGAGGTCGACGCCATCGATGCTGAACCCGTGCTGCTCCTCAAACGGTGACCACTCCCCAGCGACCCCCTCGATCAGGTCCGCCAACTCGGCGGTCACCGTGTTGTTGTCGGAGATGGGCAGCACGTCGACCTCCACCGACATGGTCGCCTCGACCGGTAGTTCGTCCTCGCCGAAGCTGCCCAAGATCGCCTGGGACCCCACGATGATCACCGCCGGATGCCCGATGATCTGGCACGCCGTCCGGATCGCATGCTCCAACTGGTCGCGTCTCATCGGCCGACCACCGCCAGCACCTTCGCCCGCTCCGACTGCGGCAACAATCCACCCAACGGCGACACCTCCCGCATCTGCACCGAGTCGGTGTCTAGGCCGGTCATCACACGGCGCAGCCCGGGAACGTCGCGCTGCTCCACCAACACCTCCCACCGGCCCAGGTTCGACACATGAGGTTCACCCTGAACGCGGTGCCGCAACCGCTCCACGTTCCGCCGGATCGTCGGCACCCAGTCGTCCAACACGCCGGTGTCCAGATGAGTGGCCAACTGGCGGTGCAGGCGCCAACTCCGCAGGTGCGACCGGTCCAACTCCACCCGGACCGGGCGACGCACCACCTCAAGCCGATACCCCAAGCACGACAGCAGCCGATCCAGCATCTCGTCGCTCATCTCGATCCGGCCCGACAAGAACTGACTGATACTCGGCTGCCGCACCCCACTCATCCGCGACAACTCCGACTGTGACACCTTGCTCTCAGTCATCACCTCGCGCAGGACCTCCCGACCACCCATGCCCGGACTATAGCATCCAGAGCTATGGGAAGGAGTGGTCCGCAAACGCACTACTCTGCCGCACTGTGCGCGAGGGTAGCCTGTGGCTTTCCGGTACCCGAGGCGCACACCCGCTTCTGCCGCGATCAGCCGATCGAGCAGGGGCTGTCGGCTCTGCAGAGCACTGAGACAATACGGGCGTGGAAACCGTAGGGCGAGCGTTGTCGTGGGTCGTCTGGCTCGCGATCGCCGTTGGCTGGGGTCTCATCCTGCTGCCCGGGATGGTGAAACGCCTTCGCCGTGATCCCCAACCACACTTCCCCTTGGTGCCGCTCGCTCAGCCGCTGGGACATGACGGTTCGGCGAACGCGTCGTTCTTCTGGGAGGCGGTGAGATCGGTGGTCTCGGGCGCGGTGAGCGCTCCCGGTGAGGAGCCGAACGAGGTTTGGGTGACGAGCAGCGCTCTGGCGCGAGGGGAGGGAGTGGTCCTTTCGTGGGACGAGTGGGGGCCCACGGTTGATGCGGGGACGTTCTACGTGGATCTGACGGAGCTGGGCGGTGAAGCGTTCTACGAACTCGACGTGGATACCGACGTCAGCGAGGTCTTCTGGATCGTGGTCGGTTATCTACGGGATGGGGTGGAGCGCCGCCAAGGGCGCGCCTGGGTGTACCTCGCGGAGGTGGGACTGTGGCACGCGTACTCGGGCTCAGTACGAATGAGTGACTTCGAGCCGGAATGGGCAGTTCAACTTCCCTCATGACACGAAGACGACGTGACTGCAGGACATCCGGATCTGCCGCGTGTGCGAGGGTGGCCTGTCGGCTGGGTGGTCACCCGAGCACGACCGCCCTCAATTGGCTCCCCTCTATGTCAAGGGGGTCATGACGCTTTGGGGAGTGGGGTCGTAGCATCGGTGCCAGCGGGTTCGGGAAGTGACTTCTTCGAAGTGTCGGTGTGGGGCTGTGAGCCGGCCGCGCTGGAGCCAGTAGACGCGCCCTGGTGTCCTCCCGGACCCGCCCCCGCGCCTTTGGTGTAGTCGGTGAGCATGGTGCGGTAGACGACATCGGACAGGCGCCGTTTCAGGCAGCGGAGGGCTTCCATGGCGGTCTTTCCGTCGGCTCGTTTCCGGTCGTAGTAGCTCCGTCCCAGGGTGGTCCGGGTGCGGAGTTGGACGATGGCCATGGTGTGCAGGACGCGGTTGATCTCCCGGTTGCCGCCGCGGGACAGGCGGTGGCGGACGTGGTCGCCGGAGGAGGCGTCGATCGGGGCGGTGCCGGTCCAGGACGCGAAGTGGGCCTTGGTCGGGAAGCGGGTCATCTGGCCGACAGCGACGAGGAGGCGGGCGGCGCCGGAGGGCCCGATGCCGTGCAGGTCGATCAGGCCGGTGCCGGTCTGGGCGACCAACGCCTTGAGTTCTTTGTCGGCGTCCTTGGTGCGGGCGTAGATGTGCTCGAGGTCGGCGGCGTACTCGACCGCGACTCGCTTGAGTGCCTGCCCGGCGGGATCGGTGGGGTTGACCTGCTCGAGCAGCAGCCGCGCTTGCCGGCCTGACAAGTACTTCTTCGCCCCGGCGGGGATGAGTTCCAGCAGCAGGGCGTGGAGCTGGTTGACCTTGCGGGTGTGTTCCTCGCCCAGGGAGCGGCGGCGTGTCAACGCCGGGCGAAAATTGACCCCTCTGCGCCGATGGAAAGTTGACCCCTCTCGGCGGTTTGTTGTTGGTTACTTGCTGGTCTGTGGGTCGATGGTCTGGCGGTGGCCGCGGGTGCGGTAGGA
>NZ_BAABBA010000065.1:0-3112 GCF_039537705.1 Georgenia daeguensis
TGTCAATCTCCGAAGTCGGCTGCACGGGTGTTCCGAAGTCGTCTTCACTCAACGCTTAGCCCGCGCGAGCGTTCCGCAACAGGGGTTCGATTGCTCCAAAACACCCAGCGTGGGAGTTGCTGCCAGCGACGAGAATCAGGCGTGGCGAGAGATCCACGTGTCAGGCTGGTCCATAGGGCGTGTCTTGGCTTGCTGCAGGGGGCCAACTCACTGCACTGGTCGAGAGAGTGGGACAGCAGATCCGGGAGAGGAAAGAGTACGAGCATGTGGACAGACCGGGTACGGGTTCTCGATGATGTGTCCCCGGCCGAATGGTTGACGGGGGAGTTGCTCGATGCGTCGACCGTGATCCCCAGGAGCTTCGAGGCGTACGCAAGGGTGCTGCACCCCGTAGAGTTTCAGGACAGGCGGCACCCGGCGACGATGCGGTGGTCAGAAGTTGCCGCCCTACTCGGGCGACGAGTCCACCCCACGACGCGGTGGCATGATCTGATCGGCACCCCGAGCCGGTATGAGCGGAACTCGGAGGCGTTGCCGGGCGCCTACCCGGCATGGGGAAACCTTGCGGTGACTCCCTTGCGGGCCCTGTGCGACGTGCTCGCCTCGCACACCGACACGCCCGATGACTGTCTCTTCGCCGTGTGGTCCGGGTGGGGCTGGCTGTCTGGCGGCACCGCCCGGGTGTCCCTGACCACGGACGGCGGTGTCCCGGCGGAACCACTTATGACTGCGGCGGAACTGGCTGCACCCCGGCTGCGGCTGCCTGGTCGTAACTACTTCCTGCTCCAAGGCCCGATCTCAGCGATGGGCGAACTCGTTCACTATGACGGGCCAGGACGGTGGGCCCAGTCGCCAAGCCTGTTCTGGCCCGCGGACCGGGCGTGGTGCGTCGCCACCGAGATCGATCTCGACTCAACCTTTGTCGGAGGAAGTGCCGACACCATCTCTTCGGTCTTGGCCTCACCGGAGCTTGAGACGCTGCCCTTCAAGGTGACAGATCTGCTCTGACGGTAGCGCCCATGCGTTGGTGTTGGCGTGCTGCGGTTTCCGGACGGTTCCAACATCAATGACGATCGGGGGGCACGATATGCGCAACCACAACGGGTTCCGCTGGAAGCTTGCTTCAGCGGCACTGCTCTCAACTCTAGCTCTGGGAGTCGGAGCCACCGGAGCCTTCGCGTCTGAACCGGACGCGCCAGAACTCTACGCGGACGGGCTCGCCAGGGATATCACAGACAAATCTGAACTCGCCGCTATCGAGCAACTTCCGTCAGCGGTGAGCCTATCCGGCGCGGAGTCCGCCTCGATATCGCCGTTCGCAGTCCATCCAAACTGCTACGGACGGACAGATGATCCTCATCCTAGCGGTGGCGATGCCAGCGTGCACGGTTCGACCGGGTGTACTGGCGGTATAATCGCAAGCGACCTCCAGGTGACCACCAATCTCTATCGTGTGGACTGGTGGGGATTGAATTGGATGAATAGCGACACCGATACTCGGACGTCAGGTTACCAGGTCGAGGCCACGCCCCACTCGTCGTGCGACGGGGCGCCCAACCGAGAGTATGCGGGTCTCTCAAGTCACCACCTGTTCCAAGGGGGCGAAAACTGGTACGGAAACACCAGTAATTATGCCTCGTTCGCCTGCAACTGGTAGGCGAGGTTGAGCAGTCAGCTGGGAGCCAAGGGCAGGTTAGTCATACTTGCGGCTGGTGTGTCCTTGGCCTCAGTTGCTGCATGCACACCCACCGAGCCTGGCAAGCAAGTGAGCGCTAGCGGCGCGGGTGACGTTCAACCTCTGACGAAGCTCCAGCCTCCACCGGACTGGGTGCCAGCCCTTGAAGTTGATGGCTCGGAGATGACGGTCGCTAGTTATGAATGGCTCCGTGACGGAGAGTTTATTCAAGGGGGACCCGCTACTGAGAGCGAGGCATCAGAGCTCGAAATAAATTCCGCAGGGCCAGGCGCTCTCCACGCGCCAATCATTGTTTCTGGGTTCGGGAAATCGGCGCCTGGCCATGTGCTGGTTCGCTTGTACTCAAATATCGACGAGGGCGGCGCACCTGCAGGTACCGAAGAGAGGTTGGATTGCTCGATTCCCGAGCCGCCTGATGCTGACATGTGCAAGTGGCAGGAGAACGTCAACGGTCTCACTCTCACTCTCTCGCCGGAGACGGCCAATCCAGCTGCGCTGACAGTGACATCAGTATACGTGCTTCCTCTCGATCTGCGTCCTGAAGGTTCGGACAAAATCGGCGTCCACGCTACATGGGTTATTGCCGAATAAGCCTCGATATGAGGAACGAGGCGTCATCGCAGTCGTTGTCAGCCAACGGGCAGTGGGCGCAGTTTGCCGCAACAGCCTGTCGAGGTGCTCCGAACCGGCTGTGATCCGTCAACGACGGATAGGTCAAGGGCAGTTGCGGAGACGCGCTGAACAGCGGCCACCCGTCACTTGCCGCGGCGCTGGCCGAGGAGTTTGTGCCCGGCCTCGCGGAGTTCGCCGGTGGGTGAGACGTGCCGGTAGAGGGTCTGGCGAGTGACACCGAGCTCTTTGCACAGGTCCGTGACGTTGGTGCCGGGCTGGCCCATGGACGCAGCGGCGAGGCGGATTTTGGCGGGGGTCATCTTGTAGGGGCGCCCGCCTTTGCGGCCGCGTGCGCGCGCGGCGGAAAGGCCGGCGATGGTGCGTTCGGAGATGAGTTCTCGCTCGAACTCGGCCAGGGCGGCGAAGATGCCGAAGACGAGTTTGCCGGAGGCGGTCGTGGTGTCGATGGCCGCACCCTGCCCGGTTAGGACCTTCAATCCCACGCCCCGGTGGGTGAGGTCGTGGACGATGTTGACCAGGTGGCGCAGGTCCCGGCCGAGCCGGTCGAGCTTCCACACCACCAGGGTGTCCCCCGACCGCAGCGCCTTGAGGCACGCGCTCAGCTCGGGACGATCATCCCTCTTCCCCGACGCGCGGTCTTCATACAGCGCGTCGGAGTCGACACCGGCCGCGCGGAGGGCGTCGCGTTGCAGGTCGGTGGTCTGGGACCCGTCGGCCTTTGAGACCCGCATGTACCCGACGAGCATCATGCTCTCCATTCGTCTGTCACTTATTCGACCGATT
>NZ_BAABBA010000066.1:0-2981 GCF_039537705.1 Georgenia daeguensis
ACAACCATCACCGCCGGCACTCCTCGCTCGGCTACCTACCCCCAGTCGAGTACGCTCGGCAGTGCAACCATCAAATGGAAACCGACGACTCACAGAGCGTCCGGACCGAATGAAGGGGGCGGCCCAGTTGTACCCTCCGGGGGTGGGTAGACGCGGCGAGCCGAGAACATCTGAAGGAGTGAAAGCATATGAGATGCGTGACGTTGCCGGGCGGGGAAGTTGTTCCTTCGATGGGTCAAGGCACCTGGAAGATGGGCGAGCGTGCTGAGCGACGATCCGACGAGATCGCCGCGTTGATCGCCGGTGTCGAGCTGGGCATGACGCTCGTTGATACTGCCGAGATGTACGGCGACGGCGCGGCGGAAACGCTGATCTGCGAAGCGCTAGGCGACCGGCGCGACCAGTTGTTCCTCGTCAGCAAGGCGTATCCGCAGAACGCGTCGCGCGCACGCCTTTCACGCGCATGCGAGGCGAGCTTGAGACGTCTCGGCACCGACCGGCTCGACCTCTACCTGCTCCACTGGCGGGGATCGGTGCCGCTCGCTGAGACGATAGAAGCGATGGAGGCGCTGAAATCGGCCGGGAAGATTCGGTATTGGGGTGTCAGCAACCTCGATACTGACGACATGGACGAGCTTGTTGCTGCCGGCGGGGATGGCTGCGTGACTGATCAGGTTCTCTACAATCTCGTCCGTCGAGGCCCTGAGTTGGAATTGTTGCCGTGGCTCGTCGCTCATGAAATGCCTGTCATGGCCTATAGTCCCGTCGAGCAGGGACGACTCTCAAACCATCCCTCCCTTGTGAAGATCGCAGCCGAGGTCGGTGCTACCCCTGCGCAGGTCGCACTTTCCTGGACGTTGCGGCACGATGGCCTCATTGCGATTCCGAAGGCGAGTTCGATCGCACATGTGCGGGAGAACCGGGCAGCCGCAGATATCGTCCTCTCCGACGCCGACCTTGCGACACTCGACGCGGCATTTCCTCGGCCACGCGACCGTCGCCCGCTCGAGATGCTCTAGGAGACTGCTGAAGAACGCGCGTTCTTGTTGGGCAGTGCGGCGTAGGTCGAGCTGGCATCGCGGCGGTGTCGTCGGTCCGGGGACGACGGTGTCACACGTGTGACAGTTCGAGGGCTCACGGGTTCGGGTAGAGCGCGGGGCGCGTGTTTGGCAGTGGATGTGGCCGGGGCCAGCCGGCTTCTCAGGCGGTGGTTACCGTCCAGGTCCCTGCGCTGCGGTGGAGTCCGAGGCTGAGCAGTCGTCGGAGGTTGATGGCGGCGGCGCGGTGGTGGAGCCAGTGGTCGTTCTTGGTGATGCCGCGGTAGCGGACCTTGCGGTTGTCGCGGGTGAGCCAGGCGATGGTGCGTTCGACCATCGGCCGCCAGGTGCGGTACGTCTGCTGGAAGCTCGGGTCCTGCGCGTTGGCGCGTTGAGTGCGCTGGAGCGCGTCATGGGGGTGGAGGTCGAGCTTGCGGCCTCTCGCCGCGGTGGTGCAGCGTTCGCGCAGCGGGCAGCCTCGGCAGCAGGCCCCGAAGGTGACCTTGCGCTTGGCAGTGATCCTCCGGGTCAGCCCGTTCGGGCAGGTCACGGTGCCGGCGCTCTCATCGACGGTGAAGTCCTCGATCGTGAATCCGCCCGGGATCGCCGGTCGCAGCGGCCAAGGTTTGATGATCGCGGTGTGCCCGGCGGCATCCAGGGCGGCGAGCACCTCGCCGGTGCCGTACGCGGAGTCGGCGAGCACCTCCACCGGGACCGGCACCGCCGTCGCACCCTGCGCGGCGCTGAGGGTGGTGTCGGTGGCGAGCAGGTCGATCCCAACGCTGCCGTCGGCGGATTCCGCACCGGCGGCCTTGGTCAGCGTCGTGGCGGTGATCAGCCCGGTGACCGGCTCGACCACCACATGAGCCTTGAACCCGTTGCGCCGCTGAGCAGTGGTCTTGTGAGCGTGGCGGGTCTCGGGGTCGACCGTGGAGATGACCCGGTCGTAGGCAACCTTGCGGGCGATCCGCCAGCGTCCGTCCGTGCCGTCGGAGCCCTCGGCGGGCTCGACGTCCTGCCCGGCGATCACCGCGAGCAGCGCCACGACCTGCTGCTCCTCCTCGGGCAAGGCCTCCACCTCGAGGTGGGCCAACAACGCGATCGCGTCGGCGACGAGAGCCGAGACGAGCTCATCCCGGGCGGCCGGGTCCTCCCAGGCAATGCGCGGCTTGCCCGGCTGGGAGTAGTCATACCCGACGCAGTGCTCGGCGACCGCGTCTTTCCCGCCGGTGACCTCGCGGGCGACCCGCCGGATCGCGGCGATCAGCTGGGTCACCGTGTCCTGGGTGGCAACCGCGTCCTCCAGCACCGTCGAGTCCAGCGCCCGCCGGGTCTTGCCGGTCAGGATCCCGGTCTCAGTCACCACCGCCGTGATCACCTCGAAGATCCGGTTCGGCCGCTGCGACGCGGCCAGGCGGCGGCGCCAGTACGTCAACGTGCTCGGGTGGAACGCCGGGGCCTGGACCGCCAGCCCGCACGCAGCCTTCCACCGCAGGTCGAACGTGACCGCCTCGGCCGCCTCACGGTCCGAGAGCCCGTTCAACGTCTGCAGCACCAGGACCGTCGCGACCACGTCCGCCGGCACCGACGGACGCCCCCGCGCGGAGCGGAACAGATCCGCGAACAACGCCTCGGGAAACAACGCCGTGCGATGCTCGGCCAAGAACGCGTACACGCTCCCCGGCTCGAGCAAACCACCCGCCATCGACTCCGCGTCGAACAGGTCCCGCTGATCTCTCGACCGACCCTGCATACACACAGCGTCCCCGAGCCCGACTCAACCACCGGGCAAGGACACGCAATTCTTCAGCAGTCTCCTAGGGCGTGTCTCCCATATGTTGAGTGAGGCTCGCGGCAGTCTGGTCGGGTGAGGTCGACGGGTTCGCGGTATCGGGTGTTCACGGATGAGCAGTGGGAGCGGATCGAGCCGCTGCTTCCCTCGAA
>NZ_BAABBA010000067.1:0-2624 GCF_039537705.1 Georgenia daeguensis
TGCAAGCGGACATGCCAACCTCCCTGTAGGCGGACACGTACTTCCCTGTTGACGGACAGCTGATCTCCCTGTCTGTGGCCATGGACCGAGTCGTGTCGGTCCCGACGTAGGCGTCCCTCCGGGGATTTGCTCGAGGTCTTCGACCACCACGAGCAGGTTCGACCGGAGGGACGCGTGAAGAAGTCTGACAGGGAAATCATGGAGATTCTCGAGGCGTTCGACGCCACGGAGAGTGCGCACTCGGCCGCGCGGTTGGCCGGGGTCGATCCCAAGACGGTGCGGCGCTACGTCGCCGCTCGGGATTCGGGCCGTCCGGTGACGGGGCCGGGGCGGCGGCCGCGGATGATCGACGGTTACATGCCCAAGATCGAGGAGTGGGTCGAGCGCGGCAACGGCAAGGTCCGCGCGGACGTGATCCACTCCCGCCTCGTCGCCCTGGGGTTCACCGGGACCGAGCGGACCACCCGGCGCGCGGTCGCACGCGCCAAGGCGGCGTGGCGGGCCGGGCACCGCCGCACGTACCGGCCCTGGATCACCGAGCCGGGGCTGTGGCTGCAGTTCGACTGGGGCGAGGGCCCCAGGGTGCCGGGCCCGGACGGGACGCTGCGGCGGACGTTGCTGTTCTGCGCCTGGCTGGCCTGGTCGCGGTTCCGGGTGGTGATCCCGGTGTGGGACCAGAGCCTGCCGAGCCTGGTCGCGTGCCTGGACGCCACGCTGCGCCGTCTCGGTGGGGTGCCGACCTACGTGCTGACCGACAACCCCAAGACGGTCAGCGTCGACCACGTCGCCGGAGTACCGGTGCGCCATCCGCAGATCGTTCAGGTCGCCCGCCACTACGGCACCCAGGTTCACACGTGCGTGCCGTACGACCCGGAGTCCAAGGGTGGGACCGAGGCCACGGTCAAGATCGCCAAGGCCGACCTGGTCCCGACGGAGGCGAACCTGCGCGAGGCCTACGCCTCCTTCGCCGAGCTCGAGGCGGCCTGCGAGGAGTTCTGCGCCAAGGTCAACAGCCGCAAGCACCGCGAGTCCGCGCGGGTCCCGGCCGAGGCGCTGGTGGAGGAACGTGCCCGGCTGCATGTCCTGCCGGCCGCACCACACACGATGGCGCTGGGCCAGACCAGGAGCGTGAACACCGATCAGACGGTGCGGTTCGGGTCGGTGCGGTACTCCACCCCGCCGGGCCTGGTCGGCGCCGAGGTCTGGGTCCGCGTCGCCGGGACCGAGCTGGTCATCGTCGCCGACCTGAACGCCCTCCCCGTCGTGCCGGACTGGGCCCGGGACCGGCGCGGGCTCGTCGAGGTCGCCCGACACCGGCTCTCCACCCCGGGGAACCCGCGTATCGACCTGGGCCACTACCCCGGTCACCCGCAGCACCCCGACGGGGCGCCACGGACACCGCGGCCGAGGGCGCGTAGCGCCGCGGAGCGGGACTTCCTCGCCCTGGGCGACGGCGCGCACTCCTGGCTGGTGGAGGCCTCCGCGGCCGGGACCGTGCGGATCCGGGCGAAGATGGCCGCCGCCGTCGAGCTCGCCGCCCTGGTCGGCACCGAGACCGTCGACGCCGCCCTGGGCGTCGCGGCCACCGCCGGCAGGTTCGGTGAGGGCGACCTGCCCGCGATCGTCGAGCACCAAGCGAGCGGCGCGACGTCCGCAGACCTCGTCATCGCCGATGAGACCCACTCCGCCCAGCCCGGCACCGCCGCCTGGGCCAACTTCGGCACCAGCAAGGAGACCACCCGATGAACCCCACCACCACGATGCCGGCGCCGCCGCTGCCCGAGGACCTCACCGCGGTCCTGCGGCGCATGCGCCTGCCCTACCTGCGCGCCGCCGCCCCCGACGTCCTGGCAACGGCGAAAGCCCAACGCTGGGACCCCACCGAGGTCCTGCGCGTCCTGCTCGCCGAAGAGGTCCGCGGCCGCGACGAGGCCACCCGGGCCATGCGCCGCAAGGCCGCCGGCCTGCCGGCCGGGAAGACCTTCGCCTCCTGGCGCGAGGCCGACTCCTCCATCCCGGTCCCGACCCAGTCCGCCCTCGCCGCCCTGGAGTGGGTCCACCGAGCCGAGAACCTCGCCATCTCCGGGCCCTCGGGAACCGGGAAGACCCACTTCGTCGAGGCCCTGGCCCACAAGGTCATCGACGCCGGCATGCGGGTCTCCTGGTTCACCCTGGAGTCCCTCACCACCGCCATCGGCCGCGCCGGCGCCGACGGCTCCATCAGCAAGGTCATCGCCAAGATCACCCGGGCCGAGCTCATCGTCGTTGACGACATCGGCATGCTGCCCTCCGGCCAAGCCGCCGCCGAAGCCTTCTACCGCCTCGTCGACGCCACCTACGAACGCCGCAGCCTGGCCGTCACGAGCAACATCCACCCCTCCGGGTTCGACACGATCATGCCGAAAACCCTCGCCACCGCTGCCGTCGATCGGCTCCTCCACCACGCCCACGTCATCATCACCGAGGGCACCTCCCTCCGGCTCAGCGAAGCCACCGCCGGACGCGGGGTGATCCCCTTGAACTAACAACCAGGGAGATCAACTGACCGCGGACAGGGAGATGAACTGTCCGCCCACAGGGAGATCACCCGTCCGCCCACAAGGACATCCCACTGTCCGTTGACA
>NZ_BAABBA010000068.1:0-2202 GCF_039537705.1 Georgenia daeguensis
TGTCAACGCCGGGCGAAAATTGACCCCTCTGCGCCGATGGAAAGTTGACCCCTCTCGGCGGTTTGTTGTTGGTTACTTGCTGGTCTGTGGGTCGATGGTCTGGCGGTGGCCGCGGGTGCGGTAGGAGTCGCCGTCCAGGCCGATGACGTGGGCGTGGTGGACGAGGCGGTCGATGGTCGCGGCCGCGACGACGTCGTCGCCGAGGGTCTCGCCCCAGCGGCTGAAGGGCAGGTTGGAGGTGACCACGACGGAGCCGGTCTCGTACCGGGAGGCGATGAGCTGGAAGAACAGCGAGGCCGCGGTGGCGTCGAAGGGCAGGTAGCCGACCTCGTCGATGATCAGCAGGCGGTAGCGCTTGATCCGGTGCAGCTCGCGCTCGAGACGGCCCGCGGCGTGGGCCTGGGCGAGGCGGTCGATCCAGCCGGTGGCGGAGTCGAAGAGCACGGGGTGAGAGGCCTCGGCGGCCTTGATGCCCAGGGCGATCGCGAGGTGGGTCTTGCCGGTGCCGGGCGGGCCGAGCAGGACCACGTTCTCCCGCTTGGGCACGAAGGTGGTGGTGGCCAGGTGGGCGATGACGTCCCGGGGGGCGGTGGGGACGTGGTCGAAGACGAAGTCCTCGATCGTCTTGATGGCCGGGAAGTGCGCGGCGGCGATCCGCAGCCGGGTGCCGTTCGCGGTCCGGGAGGCAACCTGGCGGCCGAGGACGGCGGCGAGGTACTCCTCGTGCGACCAGCCCTGGTCTCGTGCCTGGTCGCCCAGGGCGGCAAAGGTCTCGGCGATCACGGGGGCCTTGAGCTCGCGGGCGAGGAAGGTGACCTCGCCGGTGACGTCCTTGCGGGTGGCGGTGCTCATCCGGCCACCACCTCCAGCACCCGCTCCACGGGATCTGGCGAGGGCGCGGGCGGTGCCCCGATCGCGAAGAGGTCGTCGTAGTCCGACAGTGCCCGGATGCCGACGTCCTCGCCGCCGGCCCGGGCCGGCGGGGAGCCGGCCGCGGCGCGGGTACGGTAGGCGGTGCGCAGCACCTTCGCGGTGGCGACGTGGGCGGGGTCGGTGATCGTGCGGCGGGTGTCCCAGCACCGCTCATGGGCGGCGACGACCTGCCCGGCGCAGGTTACGGTCACGGTGGTCAGGTCGCAGCGGACGTCGACGAACCGGCCGATCACCGACGGGTCGACGGAGTAGTCGTTCCCCGCGACACGGACGTAGTAGTCCCGCCCCAGCCTCACCCGCTCGCTCAGCCCGACCGCCGGCGGCACCGGGGGCAGGTCGGCCATCGCCGCGACGTCGATCCCGACCCGGATCGCCGGCTTCACGCCGGTACGGCGCAGCACCCGCTGGTTCGCCCGCGGCAGCCAGGCGCCGAGCTGGTCGTTGAAGTCGGCCGGCGAGGCGAACTCGCGCCCGGGCAGGAACGAGGTCTGCAGGTACCCGTTGGCCCGCTCCACGACCCCCTTGGCCTCGGGGTCCCGCGGCCGCGTCTGGTAGATCCGTGTCCCCAGCGTCCCGGCGAACGCCCGCGCGCCGACGGTGAGCCGCTGGTGCTGGCCGATCCCGGCCTCGTTGTCCCACACCAGCGTCTTGGGCACCGCCCCGAAGCTGCCCGAGAGCAGCTGCCACATCCCAGCCAGCAGATCACCCGTCTGCCGCGTCGGGAGCAGCAGCGCGGCGATGAACCCCGACCAGGCCGCGACCATCGTCAGCACCGGCGGCGCCGCGAGCACCCCCGGCCCGACCGGGACGACCCGGGGCGGGAACCACAGGTCGCACTGGACGATCTCCCCGGCCCGGTACTCGGTGCGGTCGGCCGGGTCCGCCGGGGCGTACAGCGGCCGCAGCTGCGCCACCCTGGCGCGCAGCACCGAGGCGGAATGCTCCCACCCGATCCGCTCGCCGATCACCGTCGCCGGCATCGTCGGGTACTTCGCGAGCAGCGCCCGGATCTGCGGCTCATACCCGTCCACCAACGACCCGGCCTTCTTCCTGCGCTCGTACCTCGGCGGGGACTCCGACGCCAGAGCCGCCCGCACCGTGTTACGCGCCACCCCCATGTGCCGGGCGATCGCCTTGATCGCCATCCCCTCCGACTTGTGGAGCCGTCTGATCTCGGCCCAATCCTCCACGCTGATCACTCCCTCACTCTGTCCGAGGGGGTCAACTTTCACTCGGCACCAGGGGGTCAGTATTCACGTGGCACTGACA
>NZ_BAABBA010000069.1:0-2109 GCF_039537705.1 Georgenia daeguensis
CTCATCACACGGAAGGATGGGAGTCATGGCAGCACCGAGGAAGTATTCGGAGGAATTGAAGGAGCGCGCCACTCGGATGGGTGGAGGCGCGGAGGGATCCAGCCAGCCGGGCCGGGGCGATCAGCCGGATCGGCAAGCAGTTGGGGATTCATCCGGAGGCGTTGCGGAACTGGGTCCGCCAGGCTGAGGTCGATACCGGCGTGCGGGAGGGTGTCAGCAGCGATGACAAGGCGAAGATCGTCGCCTTGGAGCGTGAGGTGCGTGAGCTGCGGCGGGCGAACACGATCCTGCGGCAAGCGGCTTGATATGTAGGTGATCTCGACTCCGGGTGGATGGCGGTTCGTGACGGGGTCGACGATGTGGTCGTCGTTCTCGTGGCTGGAGCTGTTGATGGAGTTGTTCGTGCCTGTCCTTGCCCGCTCGCGCGGCGCCGCTCCCGAGTTGGGTGACGCGCTGTTGGATGAGTATCTGCGGTTCACTGCGGCGCGGCTGCGTCCGAACTCGGTGACGGCGCAGGCTTTCGACTTGAAGGTCTTCTTTACCGTGGTGGGTAAGCGGCCGCTGGCCGTGGGGACTGCGGACGTGTTGGCGTTCATCGAGGCACAACGCCAGCCACGACGTGGTGGGAACGTGGTGCGCCTGTCCGATGGCGAGCAGGGGTTGGCGGCCTCCACGATCAAGCGCCGGTTGGCGACGGTGACCTCGTTGTTCGACTACCTCATCGCGCGTGGCGTGTGCGAGCGCCAGCCCGTCCCGCGATCGATCACCCCTAGGACACGGTCGCTGCGAGGGGCACCGCTGGTCCGGGCCCCGAAGCGTCTGCCGCGCATCCTCGCTCCGGGTGAGGCCGTCGCGCTGACGAACGCGCTGCGCACGCAACGGGACCTGGCGATGGTCACGCTCATGCTGCGCGCCGGGCTACGGCGTTGCGAAGTCCTCGGCGTGCGGTTCACCGATATCCAGCCAGGCGACCAGCGCGTGTTCATCTGTGCGGGCAAGGGCGGTCACGAACGGATCGTCCCGGTCGATCCGTTGTTCTTCACTCACCTACACGCCTACCTGTCCCTCGAGCGGCCACGCGACGGCGACGGCGAGCGCGTGTTCGTGGTGTTGAAGGGCCCCAACCGGGGTCGTCCGCTCACGGCGGCGGGGCTTGACGAGGTCCTCGCCGGAGCCCGCCGCCGAGCCGGGCTCGCTCATGCGACGTGCCACGAGTTGCGTCATACGTGCTTCACTCGCCTGCGTGAGGCTGGGATGAGCCTGGAAGCAATCCAGGCCCAGGCGGGGCACGCGAACCTCGACACGACTCGCCTTTACCTGCACTTGTCCAACGACTGGCTCGCCGACCAGTATCGCGACGCCATGACCGTGCTCGCCGACATCTACGACAACAACGGAGCGGTGTCGTGACCCCCTCTACAGGCCCAGTGAGTGCGTCCCCGGCGCCGACGTCATCGCCGGACCGTGCTGTGGCTGAGGCGGTCGACGTGCTGCGCTGGTTCGCGGACGCGTACATCGCGGCCGGCGCGACGCCCGCAGCCCGCCAGACCCGCCGCCAGGGCGTGGCTGGGTTCGACCGGCGTTTCACCACTCTTGCCGCTTGGAACGCGGCCGACGTCATGACCCGGCGGGCCGTACGAAGCGAGGTCATGTCGTTTGCCGCCCACGCTGCTGTGGCGACTGGCCTGTGTGTCGATCCTGCCTTCGTGACGGGGTCTGGATGCCGCTGGGGCGTCTACCTGCGTACCGCCTATCCCGACCAGTACGACCGGTTCAACGGCCAGGCCGCTCAGCTCGGGTTCTGCGACAAAGAGATCGGCCGCATGTGGACCCACCTGTCCCGCATTGCCGTGATCGCCGGTACGGGTCCCGACGCGCTCACCCCCGCCGCCTACCAGCGGGCACGAACAGTGTTCTTCGAGTCCGTGACCGCAGGCAAGGACGCCATCCCGCACAAGTCACTGTCCACCCCACTGTTCGGGCTCGACGCGCTCATGCATCACCGTGGCCAAGCACCCTCCCCGGACAAGCGACGACGCTGGATTCACCGGCCCGTCGCCGAAGTCGACTGGGACCACCTCGAAGCCCACGCCCCGGTCATGACCGCAA
>NZ_BAABBA010000070.1:0-1654 GCF_039537705.1 Georgenia daeguensis
AGCCTGGATCCACCGGTGGTGGGGGCGGGTCGTGAGCGACGGGTGCCGCTCTGACCTGGGACGATGGGACTGCTGAAGGTTCCAAGTCGCCAGTTAGAAGGGCACCCGTCAGGTGCGAGTCTCCCACAGCATTCCCGCTGATTTCGATGACCCTAATCTCGTGTCGGCAGCGGGTTTGGTCCCGGTGCTCGCCTTGGCCGAGAAGGCCGGTTTGTACGGCCTGGTTGATGAGCACGTCACGGTGTCTGGGGATGCGGGCGCGAACGCGGTGCACAAGGTCCCGGCGCTGATCGCGGGGATGGTCGCCGGCGTGAAGAGCATCGATGGGATGAAGCTGCTGCGCCATGGCGGGATGGGCAAGATCTTCACCGGGCTGCGGGCCCCGTCCACGCTGGGCACCCACCTGCGTGCCTACACCTTCGGGCATGTGCGTCAGCTCGACGCGGTGGCCTCCCGGCTGCTGATCGCCCTGGCCCAGCTGGTCCCGGGCCTGCTCGCCGGCGGGGATGAGGTCGCCTACCTCGACATCGACGACACCATGCGGCAAACGCACGGGTACCACAAGCAGGGGGTGGCCTACGGGTACAACCGGGTCAAGGGCCTGAACGCCCAGCTCGCGACCGTCTCGACCCCCACGGCGGTGCCGGTGATCACCGCGACCCGGCTGCGGCGCGGGAACGTCACCTCCTCCCACGGCGCCGCGAAGCTGATCGCCGAGGCGATCACCACCGCCCGCCGGGCCGGGGTCACCGGGCGGATCACGGTGCGGGCCGACAGCGCGTACTACAACCACGACACCATCGCCGCCGCACAGAAGGCCGGGGCGAGGTTCTCGGTCACCGCGCGGCTGGACAAGGCCGTCACTGCCGCGATCAGCCGGATCAGTGAGGACGCCTGGACGGCGATCAAGTACCCCAACGCGATCTTCGATGAGGACGAGCAGCGGTGGGTCTCCGACGCCGAGGTCGCCGAGATCGGCTACACCGCGTTCACCTCCCGGAAGAAGGCCGAGCACGTCACCGCCCGGCTGATCGTGCGGCGGGTCAAGCGGCTGGGCGCCAAGTCGGTCCCAGCCGGGCAGGACGAGCTCTTCGCCGCCTATCGCTACCACGCCGTCTTCACCGACACGCCCCTGGCGACCCTCGAGGCCGAGGCCTCCCACCGCGACCACGCGATCGTCGAGCAGGTCATCGCCGATCTGAAGGACGGCGCGCTCGCTCATCTACCCTCAGGCGTTTTCACCGCCAACGCTGCCTGGACCGTGCTGGCCGCGATGGCGTTCAACCTCACCCGCGCCGCCGGCGCCCTGGCCTCCACCCGCCACGCCCGCGCCCGCACGGGCACGATCCGCACCGAGCTGATCAACATCGCCGCCCGGATCGCCACCCGAGCCCGGCGCCCACGCCTGCACCTACCCGATTGCTGGCCCTGGCAGGACGCCTTCACTGCCCTGCACCACACGGTCTTCCCCGCCCGGGCCACCTCACCACCACCAGCCGCAGCGGCCTGACCATCCCGCCCCCAGGGCACGACCGAGGAACCCGAAGTGGAAAAGCCGGGCAGACCGGCGAGTCCTCCATGCCCGCACACGAAATGCTTCACGCCGAACGACTCAGAATGACCGACGAAAGCCGACCGGTGGATCGAGGCTGAG
>NZ_BAABBA010000071.1:0-1595 GCF_039537705.1 Georgenia daeguensis
AGACTCGCACCTGACGGGTGCCCTTCTAACTGGCGACTTGGAACCTTCAGCAGTCCCATCGTCCCAGGTCAGAGCGGCACCCGTCGCTCACGACCCGCCCCCACCACCGGTGGATCCAGGCTCAGGCGATCCCCGAAGGCGACATCCCCGATGCCGTCGTCGCCCGAGCAATCGATAAGGCCGCAGCCGGCCAGAGCACCGACTTACGCGCGCTCGTCTCTGCCGAGGACGACGCTCAGGTGACATTGGCCTTGAGTAAGCTTCGTGCGCGATACCCGGACATACGTGAAGTGCCCCACCACGAGGGTCCCACCGGTCCAGTCACGCTCGAGCTGCTGACCGCCGGCATGACCCTTGTCGATGAGGCGGAAGACCGCTTGGACTCTTGGACATCCACAGGGCTCCAACTCACACATTGGACCGCCATATTGCTCCGGCGCCTGCTCGACGCCGACCCGGCTTCCGACGTCGACCGCGCATTAACCGCATGCTCCGATGTCCACCGGCGCGCCCACGTGATCTCGACGGCGATGCGCGAGGTGCACGGCCTTAAAGAGGAAACTCAGCGGGCCCTTTGTGAAGCCCTGCAGCGAGAGTCGCGCCGACTGCTGCCGTTCCTGCTGGCTGACCTGCGCCAGGGAGACCTGTCGACGGGTCAGTCAGGCAGCAGTTTCCTCTACGGACTCGTCGCTGAGTCACCCGCTCTGGCCGAACTCCAAGCCCAGATCGCGACCGGGCTCGTGACCCAAGAGTTCACTCTCGAGGATGTTGCAGCCAGGTTCGTCGGCCTGGCGTACGTGATCGGTGGATCGGGGCGTCCGTCAAGCGCGTCGTTCGCAGGAGACCTTTTCACCAAGATCACCGGGGTCGAGGCACGCTCCGGCGAGCGCAGGGACATTGGCGAATGGCCCGATAGCAGCTGGCCTCGCCGCAAGGAGTTTGCGGCACAGTTCGTCACTCCTGGGTGTGCCGATAGCGAGGCGGCCGGCGAAGGCGAACGCCGTTGAATCCCCTGACCGGTAACGGCCGGTCCGGAGAGGGATCCTCCTGCGAAGGATCGCATAGCGCGCTGCGAGGGAACCCGGATCGCCGGCACTTAATGCCGCGGGATTCGGCTATCGGGGCAGCTGTAAGGTCGGCTCTGCCAACCGCGGAGGTGGCATGTATGTGCGCGATACGTGTTCGCGGACGAACGTGCCCGGGGCAAGTCCGCTGGGAGCGGCGAACGGGTTCTGCGTGTGGCGCGGCGGCGCTTCGACATGCCCGCCGCCGACAGCAAACTCCTTTGAACAGACGACTACACCGCTCGGGGTTGTCGGCGACGGTCGAAAAGTAGGCCAGGAACGACGGTCGAAAACTGAGCCACCTGACGAGTATCGGACAGGTGATGACTGTGGAGGACTGGGCGCGGATCCGGCATCTGCACGAGGCGGAGGGGCTCTCGCAGCGGCAGATCGCTGAGGAGTTCTGTCAACGGACAGTGGGATGTCCTTGTGGGCGGACGGGTGATCTCCCTGTGGGCGGACAGTTCATCTCCCTGTCCGCGGTCAGTTGATCTCCCTGGTTGTTAGTTCAAGGGGATCACCCCGCGTCCG
>NZ_BAABBA010000072.1:0-1463 GCF_039537705.1 Georgenia daeguensis
CAACGTCTTCAAGCAGTGGCGAGCCCTGGCCACCCGCTACGACAAGCTCGCCCTGACCTACCGCGGCGGCGTCGTCCTGCGCGCCATCACCATCTGGCTCAAGGCATTAAGAGACACGCCCTAGAGCCACCACCAGTTGACGGGCTTCATCCTCGGCCGTTTCAAAAATGTGGTAGCGCGCCTCATCAAGAGCTGCCAGCGCAGCGCTGATCGGGTCGGGCTTCTTGGTCTTCAAAGCCTGAACGGCATCCTCACGCGCTCGGTCGTACGCAGAAAGAGATTGCTGCAAGGTGATGCCGGATAAAAGATAGCGCCGCCGCAGCAAATCTCCCCATTGTTCGTCAGCATCGCGGCGCCCCTGCGGTTCCACCGGACGGTTTTCGCCGCGCTGCGATCCGGCCACTCTGTGGACTAGGCGGTGTTGCGCATCTACCGTCGCCATTACCTCCCCTAGGAAGTCTCGACGTTCCTTCGCGTGCTCCAGAACGTAGTCGCGCCTGAAGCGACGCGATTCAGCCGCGCCGTTGAGCGCGGCACCTAACGCAATGCCGACCACCGGGCCGACCACGGCGGCGACTTCCAGGAACACCATGTCCGAATGGTAGGGTGCGACCGTCTTACGCGGACGGAAGTAGTTCTTTCACCTGGTTCCAGCCTTCGATCGCTTCTCCGACTTGACCGGGGAATGTGAAGGCGGTCCAGAGTCTCCCTGCCACCTCCAGCACCTTGGTGACAACAGGCCCCGACCGGCGGAGATCTGAACTGACGGCGACCGCCCCCGCCAGGCGCTCGGCCGCCGCCTTCACGCCTTCGGGACCCATCACGTTCAGATGGTCTATCGCCCACAGCATGTCGTGAAGTCTCGCCACAAGCAGCCGTCGAACTTCCGGCGGCAAGCCCCCGTCAGCGCGCACCTCGGCCAATGCGGATTCCAGCGACTCTCGCAGGTCGGCCACTGACTGCTCATCGGGTATCGAACCCTCCGAACCCATCACGGAGAGCAGAGTAGCCAGGCCACCGAGCGTCGCCAGAGCACCCACATCGACCAAGCCGTTGGACCCCGCTCCCCACGAACTGCCCGGCGAAAGGACTGAGCGCGACCACTCCGGCATGTAATGGCGATACATCTGCGTTGTCGTGGGATCGTCGATCCGCTCCACCACACGCTTCAAATCGTTCAGAAGCGCCGCCACCCCTGCCATTTCCTCATTGATGCTCGCTCGGTTCGCGCCGAGCACTGCCGCCCATGCGTCCATGATCGGGCGGCCGGCAGACTCTTGCTTTTGAAGTGCGGTGAGAAGTGCGTGAAGGCGCGCAGCCGGATTGTCGAGAGGCAGGGTCTGCTGCACGGATAGGTGACAGGTTGGGTCACGCAGCCTGGGTGGCTGGCGTGGTCATGATGGTCTCGTACTCGATGGGGGTCAACCGGCCGAGGGCGTCCTGTCGTCGACGGCGGTGGTAGG
>NZ_BAABBA010000073.1:0-1444 GCF_039537705.1 Georgenia daeguensis
CTCGACGCGCTCATGCATCACCGTGGCCAAGCACCCTCCCCGGACAAGCGACGACGCTGGATTCACCGGCCCGTCGCCGAAGTCGACTGGGACCACCTCGAAGCCCACGCCCCGGTCATGACCGCAACAATGCGTCGCTACCTGCATCAATGCTCCCTGTCACTACGCCCGGCGTCGGTCACCTTGTTCGACACCACGCTCCGCCAGTTCGCCGGTTACCTCATCCACCACCACAGCGCCGACCAGCACGGCACCGATCCCGGCGGCGACGGCGACGTTCACCTGGTGGTGCGGGTCGCGGACATCGATCGCGCACACGTCGAGGGCTACAAGACCTGGCTCGCAGCACGGCCGGGACACCGAGGCAAGCCGCTGACCAAGACGACCCTGGCCATGCGCATGGGCCACCTGCGCTCGTTCTTCACCCGGATCATCGAGTGGGGCTACGACGACGTCCCCGCCCGGGTACCCGTGTACCGCGACGACCGTCCCCGCCTGGACAAGCCACTTCCGAAGTTCCTCGACGACGCCCAGGCAGCCGCGTTCATGGCTGCCGCCCGAGCACTGCCGAACCGACTCGACCGGCTCATCGTGCAGACCCTGGCCCGTACCGGGATGCGGCGCGGTGAACTGCTCGGCCTCACCATCGACGCCGTCGTCCAGATCGGCACCGGCTATTGGCTGCGCACCCCCATCGGCAAGCTCCACAACGACCGGTACATCCCCTTGGACCCGCAGCTGAAGACCCTGATCGACGACTGGCTCGCCGACCGTCCCGACTGGCAGGCCAGCGACCTGCTCCTACTCGACCGGGGCCGCCCGATCCCACCGACCCGCATCGACAAGGCCGTCGCGAAGGCCGCATCCGGTGCCGGGCTCGGCCACGTCCACCCCCACCAACTGCGTCACACCCTTGCCACCCAAGCCATCAACCGCGGCATGAGCCTGGAAGCCATCGCCGCTCTGCTCGGACACGCTGACCTGTCCATGACCATGGTCTACGCCCGGATCGGGGACCGCACCGTCGCCGACCAATACTTCAACGTCACCCGCAAGATCGAGTCCCTCTACGCCACGACCACACCCACCACGACAGATGTCGCAAAGAGCGCCACCGGCACCAAGCGCGCAACAGGTGTGCGCCTACCCGCCGACGCGGCCGGACCAGCCATGACCAGCCTGCACGCTGAGGTAAGCAAGCGTCTACTCGGCAACGGCTACTGCGCCCGCCCGATCGAGCTCGACTGCCGCTACGAAACCATCTGCGAGTCCTGCACCATGTTCTTCACCACCATCGAACACCGCCCCACCCTGCAAGCCCAACGCGACGACGCCTGCGCCAAAGGCCAAACCCGCCGCGCCGAGGTCTACACCAACCTCCTCGAACGCCTCGATCAAACCCCCGCTTGACAGACATCACCCACATAAGCGCTCGCTTGCCGCA
>NZ_BAABBA010000074.1:0-1426 GCF_039537705.1 Georgenia daeguensis
GGCTCTTCGCAGTTGAGGGTGTAGTGGGGGCTGGCGCGTCGGTGACCGGATAGGGGTCGAGGTCTTCCGAAGATGGAGGTTCCTACGCCAGCCATCTGAAAGACCTCGACGTGCCCGACGCTACCTTCGTTCGCCCTGACCTGACCACGTTCGCCCGACTCGACGAGCTCGGCCTGGAGGTCGTCGGGCAGCGTCTCGAGCCCGACCATGCGGTGCTGGCCTGCCGGGTGGTCGAGCCCGACGGCTGGTGCCGGCGATGCGGGTGCGAGGGCGCCCCGAGGGACACCGTCACCCGGCGGCTGGCGCACGAGCCGCTGGGCTGGCGCCCCACCACGCTGGAGATCAGGGTGCGCCGCTACCGGTGCACCGGATGCGGGCACGTGTGGCGCCAGGACACCACCGCCGCCGCCGAGCCACGGGCGAAGCTCTCCCGCCGCGGCCTGCGCTGGGCCCTGGAGGGCATCGTCGTCCAGCACCTCACGGTCGCCCGGGTAGCCGAGGGCCTGGGAGTCTCGTGGAACACCGCCAACACCGCGGTCCTGGACGAAGGCCGCCGGGTGCTGATCGAGGACCCGACCCGGTTCGACGGCGTGAAGGTCATTGGCGTCGACGAGCACGTCTGGCGTCACACCCGCCGCGGCGACAAGTACGTCACCGTCATCATCGACCTGACCGGCATCCGTGACGGCACCGGGCCCTCCCGGCTGCTTGACATGGTCGAGGGGCGCTCAAAGCAGGCGTTCAAGACCTGGCTCACCCAGCGCCCGCAGGCCTGGCGCGACGGGGTCGAGATCGTCGCGATGGACGGCTTCTCCGGGTTCAAGACCGCCACCACCGAGGAGCTACCCGACGCCGTCGCGGTCATGGACCCGTTCCACGTCGTGAGGTTGGCCGGCGATGCGCTGGACCAGTGCCGCCGGCGCGTCCAGCAGAACATCCACGGCCACCGCGGCCGCAAGGGTGACCCGCTCTACGCCGCCCGCCGGACCCTGCACACCGGGACCGACCTGCTCTCCGAGAGGCAGAAGCAGCGACTCGATCGGCTGTTCGCCGGTGACGCCCACGTCGCGGTCGAGGCGACCTGGGCCGTCTACCAGCGCATGATCACCGCCTACCGTGAGCCCGACCGGGCCCGCGGGCGCGTCCTGATGGAGAAGGTGATCGCCTCGGTCGCCACCGGAGTACCCGCCGCGCTGACCGAGCTCCGCCGACTCGGCCGCACCCTCAAGCGGCGCGCCGCCGACGTCCTGGCCTACTTCGACCGGCCCGGCACATCGAACGGCCCCACCGAGGCCATGAACGGCCGGCTCGAGCACCTGCGCGGCTCCGCCCTCGGATTCCGCAACCTGACGAACTACATCGCCAGAGCCCTGCTCGAGGTCGGCGGATTCAGACCCCGACTACACCCTCAATTCTGAAGAGCCGG
>NZ_BAABBA010000075.1:0-1424 GCF_039537705.1 Georgenia daeguensis
GGCTCTTCGCAGATGAGGGTGTAGTCGAGGCCGGCGCGGCGTTGACGGGATAGAGGTCGAGGTCTTCCGATGATGGAGGTTCTCACGCCACCCATCCGGAAGACCTCGACGTGCCTGACGCTACCTTCGTTCGCCCTGACCTGACCACGTTCGCCCGCCTCGACGAGCTCGGCCTTCAGGTCGTCGGGCAGCGGCTCGAGTCCGACCGGGCGGTGCTGGCCTGCCGCGTGGTCGAGCCGGACCAGTGGTGCCGCCGGTGCGGCTGCGAGGGCACGCCGCGCGACACCGTCACCCGCCGGCTCGCGCACGAGCCGCTGGGCTGGCGCCCCACCACCTTGCTGGTCACCGTGCGGCGCTACCGGTGCACCGGGTGCGGGCACGTGTGGCGCCAGGACACCAGCGCCGCGGCCGAACCACGCGCGAAGCTCTCCCGCCGCGGCCTGCGCTGGGCACTGGAGGGCATCGTGTGCCAGCACCTGACCGTGGCCCGGGTCGCCGAGGGGCTGGGCGTGTCGTGGAACACCGCCAACGCCGCGGTCCTGGCCGAAGGCAAGCGCATGCTGATCAACGACCCTGCCCGGTTCGACGGCGTCAAGGTCGTCGGCGTCGACGAACACGTCTGGCGGCACACCCGCCGCGGCGACAAGTACGTCACCGTGATCATCGACCTCACCCCGATCCGGGAGGGTACCGGCACCTCGCGGCTGCTGGACATGGTCGAGGGCCGCTCCAAGCAGGCGTTCAAGCAGTGGCTGACGGCACGCCCGCAAGAGTGGCGGGACCAGGTGGAGGTCGTCGCGATGGACGGGTTCACCGGGTTCAAGACCGCCACCGCCGAGGAGCTGCCCGAGGCCGTCGCGGTCATGGATCCTTTTCATGTCGTGAGGTTGGCCGGCGACGCCCTCGACAACTGCCGGCGCCGGGTTCAGCAGCGCACCCGCGGGCACCGCGGCCGTAAGGGCGACCCGCTCTATGCCGCCCGGCGGACCCTGCACACCGGCGCCGACCTGCTCACCGACAAGCAGACCCAACGCCTCCAGGCGTTGTTCGCGGCCGACGCGCACGTCGAGGTCGAGGCGACCTGGGGCATCTACCAGCGCATGATCGCCGCCTACCGGGAACCCGACCGCACCCGGGGTCACGAGGCGATGGAGAAGCTGATCAACTCGGTCAGCACCGCAGTTCCCGCTGCGCTGACGGAGGTCATCACGCTCGGCCGCACTCTCAAGCGGCGCGCCGCCGATGTCCTGGCCTACTTCGACCGGCCGGGCACCTCGAATGGCCCTACCGAAGCCGTGAACGGCCGGCTCGAGCACCTGCGCGGCTCCGCCCTCGGCTTCCGCAACCTCACCAACTACATCGCCAGATCACTGCTGGAGACCGGCGGATTCAGACCCCAGCTACACCCTGGATTGTGAAGAGCC
>NZ_BAABBA010000076.1:0-1403 GCF_039537705.1 Georgenia daeguensis
TAGTCGGGGTCTGAATCCGCCGGCCTCGAGGAGTGATCGGGCGATGTAGTTGGTGAGGTTGCGGAAGCCGAGGGCGGAGCCGCGCAGGTGCTCGAGTCGGCCGTTCATCGCCTCGGTAGGGCCATTCGACGTGCCGGGCCGGTCGAAGTAGGCCAGGACGTCCTCGGCTCGTCTGGCTAGGGTCCGGCCGAGCTTGCGGACCTCGCTCAGGGCTGCGGGGACCCCGGAGGCGACGGAGTCGATGACCTGGCGCATCTTCTGGCGGCCGCGGGCCCGGTCGGGCTCCCGGTAGGCGGCGATCATGCGTTGGTAGACGGCCCAGGTGGCCTCGACGGCGACGTGGGTGTCGCCGGTGAAGAGGTCGTCGAGGCGCTGGGTCTGCTTGTCGGTGAGCAGGTCGGCGCCGGTGTGCAGCGTGCGGCGGGCGGTGTACAGCGGGTCGCCCTTACGGCCACGGTGGCCGCGCGTGTCCTGCTGGACCCGGCGGCGGCACTGGTCCAGCGCATCGCCGGCCAACCTCACGACATGAAAGGGGTCCATCACCGCGACCGCCTCGGGCAGCTCCTCGGTGGTGGCGGTCTTGAAACCGGTGAACCCGTCCATCGCGACGACCTCCACCGCGTCCCGCCAGGCCTGTGGGCGTGCGGACAGCCAGGTCTTGAAGACCTGCTTCGAGCGGCCCTCGACCATGTCCAGCAGCCGCGAGGGCCCGGTGCCCTCACGGATCGGCGTGAGGTCGATGACCACGGTGACGTACTTGTCCCCGCCGCGGGTGTGGCGCCATACGTGCTCGTCGACACCAATGACCTTCACGCCCTCGAACCGGGTCGGGTCCTCGATCAGGACCCGGCGCCCTTCGGCCAGCACCGCGGTGTTGGCGGTGTTCCACGACACGCCCAGACCCTCGGCGACCCGGGCGACCGTGAGGTGCTGGCACACGATGCCCTCCAGCGCCCAGCGCAGCCCACGACGGGAGAGCTTCGCCCGCGGCTCCGCAGCCTTCGTGGTGTCCTGGCGCCACACGTGCCCGCACCCGGTGCACCGGTAACGCCGGACGGTGAGTTCCAGCGTGGTGGGCCGCCACCCCAGCGGCTCGTGCGCCAGCCGCCGGACCACTGTGTCCCGCGGGGTGCCCTCACAGCCGCACCGGCGGCACCAGCCGTCGGGCTCGACCACGCGGCAGGCCAGCACGGCCCGGTCGGGCTCGAGCCGCTGCCCGACGACCTCAAGGCCGAGCTCGTCGAGGCGGGCGAACGTGGTCAGGTCAGGGCGAGCGAAGGTAGCGTCGGGCACGTCGAGGTCTTCCAGATGGGCAGCGTCAGAACTCCCATCATCGGAAGACCTCGACCCCTATCCGGCGACCGACGCGCCCACCACCGCTACACCGTCAACTGCGAAGAGCC
>NZ_BAABBA010000077.1:0-1294 GCF_039537705.1 Georgenia daeguensis
GGGTCTGCTGCACGGATAGGTGACAGGTTGGGTCACGCAGCCTGGGTGGCTGGCGTGGTCATGATGGTCTCGTACTCGATGGGGGTCAACCGGCCGAGGGCGTCCTGTCGTCGACGGCGGTGGTAGGTCCTTTCGATCCAGGTGACGATCGCGATCCGGAGTTCTTCGCGGGTGGTCCAGGGGCGGCGGTCCAGGACGTTCTTCTGGAGCAGGCTAAAGAAGCTCTCCATGGCCGCGTTGTCGCCGGCTGCGCCGACTCTGCCCATCGATCCGACCATGTCGTGGCGGTTGAGGGCGTGGACGAATTTCCGGCTGCGGAATTGCGACCCGCGGTCCGAGTGCACGATGCAGCCGGCGACGTCACCGCGCCTGGCGACGGCGTTGTCGAGCGCCGCCACCGCCAGGCGTGACTTCATCCGAGAGTCGATGGAGTAGCCGACGATCCGGTTGGAGTAGGCGTCCTTGATCGCGCACAGGTAGAGCTTGCCTTCACCGGTGCGGTGCTCGGTGATGTCGGTGAGCCACAGCTCGTTGACGGCGTCGGCGGTGAACTCGTGCCGCTGTCGGCCCTTGTCATCGGTCACGACGCACAGGTCCTCGTGCACCGGCGGGCCGGGCCTCTTGCCGTTCTTGCCCCGCCTCTTGCCGAACACGCTCCACCAGCCCTGCCGCGAGCAGATCCGCCATGCGGTCCGCTCGGCCATGGGCTCACCGGCTTCGCGGGCTTCGTCGACCAGAAAGCGGTAGCCGAACTCCGGGTCATCGCGGTGGGCGTCGAACAGGGCGTTGGCACGATATGCCTGTTCGTACTCCGAAGCCGTAACTGGGTGGGTGAGCCAGCGGTAGTAGGGCTGACGAGCGATCTTGAGCACCCGGCACGTCACCGTGACGGGAATCCCGTCGCCGGCCAGCTCGCGGACGAGCGGGTACATCATTTTCCCGGCAGGTTCGCCTGCGACAGATACGCGGCCGCCCGGCGCAGGACCTCGTTCTCCTGCTCCAGCAGACGGATCCGCTTGCGCGCTTCACGCAGCTCGGAGTTCTCGGCTGCGGTCGTGCCGGGCTTCACGCCGTCCTCGACGTCGGCGGTCTTCATCCAGTTCGTCAGACAGGACTCGCTGATGCCGAAGTCGGCAGCGATCTGCTTCAGGTGGACGCCCGGCTCGCGATTCCGCGCGACCCGCACGACGTCGTCGCGGAACTCCTTGGGGTATGGCTTAGGCACGGTGCACATCCTTCCAGTGGCACCCTGCGGCACCACAGATCAGATGTCACCTATCCGTGCAGCAGACCC
>NZ_BAABBA010000078.1:0-1202 GCF_039537705.1 Georgenia daeguensis
CATCCCCTCCGACTTGTGGAGCCGTCTGATCTCGGCCCAATCCTCCACGCTGATCACTCCCTCACTCTGTCCGAGGGGGTCAACTTTCACTCGGCACCAGGGGGTCAGTATTCACGTGGCACTGACAGCTCTCGCCACTGTTGTCCCCGAGCCAGGCAGCAAGAAGGATCTCCGGGGTCTGATTTCTTCCTACGCCGACATTGCCCGACCACTCGCAGCCTTAATACCAGTCGCTGGGGCTGCCGTCGTCGAGGCGACCCGAGCGCTTGAGACACGTCTTGCGAAGCCCTGGAATGTCGCGTTCGACGAGATCGCAGCAGAACTACGGACCCTCGGCATTCCGGTTCTCGTCGTTGTCGACGATATTGATCGTCTCCAGCCCCGTGAGTTGCTCGACCTTCTCAAGGTGGTGCGCCTTCTTGGCCGCTTTCCTGGTGTCGACTTCCTCTTGGCTTACGACGAGCAAACTCTCATCGAGACATTGCAGAATCCCGGCCAGGCGAGCATTTCGAAGGCCAGAGCCCGAGCGTTCATGGAGAAGATCGTCCAGTATCCGCTGAGCATCCCACCCCTCCTCACCGGACAGATCGTGCGGATGTTGAATGCTGGGCTGACGGAGATCGTGACACCTGAGCGCGTCGAAACAGGTTTCGACAAGCACCGGTTCGGCGACATCATCTTGTCTACGATGCCCTCCCAACTAGCCACGCCGCGCGCCATCGAGCGCTTTCTTGCCCAAGTGCGTGAACAGTTCCGAGTTCATGACCTCAGCGAGATGAACGATGTTGACCTCATCTTGGCCGTCTTCCTCAAGGTGCAGTTCCCCGACGTCTTCGCCGGACTGCAGTCGTGGAAGGTCGAACTAACGCGTTCGACCCCTTCGTTCGTGAGTTTCGCCAAACGCGAGGAGAAACAGCCGGAGTGGAACCGCTTAGTTGGCGTACTGGACCGCGACGAGGACCGCCGAGATGCCCTTGCTGTACTCGCCGCCCTCTTCCCGGCGGTCCGCGGTCCGAACCCCTTGCGCGCCGGGGCAGGACGCTTTGCGCATCCTGATTACTTCGACCGGTACCTCGCTCAGCCTCGATCCACCGGTCGGCTTTCGTCGGTCATTCTGAGTCGTTCGGCGTGAAGCATTTCGTGTGCGGGCATGGAGGACTCGCCGGTCTGCCCGGCTTTTCCACTTCGGGTTCCTCGGTCGT
>NZ_BAABBA010000079.1:0-1189 GCF_039537705.1 Georgenia daeguensis
GTCAGGCGACGGCGGTGCGCAGGTCCTCGACGCGGTCGGTGCGCTCCCAGGTGAACTCGGGCAGCTCCCGGCCGAAGTGGCCGTAGGCCGAGGTGTGCCGGTAGATCGGGCGCAGCAGGTCCAGGTCCCGCACGATCGCCGCCGGGCGCAGGTCGAAGACCTCCCGCACCGCCGCCACGATCCGCTCCACCGGCACCGTCTCGGTCCCGAACGTCTCCACGTACAGCCCCACCGGGTGCGCCCGCCCGATCGCGTACGCCACCTGCACCTCGCACCGGCGCGCCAGCCCCGCCGCCACCACGTTCTTCGCCACCCACCGCATCGCGTAGGACGCCGAGCGGTCCACCTTCGAGGGGTCCTTCCCCGAGAACGCCCCACCCCCGTGCCGCGACATCCCCCCGTAGGTGTCCACGATGATCTTGCGCCCCGTCAGCCCCGCATCCCCCATCGGCCCCCCGATGACGAACTGCCCCGTCGGGTTGACCAGCAGGTCATACCCCGACGTGGCCAGCTCCACTCCCGCCGCCGCCAGCACCGGCGCGACCACCTCCTGCTCCACCGCCACCGCCAGCAGGTCCTGACGCACCCACTCGTCGTGCTGGGTCGAGACCACCACCGTGTCCAACGACACCGCCCGGTCCCCCTCGTACCCGATCGTCACCTGCGTCTTGCCGTCCGGCCGCAGCCCCGGCACCACCCCCTCCTTGCGCACCAGCGCCAGCCGCTCCGCCAGCCGGTGCGCCAGAAAGATCGGCAACGGCATCAACGCCGCCGTGTCGTCGCACGCATACCCAAACATCAGCCCCTGGTCCCCCGCACCCTGGACGTCCAGCTCGTCGAAGACCCCCGCCCCCGACCGGCCCTCCAACGACTTCGACACCCCCGCCGAGATGTCCGCCGACTGCTGCCCGATCGAGACCGACACCCCGCACGAGGACCCGTCGAACCCGATCGCCGAGGACGTGTACCCGATCCGGCGCACCACCTCGCGCACCAGCTGCGGGATCTCCACGTACGCGTCCGTGGTCACCTCACCCACCACGTGCACCAGCCCCGTGGTCACCACCGTCTCCACCGCCACCCGCGCCACCGGGTCCTGCTCCAGGATCGCGTCCAGGATCGTGTCCGAGATCCGGTCACACACCTTGTCCGGATGCCCCTCGGTCACCGACTCGGACGTGAACTGACG
>NZ_BAABBA010000080.1:0-1153 GCF_039537705.1 Georgenia daeguensis
GTGGGAGACTCGCACCTGACGGGTGCCCTTCTAACTGGCGACTTGGAACCTTCAGCAGTCCCATCGTCCCAGGTCAGAGCGGCACCCGTCGCTCACGACCCGCCCCCACCACCGGTGGATCCAGGCTGAGCGCCGCCCTCTTCACGGCCATCGACGACATCCGCGACGTTCAGAAGGCCTACCACGCGGTGACCCGGCACCCGATCACACTCCTCACTCGCGAACGGCTTCCACCCTTCCTACCGATTCTCATCAGGAGGCTGAATGCAGCGGACCAGCCAGAGACCTGGTGGCAGGGACTGATCAGAGTCAACGACAATCTCTGGCCACTGGCAGCCCCGGAGATCCTCGACAGAGAAGAGCTTCTAGCGGTCGGTCACATGCGGACCCGCGTAGCACAGCACGGCGCCTTCAGCGCCTACCTCGACCTCCACCGCGAGGCCGTCGCCGCTCTCCACCGGCAGGGCGACACCCGCATGTCCGGCATCCTCATCGCAGTGGCCGCCGAGACGCTGCTCGACGAGCTCTTACTCCACCTGATGTGGGAGGAGGCGCAACGTCCGGAAGACGTCGCACCCCAGTGGGGTGAGACCACCCTGGTTAACCGCGTGAAACGAGAGTTCAGCCCCCGCATCGGCGGACAGTGGGATATGCGATCGCCCAACGCGGTGACCAGGTGGCACCGCGAGGTGGCTGCGCTACGGCACCGGATCGTGCACGGAGCCTACGTGCCGACAGCGGAGGAGGTGTCCCTGGCCATCACGCGAGTTGACGAGCTCGTGGAGCACCTCTGCGACCGACTCGCCATCAAAAGACACCGGCAGGTCTACCCGCGAACTGCTCTTGCCCTCGCCGGCGAGAGCGGCCTAAGGAGGCGCAACGCCTACTCAGTCGACCTCACCGACCTGCAGCAGGACCCGCGCGAGCCGCTGTGGGACGAGACATTTACCAGATGGCGCAGCACCGTCAACCGCCTGAGACGCGATCGCGACACCCCGCCGCGAGTGGCCAACGCCGAGCAGGCAATGGGCTGACCCCTTCTCGTAGGTCCGGTGGTTCTGAGAGTCGTCCTGTTGCCCGAGGGTTCGGGCAGGGAGACTGGTCAGATCATGTCGAACAGCAGGAAGCGTCACACCCCGGAGCAGGTCGTCCG
>NZ_BAABBA010000081.1:0-1129 GCF_039537705.1 Georgenia daeguensis
GGGGGACGCGCTAGCGTCTGGACCGCTTCACGAACCCTCCTCGTGGAGTGTCCGGGCGGGATTGCCGAACCCTGCCGCCGTCCGGAGTCGGAGCGAGATCCCGCGGCAGGGACGGGGGACCCAAGTGTTCGTGGCCCGGCCGCTGGTCGGGTCTTGGGGTGAAGCGCGGTCCGGCCTGTGCCGGGGCGTGCCGGGCGTTCTCCCGCCCGAACCCGACAGCTCACCTCGTAGGCAGCCAGGAGAGGCTTCGACTTGACCAGCACCCCCACCGTGCCCGGCGCGCGCCACCGCGCGGCCCGGCGCCCGTCCACCCCGCTCACCGCCCTGGTCTCCGGGCCCGGGGCCCGCCGGTCGCTGCTGACCGTGGCCTCCTCGGGGCTGGCGATCACGATGGCCGCGACGACCGCGGCCGCGGCCCCGCAGTCCTCCACCACCCAGGCCCTGCCCCAGGTGGACGTGACCTCGCTGACCTCCGAGGCGCTCTCCGCGATGGTGACCACCCCGTCTGTCACCGTGCCGGCGGACGTGTCCTGGTCCGTCGAGGCCGTCGCCGCCGAGGCCACCCCGGCCCCCGAGCCCGAGCCCGCGCCGGCCCCGGTGGTCGAGCGGGAGTCCGCGACCTCGCGCGACACCGCCCGCGCCCCGCTGGCCGAGGCGGCCCCGGCCGCCGCGGCGGCCCCCGAGGCCGCGCCCGCGCCCGCCCCGGCGGCGTCGGCCTCCGCCTCGGCGATCGTGAGCATCGCCCGCCAGTACATCGGCACCCCCTACGTCTCGGGCGGGGCGACCCCGGCCGGGTTCGACTGCTCCGGGTTCACCCAGTACGTCTTCGCCCAGGTCGGCATCTCCCTGCCGCGCACCTCCAGCGAGCAGCGCTACGCCGGCACCGTGGTCTCCGCGGCCGAGGCCCGCCCCGGCGACCTGGTCTGGGGCCCGGGCCACGTGGGCATCTACACCGGCAACGGCCAGCACATCGCCGCCCGCAGCCCGGGCACCGCGCTGTACGAGTCCCCGATCTACATCTCCAACCCGGTCTTCATCCGCGTCGCCTGACCGACGCCACCGCACCCCCCGGACCCCGGGGTGCCCCGCGTGGCACCCACCGCCACGCCCCCACCGCGCCGGCCCGCCC
>NZ_BAABBA010000082.1:0-981 GCF_039537705.1 Georgenia daeguensis
CTAGGACGTGTCTCCCAATAGCCGTTGCCAGGTCAGGATGGCGCTGAGGGTGACGCCGGCGCGGTAGGTGATGGCGAGTTTGTCGTACCGGGTCGCGATGCCGCGCCACTGCTTGGCGAGAGCGAAGAATCGCTCGACGACGTTGCGGCCCCTGTAGGCGTCGGCGTCGAGCCCGGGCGGTCTGCCGCCGTTGCTGCCGCGCCGTTTCCGTGCGGCGGCCTGATCGCGCTTGTCGGGAATGACGGCCTTGATCCCGCGGCGGCGCAGCTCGCTGCGGATCACGCCGGTCGCGTAGGCACGGTCTGCGATCACCGCATCAGGGCGGGTGCGCGGGCGTCCCGCGCCCGCCCGCGGGACGTGGATCTGCGCGAGCACCTCGGCAAGCATCGCGCCATCGTTGCGCTGACCGCCGGTGACGATCATCGCCAACGGCCGCCCGTGGCCGTCGACGGCCTGATGGATCTTCGTCGTCAGCCCGCCGCGGGAGCGGCCGATACCGTGCCCCGGCGGCTCAACCTCCTGCCAGGGCAGATTCCTGTAATTCGATCCCGCCCCCTGTGTCCTGCTCCGGGCGGGTCGTGTTCGTCGCGTGCTGATGCGCACGCGCGATCGTCGCGTCCACCGACACCGCCCAGTCGATCTTCCCCGCCGCATCCGCCTCAGCGAGGATCCGCGTCAGCACCCGATCCCAGGTGCCGTCGCCGGCGTAACGACGGTGCCGCTTCCATACCGTCTGCCACGGACCGAACTCGTCGCGAGGCAGATCACGCCACGGGATCCCCGTGCGGAACCGGTACGCGATCCCCTCCACGACCCGACGGTTGTCGCCGAACGGGTGACCGCGGCGCCCCTCATTCGAGGGAAGCAGCGGCTCGATCCGCTCCCACTGCTCATCCGTGAACACCCGATACCGCGAACCCGTCGACCTCACCCGACCAGACTGCCGCGAGCCTCACTCAACATATGGGAGACACGCCCTAG
>NZ_BAABBA010000083.1:0-963 GCF_039537705.1 Georgenia daeguensis
GGCACGTGAACCACACCCGGGTGCTCCCCGACGGGATGGGGTCGATCTACGCGGTGCTGCCGGCCGAGGACTGTGTCCAGGTCGATCTGACCCTGGACGCGATCGCGCACGGGGCGAAGAACGACGGGGATGCGCGCACGATCGACCAGCTGCGCGCCGACGCCCTGCTCGCGCTGACCCACGCCGCCCTGATCACCGGCACCACCGGCCCACCCCAGACCAACACCGGCGCCGGCACCGGGGCGGGGACGCAGGCTGCGCCCGCTCTCTTGACGAGGGCCGGGACCGGCACCACCGTGCCCGGCCCGTCGGGCACGACCTGCGGAATCGGTACGGCTGGCGCGCCAGCTCCGCCGGGCGGCCCGCCCGCGCCCTCGGACGACGGCACCCCCGGCACGCCACCGGATGGTCCGCGAGCGGACACCGGGAGCGGTGCGGACCCCCGCGCAGCGTCTGCCTCCCCGCAACGGGTCGTGCCGCCCGGCGCGGTGCCTGGCGCGGCACCCCCGGCGGTGGGGGTGGAGTTCCCGCCGCTGCACCAGCTGCTGCTGCGCTCGTGCGAGCGCTTCACCGTCCCCGACATCCGCGTCCACGTCACCGTCCCGCTGGCCACCACCCTCCCGCCCGAACCCCCGGGCGGGTCCGAGGGCACAGCCCTGCCCACCGCCGCCGGCGGTGCCGAGGGTGCCGAGGGTGCCGAGGGTGCCGAGGGTGCCGAGGGTGCCGAGGGTGCCGAGGGTGCCGAGGGTGCCGAGGGTGCCGAGGGTGCCGAGCGCACCGACGCTGACACCGGCGAGGGCGACGGCGGCGACGGCGAGGGTGGCGGGGAGGTCGGTGAGGAGGCCGTTCCGGCGGCGTACCTGGAGGGGTACGGGCCCATCACCCCGGACCTGGCCCGGGCCCTGGCCGCGGGCGGGACCTGGCGGCGCCTGGTCACCGACCCCGTCACCGGGACCGTGACCC
>NZ_BAABBA010000084.1:0-955 GCF_039537705.1 Georgenia daeguensis
TGAACCACACCCGGGTGCTCCCCGACGGGATGGGGTCGATCTACGCGGTGCTGCCGGCCGAGGACTGTGTCCAGGTCGATCTGACCCTGGACGCGATCGCGCACGGGGCGAAGAACGACGGCGACGCGCGCACGATCGACCAGCTGCGCGCCGACGCCCTGCTCGCGCTGACCCACGCCGCCCTGATCGCCGGCACCACCGGCCCACCCGACACCAGCACAGACACCGGGACCGGCACTCGCACCGGCACCAGCGTGCCCGACGTGAACGACGCGAGCCGCACCGGAACGCCGCCCGTGGACAGCTCCGCGACGGGCGACTGTGCGTCCGACGGCCCACCGCCGACGGACGACGCGCCGCCACCGGCCCGCCCGCCGCAGCATGTCGGGAGCGAGGGTGGCGCGGCGGCCGGGCCGTCCGGGGGTCTGCCGGGCGCGGCCCCGCCCGCGGCGGGGGTCCCGGTGGGGGTGGAGTTCCCGCCGCTGCACCAGCTGCTGCTGCGCTCGTGCGAGCGCTTCACCGTTCCCGACATCCGCGTCCATGTCACCGTCCCGCTGGCCACCACCCTCCCGCCCGAACCCCGAAGCGGGTCCAAGGGCACAGCCCTGCCCACCGCCGCCGGCGGTGCCGAGGGTGCCAAGGGTGCCGAGGGTGCTGACGCTGACGCTGACGCTGACGCTGACGCTGACGCTGACGCTGACGCTGACGCTGACGCTGACGCTGACGCTGACGCTGACGCTGACGCTGACGCCGACACCGGCGACGGCGACGGCGAGGGCGGCGAGGGCGGCGGGGAGGTGGGCGCGGAGGCCGTTCCGGCGGCGTACGTGGAGGGGTACGGGCCCATCACCCCGGACCTGGCCCGGGCCCTGGCCGCGGGCGGGACCTGGCGGCGCCTGGTCACCGACCCCGTCACCGGGACCGTGACCCACCTCGGCCGGTCCGTCTACCGGCC
>NZ_BAABBA010000085.1:0-948 GCF_039537705.1 Georgenia daeguensis
CTAGGGCGTGTCTCTTAATGCCTTGAGCCAGATGGTGATGGCGCGCAGGACGACGCCGCCGCGGTAGGTCAGGGCGAGCTTGTCGTAGCGGGTGGCCAGGGCTCGCCACTGCTTGAAGACGTTGAAGGAGCGCTCGACGACGTTGCGCCGCTTGTAGGCCTCGGAGTCGTAGGAGACGGGCCGTCCGCCCCTGGACCCGCGGCGTTTGCGGTTGGCGATCTGGTCGGCGCGTTCGGGGATGACGGCCTGGATTCCGCGCCGGCGCAGCAGCGCCCGGTTCGCCCTCGAGGAGTAGGCCTTGTCGGCCAGCGCCCGCACCGGCGTCGTCCGCGGCCGGCCCGAGCCGACCCGGGGCACGCTCAGGGAATCGATGACGTGCTCGAACATCGGAGAGTCCCCGCCCTGGCCCGGGCCGAGCAGCATCACAAGCGGGCGCATGTTCCCGTCGCACAGGTGGTGGATCTTGGTGCTCAGCCCGCCGCGGGAGCGGCCGATCGCGTGGTCAGGCGGCTCCTCGCGCAGTTTCATGTAATTCGACAGGTCCCCCTGTGTCCCGCGGCAGGTTCGTGGCGTGCTGGTGGGCACGGTTGACCGTGGAGTCGATCGAGACCTCCCAGTCGATCAGCCCGGCCGCGTCGGCGTGGGCCAGCAGCGTGGACAGGATCTTGTCCCAGGTGCCGTCCCCGCTGAAGCGGCGGTGGCGCTTCCAGACCGTCTGCCACGGACCGAAGCACTCGGGCAGGTCACGCCACGGGATCCCGACCCGGTAGCGGTAGATGATTCCCTCGACCACCATCCGGTGGTCCCGGAACGGCCGACCCCGGCGGCCATCCAGGGACGGCATCAACGGCTCGATCAACTCCCACTGGGCATCCGTCAGCACGGCAGTACGCGACACCCCCGCAGCGTTTCAGCCCAAGGGCTCGACTATTGGGAGACACGCCCTAG
>NZ_BAABBA010000086.1:0-947 GCF_039537705.1 Georgenia daeguensis
CTAGGGCGTGTCTCTTAATGCCTTGAGCCAGATGGTGATGGCGCGCAGGACGACGCCGCCGCGGTAGGTCAGGGCGAGCTTGTCGTAGCGGGTGGCCAGGGCGCGCCACTGCTTGAAGACGTTGAAGGAGCGCTCGACGACGTTGCGCCGCTTGTAAGCCTCTTTGTCGTAGGTCACCGGCCGGCCTCCCGTGGACCCGCGGCGCTTGCGGTTGGCGACCTGGTCGGAGCGTTCGGGGATGACGGCCTGGATGCCGCGCCGGCGCAGCAGCGCCCGGTTCGCCTTGGAGGAGTAGGCCTTATCGGCCATCGCCCGCACCGGGGTCGTGCGAGGCCGACCGGCCCCGAGGCGGGGCACGCTCACGGCGTTCAAGACGTGCTCGAACATCGGGGAGTCCCCGCCCTGGCCGGGGCCAAGCAGCATCACCAGCGGGCGCATGTTCCCGTCGCACAGGTGATGGATCTTCGTGCTCAGCCCGCCCCGGGAGCGGCCGATGGCGTGATCAGGCGGCTCCTGGCGCAGATTCGTGTAATTCGACAGGTCCCCCTGTGTCCCGGGGCAGGTTCGTGGCGTGCTGGTGGGCACGGTTGATCGTGGAGTCCACCGACACCTCCCAGTCGATCAGGCCAGCCCCATCCGCGTGAGCGAGCAGCGCGGTGAGGACCTTGTCCCAGGTGCCGTCCCCGCTGAAGCGGCGGTGCCGCTTCCAGACCGTCTGCCACGGCCCGAAGCACTCGGGCAGGTCCCGCCACGGGATGCCGACCCGGTAGCGGTAGACGATGCCCTCGACCACCATCCGGTGGTCCCGGAACGGCCGACCCCGGCGCCCGCCCGAGGACGGCATCAACGGCTCGATCAACTCCCACTGGGCATCCGTCAGCACGGCAGTACGCGACACCCCCGCAGCGTTTCAGCCCAAGGGCTCGACTATTGGGAGACACGCCCTA
>NZ_BAABBA010000087.1:0-848 GCF_039537705.1 Georgenia daeguensis
TGGGCTGACCCCTTCTCGTAGGTCCGGTGGTTCTGAGAGTCGTCCTGTTGCCCGAGGGTTCGGGCAGGGAGACTGGTCAGATCATGTCGAACAGCAGGAAGCGTCACACCCCGGAGCAGGTCGTCCGCAAGCTCGGGCAGGCCGACAGGATGCTCGCCGACGGCGCGGATGTCGCGGCGGTGTGCCGGGAGCTCGGGGTGTCCGAGCAGACGTACTACCGGTGGCGGAACCAGTTCGGCGGACTCAAGGCCGACGACGCGAAGCGCCTCAAGGAGCTTGAGAAGCAGAACGGGACGCTCAAGCGGCTGCTCGCCGAGGCGGAGCTGGAGAAGGCCGCGCTCAAGGAGCTGGCTGAGGGAAACTTCTAGGCCCGGGCAGGCGCCGTGCCGCCGTCGCTCACCTTCAGCGCAAGCTGCGGGTGAGTGAACGGATGGCGTGCCGTCTGGTCGGGCTGTCACGCTCCGCGTACCGGCGGCCGCTCAAGGGCGACACGGCAGCGGACCCGGACCGGGCGTTGCGGGACTGGCTGCGTGCCTGGGCGAAGAAGCACCCCCGCTACGGGTACCGGCGCGCGTATCACGATGCGCGCGCCGAGGGGTGGGTGGTGAATCACAAGAAGATCCAGCGCCTCTGGCGTGATGAGGGTCTTCGCGTCCCGCAGCGGCGTCGACGCAAGCGCATCGGGTCCTCGACCGTCGACGCGCCGACGGCGGACGCGCCGAACGTGGTGTGGGCGGTGGACTTCCAGTTCGACGCCGACGAGCAGGGCCGGCCGATCAAGATCTGCTCGATCGTCGACGAGCACACCCGGGAGTGCATCGGTGGGCTGGTGGAGCGCTCGATTACCG
>NZ_BAABBA010000088.1:0-836 GCF_039537705.1 Georgenia daeguensis
CGGCCGAGGACTGTGTCCAGGTCGATCTGACCCTGGACGCGATCGCGCACGGGGCGAAGAACGACGGCGACGCGCGCACGATCGACCAGCTGCGCGCCGACGCCCTGCTCGCGCTGACCCACGCCGCGCTGATCGCCGGGACCACCGGCCCGCCCCAGACCCCGAGCAACGCCGGCACCGGCACCGGCACCGGCAGCGGCACCGGCAGCGGCACCGGCGTGCCCGGCGTGCCCGGCGTGCCCGACGTGAACGACGCGAGCCGCACACGAACACGGACCGTGGACAGCTCCCCGACAGACGGCCCACCGCCGGACGGCCCGCCCGCGCCCTCGGACGACGGCACCCCCGGCACGCCACCGACGGGGGACGCGCCGCCACCGGCCCGCCCGCCGCAGCATGTCGGGAGCGAGGGTGGCGCGGCGGCCGGGCCGTCCGGGGGTCTGCCGGGCGCGGCACCCCCACCGGCACCCCCGGCGGGGGTCCCGGTGGGGGTGGAGTTCCCGCCGCTGCACCAGCTGCTGCTGCGCTCGTGCGAGCGCTTCACCGTCCCCGACATCCGCGTCCACGTCACCGTCCCGCTGGCCACCACCCTCCCGCCCGAACCCCGAAGCGGGTCCGAGGGCACAGCGCTGCCCACCACCGCCGGCGGTGCCGCGGGTGCCGCGGGTGCCGAGGTTGCCGAGAGCGCCGAGCGCACCGACGCCGACACCGGCGACGGCGAGGGTGGCGGGGAGGTCGGTGAGGAGGCCGTTCCGGCGGCGTACCTGGAGGGGTACGGGCCCATCACCCCGGACCTGGCCCGGGCCCTGGCCGCGGGCGGGACCTGGCGGCGCCTG
>NZ_BAABBA010000089.1:0-820 GCF_039537705.1 Georgenia daeguensis
CTCCTACCGCACCCGCGGCCACCGCCAGACCATCGACCCACAGACCAGCAAGTAACCAACAACAAACCGCCGAGAGGGGTCAACTTTCCATCGGCGCAGAGGGGTCAATTTTCGCCCGGCGTTGACATACATAGACCTTCTGCAGTGGTTCATGGGTCCCGTCGCTGAGGTCACAGGCCGATGTGGTACGTACATACATGGCGACTACATCGAGGTCGAGGATGCTGCGACGGCACTATTGACGTTCACTTCTGGTGCGATGGCCACGATTTCCGCCACGACTGGGCTTACTCCTGCCGAGGGAGTGCAGATCCGGATCACGGGATCATCCGGAGCTACCGTGGCACTGGCGGAATACCCAGAGGGAACCGGCCAGCTGGAGATCTGGGACGTGCCGGGTCAGGTTTTCCACGCTCCTGTTCTCGGGCGTGCTGTCAACGCCGATGTGTCGTCCTCCGTCATAAACGATGCGCTCAAGCCCTACCACGCGTTACAGGTGTCGGACTTCATCGCGGCTCTTAGAGAGAATCGCGAGCCGGCAGTCACAGGAGTCGAGGCGATGAAGTCTCTGAGGGTTGTCGAGGCGATTTATGAGTCGCATCGAACGGGTAAAACCGTGCGCTTCGACCCGGCGCACCTGTCATCACAGGTGTCGTGACTGTCGGCGCGAGCATGACTGTGGTCCCAACGAACTAGGGCGTGTCTCCCAATAGTCGAGCCCTTGGGCTGAAACGCTGCGGGGGTGTCGCGTACTGCCGTGCTGACGGATGCCCAGTGGGAGTTGATCGAGCCGTTGATGCCGTCCTCGGGCGGGCGCCGG
>NZ_BAABBA010000090.1:0-755 GCF_039537705.1 Georgenia daeguensis
AAGGTAGCGTCGGGCACGTCGAGGTCTTCCAGATGGGCAGCGTCAGAACTCCCATCATCGGAAGACCTCGACCCCTATCCGGCGACCGACGCGCCCACCACCGCTACACCGTCAACTGCGAAGAGCCTCTTATGCCCGCAGCGAATCAGACGAGACTGCGCTCCGTACTCGGGGCCGTACGGGAGCTTCTGGACGGTATGGCGGAGCTTCGCGCCCGACCGCTGGACATCCTCGACGATCGAAGCCCTACAGCCTGTCGGCCGCATCCGGCACTCCTGGTCGGCCTGGGGTCCGGTCAAGCGCCATTTCAACGTGCCCGAGCCACCACCGCCTGCTCACGTCCACGAACGCCTCCCAGGGCGCCGGAAGGCCTCCCTTTTCGCTCCATCTGTAAGGACTACAGAACTTGCGAGCCCCTAACCGTCCTTGCGTTGGTCAGGAAGAGAGCCCGCGCGCATTCGCTCAGGCCGCGAAGTGAGCACACGTCCCGCTCAGGGATGGGTCTACGGACGTCAGCCAGCGCAGCCCGCCCGCATCCTCCGAGTCGAAGGCCGCCAATGGGCATCGACAGGACACCGCACTTACCGGCGAAAGTCACGCTCAGCGTCGACGGAAAGACTGGCAAAGTGGCTCTTCGCAGTTGAGGGTGTAGTGGGGGCTGGCGCGTCGGTGACCGGATAGGGGTCGAGGTCTTCCGAAGATGGAGGTTCCTACGCCAGCCATCTGAAAGACCTCGACGTGCCCGACGCTACCTT
>NZ_BAABBA010000091.1:0-737 GCF_039537705.1 Georgenia daeguensis
TGCTCGGGCGGTTCACCCGTCGGGTGACGAAGCCGTGGCACATGTACCCGGTCGGGCTGCTCATGGGCCTCGGGTTCGACACCGCCACCCAGGTGGCGCTGCTCGTCCTCGCCGGCGGCACCGCCGCCCTGACGCTGCCCTGGTACGCCATCCTCGTGCTGCCGGTGCTCTTCGCCGCCGGGATGAGCCTGTTCGACGCCGCCGACGGCGTGCTCATGGCCCGCGCCTACCGCTGGGCCTTCCTCGCCCCGGTCCGCAAGGTCTACTACAACCTCACCGTCACGGTCCTGTCGGTCATCGCCGCCCTCGGCATCGGCGTCACCGTCCTGCTCCAGCTGCTCGCCGAGCACCTCGAGCCCACGGGCGGGTTCCTCGGGTGGGCGGCCGGTCTCGACATGGGCGGCGTCGGGTACGCCCTCGTCGGGCTCTTCGTCACCGCCTGGCTGGTCAGCCTCGCGATCTGGCGGCTGGGTCGCATCGAGGACCGCTGGACGGCGGCCACCGCCTCCTGACCCTGGGGCGCCCAGCGCCTTCGCGCCGCCGGCCCTCCGCCTGCCCCCACGGGGCCAGCGGAGGCCGGCGTCCGGCGCGCGGACCCGGTCTCCGTCAACGACGATGACGGGACGAGACCCAGCGGACCGGAAGGACCTTCTCGATGGCGACGTCGGACTCCGCCAGCGTCCCCGCCGGACGGCCGGCCGAGCGGGGAGCGGTCGACCTCGACCGTCGGACCGTCT
>NZ_BAABBA010000092.1:0-732 GCF_039537705.1 Georgenia daeguensis
GCCCACCATGCCAGCCCTCGTTCTCGCCGCCCCGGCCCACGCCGACGATGGCGACCGGGGCCGCATCACCATCGCCGGCCACTCCGGTTTCGGCCTCTGCAAGGAGGCACTCGCGCTCGTCCCATGGGCCCTGCCGCTGACCGGCCCCGCAGTGGACGACGCCTGCCACAACCGCGACCACGACGAGATGCGCGACCGGGCCGTCGGGCCTGCCCTTACGCCGTGAGGTGAGTCGGCTCGAACATCCGCAGTACCGCCGGGAGTACGACCACCGAGGGGCCGGGCTCGGACAGGGCCTTGGTCAGGTTCTCAATGGCCTTGGGCTGGTCGCCGGTCAGCAGAAAGTACTCGGCCCGGGTCAGGAACAGCTCCAGGGCATTCTGGCCGGTGCCCTGCTCTTTGTCCAGCAAATCGGATACGGCGGCGGCGTTTTCCAGCTCCTTGGTGGCCAGCCGGAGTCCGGACTGCCTGGCCCGCGAGGAGACCTGGATGCTCAGGATCGAGTCACCGCCGAGGCTGAAGAAGTTGTCCTCCACGCCGACCCGCTCAGCCCCGAGGAGCCGGGCGAACAGTCCACAAAGGATCTCCTCGCGAGCGGTGCGCGGCGCACGGCCCGACACACCACCGAAGTCCGGCTCCGGCAGCAACTCCGCGCTCCGGTTCATCGCGGCCGGCATGTTCTTGTTCGCGACCCTCGGCTTCATCGTGGTCCAGATCGACCGGCAGCGGAAG
>NZ_BAABBA010000093.1:0-720 GCF_039537705.1 Georgenia daeguensis
ATCGCGGTGTGCGCGGCCAGCAGTACCGTCAGCGCCGCACGAGCCCGGGTCGAGCCCCGGACGGCGCCCCAGCCGTCACGGACCGAGGGGCGGGCGGTCACAGCGCGACCGGCAGCTGCGGGGACCGCCGGGGCCGTTGACGGCGCGGCGTCGAGCGCCTGGCGGAGAAGGAGCGGGTCCGGCCGCAGACCGACCTGCAGCAGGACGGCACCGAGCACCATGCCTGCACCGGAGATGAGGAACGGGCCGGCTTCCACGGGGAGGTCGACGGCCTGGGCCAGGGCTGCGCCCGGTACGACCATGTTCGGGCCGGCCACGGCACCGATCGTCACCGCCCACACCACCAGGGAGAGGTCCCGGCCTCGGTGCTCGGGACGTGCCAGGTCGGTGGCGGCGAACCGGGCCTGCAGGTTCACCGCCGAGGCGACGCCGACCAGGAAGGCGCCGAGGAGGAGCAACGGGAACAGTCGCCAGACGGTCGCGCCGACGATGAGGGCGGTCCCCAGGGTCGCCGCCGCCAGGCCCGTCGTGAGGGCGGTGCGACGTCCGTGTCGCACCGCCAGGGCCGAGAGCGGTACCGCCAGGAGGGCAGCCGCCAGGGTCAGCGCTGTGGTCGTTGTGCCGGCGAATGCTTCGTTCCCGGACAGGTCGACGGCGAGGATCGAGCCGAGCGCCAGGGTGGACCCGTTGCCCAGGGCGCTGAAGATCTGCGCGAGGGTC
>NZ_BAABBA010000094.1:0-720 GCF_039537705.1 Georgenia daeguensis
ATCGCGGTGTGCGCGGCCAGCAGTACCGTCAGCGCCGCACGAGCCCGGGTCGAGCCCCGGACGGCGCCCCAGCCGTCACGGACCGAGGGGCGGGCGGTCACAGCGCGACCGGCAGCTGCGGGGACCGACGGGGCCGTCGACGGCGCGGCGTCGAGCGCCTGGCGGAGAAGGAGAGGGTCCGGCCGCAGACCGACCTGCAGCAGGACGGCACCGAGCACCATGCCTGCACCGGAGATGAGGAACGGACCGGCCTCCACGGGGAGGCCGACGAGCCGGGACAGGGCTGCGCCCGGCACGACCATGTTCGGGCCGGCCACGGCACCGATCGTCACCGCCCACACCACCAGGGAGAGGTCCCGCCCACGGTGCTCGGGACGTGCCAGGTCGGTGGCGGCGAACCGGGCCTGCAGGTTCACCGCCGAGGCGACGCCGACCAGGAAGGCGCCGAGGAGCAGCAACGGGAACAGTCGCCAGACGGTCGCGCCGACGATGAGGGCGGTCCCCAGGGTCGCCGCCGCCAGCCCGGCGGTGAGGGCGGTGCGACGTCCGTGTCGCACCGCCAGGGCCGAGAGCGGTACCGCCAGGAGGGCAGGCGCCAGGGTCAGCGCTGTGGTCGTTGTGCCGGCGAATGCTTCGTTCCCGGACAGGTCGACGGCGAGGATCGAGCCGAGCGCCAGGGTGGACCCGTTGCCCAGGGCGCTGAAGATCTGCGCGAGGGTC
>NZ_BAABBA010000095.1:0-708 GCF_039537705.1 Georgenia daeguensis
GCCTTGCACGAGCTGCAAGTGCTGGAGCAGGACGAAGAAACCCCGCCGCCCGCCCCGGAACAGCGGCCCGCCCAAAGCTAAGATGTATAGTCCCAGGGAGAGATGGTGTATTTTCCGGGCTGGAATTTCGCACGCACTTATGGGACAAATACTCCACGGCAGCGCCCGCACAACTTCGGCAATACGGGCCGCTATCCAACGTAGTCAGGAAAGCCTACAAACGTTAGCTTCCCGTCACGGCATCAACCCCAAAACGGTGGCCAAGTGGCGCAAACGCACGACGACAACAGATGCCGCGATGGGGCCGACGCCCGTCTCCACCGTGCTGACGCTCGCGCAAGAGGCCATGATCGTGGCGTTCAGAAAACACACCTTATTGCCGCTCGATGATTGCCTGTATGCTTTGCAGGCCACTATTCCCCACCTGTCGCGCTCAGCGCTGCACCGCTGTCTGCAGCGGCACGGCATCAGCCGCTTGCCCTTAAGTGAAGAGGGCCAAAGCCCGCCGAAAAAGAAATTCAAGGACTATCCTATTGGCTACCTACACGTCGATTTTGCCGAAGTGCACACCGAGCAAGGCAAGCAGTACCTCTTTGTGGCCATTGACCGCACCAGCAAGGTAGCCTTCGCTGAACTCCACCCCCGCGCTAAGCGGGTGGTAGCGGCAGCGTTTCTGCGGCGCGTGCTCGACAAGCTGCCTTACAAAGT
>NZ_BAABBA010000096.1:0-699 GCF_039537705.1 Georgenia daeguensis
TTTTTGCTTCTTTACCAATAGTAATTAGTTACACTATATAGGACGTTCATCCTCTTTTACATAGAAAGTAATATCAACAATCTCCTGCCTTCGGACCTTCAGTTTGGCTATATCGATTCTATAATAGCCGATAAAGCCAGCTCGGATGGAGTATTTACCCGAAGGGATTTCATACCGAAAATGCCCTAACGTGTCAGTTGTTATTAACACCTTATTAATGGAAATGACACCTACTTTCAACGGGCGATTGGTCTTTAGCTCCTTGATAGTTCCAGTAATCATACTTCCGGTTTGTGTTGGAGTAGAAGTACGAAAAATTGTGTAGTTGCCCTTACTAGTCTTCCTAGTCTGAGCCAAGCAAATTGTGCAATTGAATAGAAGGCAAAAAAGGAAAATTATACTAGCTCTCATAGCAGTAGATTAAAACGGATAAGCTGAAGATATGATGTTCTACTGGGGGCTCTGCCCCCTGCTCCCCCGAGGTAAAAAAGGCATAAGGCTAAGCCGCCTGCCTACTCCCTACTCCCTACTCCCTTCCCCCACTGCCCTATTCATTTAGAAGTGGTGCCCCGTCCTCTTGTGCGTCAAATATGGAGAGCTGGTGTACATCGGCCTGCCCTTTTTTTCGCTTGATGTAGGTCTTGGCAAACGTCACCCGATTACCGTTAAAAAACACAAGCGGATTTATAAAATACTCAT
>NZ_BAABBA010000097.1:0-646 GCF_039537705.1 Georgenia daeguensis
GGTCGGGCGGGTGGACCGGGAGGGTGCCGCGGTGGTCGACGCGGAACTGGAACCGGTTGGGGCTGGTCCACAGGTAGGACCCGGGCATCACGATGTCGTAGCGCCATCGGGAGTGGGTCTTCGCGCGGTGGTGGCGCCTGCAGAGCGGAACTTCGTTGCACGGACAGGTCACGCCACCCTCGCCGTAGGGGCGGTGGTGGTCGATGTCGCAGCGTTGTGCGGGTCGGGTGCAGTGCGGGAACCGGCAGCTGTGGTCGCGCAGGGCGACGCGGGTCTTGTGTCGGTCGGGGATCTCGTAGGAGTCGACGGGACGTGGTCGGCCAGGTCGATGACCGGGCGCACGATGATCGTGGTGTCCTTCGCGCGCAGCCACTCGCGGATCTGGGCGGTGCTGATCGGGCAGCGGCCCTCTTCCCACCGGCCCACGGGATTCGCGAACGGGTTCGGGTCGTCGAGGCGGCTGGTGTCGGTGAGGTGGACGTTCAACACAACCTTGCGGCCCGGCACGGTGTGCCCGGTGGTTGAGGTGCGAGCGCCAGTCCCGGTGGTTGAGGTGCGAGCGCCAGCGAGCCTCGAAACCCCCGGGCCCCCCGGACCCTCCAGGTCCTCCGGGATGAGCAAGTCGAGCGCGAGGTCCTGTCGGGCC
>NZ_BAABBA010000098.1:0-628 GCF_039537705.1 Georgenia daeguensis
ACCATCGCGATCACGAGCCCGATCGCCCACGTGGTCAGCGTGTCACCCAGCGCCGTCCAGAACTCCGGCGTCTGGAGCCGCGCCACGAGGGCGGCGAACATCTCGGAGAACGGCGGCATGAACCGCCGGTCCACCACCCCCAGCCGGGGGAGCGCCTCCAGCAGCACCAGAACGCACACGACCCCCGCAAGCCCGAGCAGCGCGCTCGGCGTTCCACGGCGCACCGGCCGAGCGACGCCCCGGGCTACGGGCGTGCGTGTCACAGTTGCGGTGCTCACGGCAGCTGGTCACTATGACCGACTTGCGACGAACGCAAATCATCGTACGGAAATAGCATCATGAGGACCTCATCAAGGGTTCTTCCTGTCATTCTCAGCCAACCTTCGAGAAAATTCGCCACTCGGCCGTCGACCACAATGGCCAGGGCCGACAACACAGGCTTACGCATTCTCATACCTACACGCCCCTTCCGACTTCCTCGCCCGTTCGGACACGGGCCCGCTAGGGCGTGTCTCTTAATGCCTTGAGCCAGATGGTGATGGCGCGCAGGACGACGCCGCCGCGGTAGGTCAGGGCGAGCTTGTCGTAGCGGGTGGCCAGGGCGCGCCACTGCTTGAAGACGTTGAAG
>NZ_BAABBA010000099.1:0-611 GCF_039537705.1 Georgenia daeguensis
CAGGACGAGGACGACGCCGATCTCGAGCACCGCCCAGGGACCCGCGGTGTGCTGGTGGCTCATCACGTCGCTCAACGGGAGGGGCGGGCCCGCCGCAGCAGAAGGAGACCGACGAGGACGAGCAGCACGGCCGAGCCGATCCAGGCCACGTCGTAGGGCAGCAGGTTCACGTCGTAGCGGATCTGATGGATGCGCAGCACCTTGTGGTCGACGACACCGTCGAACAGCTGCAGCAGCCCGACCCCGGTGACCACCGCCGCGGTCCAGCGACGCCACGCCACCTCCGTACGACGTCGGACGTCGGCGAGCAGGAACAGCCCCCAGATGGTGATGAACCACCCGAAGGCATGGAAGAACCCGTCCGCGGTCAGGGCCACCTCGGTGGTGGAGCGGTCGTAGAAGTGATGCCAGTGCAGGGCCAGGTGGAAGATGAACAGGTCGATCATCGACGCCGCGATCCCGGCGCCGAACAAGAGCCCGGAGTAGACGGTCCGACGGTCGAGGTCGACCGCTCCCCGCTCGGCCGGCCGTCCGGCGGGGACGCTGGCGGAGTCCGACGTCGCCATCGAGAAGGTCCTTCCGGTCCGCTGGGTCTCGTCCCGTCATCGTCG
>NZ_BAABBA010000100.1:0-559 GCF_039537705.1 Georgenia daeguensis
GCCGTGGCCCCGGAGGACTGGGCCACCGCGAGCAGCTTGCCCAGCCCCGGGGTGCCGATGATCAGCTCGCCCGTCACCGTCAGAATCAGCGCGACGGTGGCCGCCAGCCGGAACCCGGTGACGATGTAGGGCAGCGCCGTCGGCCAGATCACCGTCCGGGCCTGGGTCAGCGCCGAGAACCGGTAGGACCGGGCCGTGTCCCGGGCGACCGGGTCGACGTCCTGCACCCCGTAGAGCACCTGGACCAGCACCTGCCAGAACGAGGCGTAGATGACCAGCAGCAGCGTGGCCTCCCGGCCCGTGCCGTACAGCAGCACGGCCAGCGGGATCAGCGCCACCGACGGGATCGGCCGCAGGAACTCGATCGTCGAGGACGTCGCCTCCCGCAGCACCCGCACCGAGCCGACCACGATCCCGACGACGATGCCGGCCACCATCGCGATCACGAGCCCGATCGCCCACGTGGTCAGCGTGTCACCCAGCGCCGTCCAGAACTCCGGCGTCTGGAGCCGCGCCACGAGGGCGGCGAACATCTCGGAGAACGGCGGCATGAACCGCC
>NZ_BAABBA010000101.1:0-558 GCF_039537705.1 Georgenia daeguensis
GATTCCGCGCGACCCGCACGACGTCGTCGCGGAACTCCTTGGGGTATGGCTTAGGCACGGTGCACATCCTTCCAGTGGCACCCTGCGGCACCACAGATCAGATGTCACCTATCCGTGCAGCAGACCCACCGTCATGCCGCCGGAGAGGACTCCACGGCTGATGTGGGCGAAGTGCTGCAGGAGCACTCCACCGTTGACACGTGCGTCACCGTCGATGCGGGCGTTGTGCGCCAGTGTGACCTGGCCACGGACGATCGCTTCGCCGCTGATGCAGCTGTTGTCGCGCAATGTGCACGTGTCGGCTACGACCGCATGCCCTTCGATCATGGAGCGGTCGAAGAGCCGGACGGATCCGACCACGACCGCCTGGTCCTTGATCATGGCGTTCGGTCCGACAAAGACGCTCGGGGCGACCACGGCGCGCAGACTGACTAGGACGTGTCTCCCAATAGCCGTTGCCAGGTCAGGATGGCGCTGAGGGTGACGCCGGCGCGGTAGGTGATGGCGAGTTTGTCGTACCGGGTCGCGATGCCGCGCCACTGCTTGGCGAGAGCGAAG
>NZ_BAABBA010000102.1:0-550 GCF_039537705.1 Georgenia daeguensis
ACATGATCCTCGACGACGGCGGCGACGCCACCCTGCTCGTCCACAAGGGCGCCGTGTACGAGAAGGCCGGCGCCGGCCCCGCCGCCTCGGCCGAGGACCCGGAGGAGTGGCACGTCATCATCGACCTGCTCACCCGCACGGTCGGCGACGACAAGAAGTGGACCCGGATCGCGGAGCAGATCAAGGGCGTCACCGAGGAGTTCATCCGCAACAGCCTGGTGGTGGTCAACCGCGAGCTGGGCGCCGACTTCGACCCGGCGGCCTTCTCCTACGTGCCGTTCTGGGACCCCCACATGGAGCGGATGGACCTGCGGCTGCGCGCGGAGGTGCCGCAGCAGGTGACCATCCCCGGCGCCGACCTGGTGCTCGACCTGGCGATGGGGGAGGAGATCCGGATCGAGATCTCGAACCCGAGGAAGGGCCAGGAGAAGTACGTCTACACCTACTCCGACGACGAGCTGCAGCGAAAGCTCGCCGAGCTCAAGAAGAAGAACGTGCGCTGGAAGGACCCGGTCCAGCGCTACAAGGGCCTCGGCGAGATGGACGCCGA
>NZ_BAABBA010000103.1:0-543 GCF_039537705.1 Georgenia daeguensis
GTTGGCGGGGCCGTGCCCCTGCGCCGGGGCCCGGCGCTGACGCTGATCGGGGCCTTGTCGGTGCACGGGCTCGGCGCGGTGCAGCTGCTACAGGGGGCGCTCAACCAGCGTAGCTTTGCCTTCTACGTGGCCTACTGCCTAGCCCCCACGCTGCGCCCAGGCGACGTGCTGGTGCTCGACAACCTGCCCGTGCATCACCTCACGGGGCTGCGCGAGTGGCTGGCCAAGCGGGGCGTGGAGCTCGTGTTCCTACCGCCCTACTCGCCCGATTTTAACCCCATCGAGTTGGCCTTCAGCAAGCTCAAAACCTGGCTGCGCACGGCCCAGGCCGAGTCGGTGGCGCGCAGTGCGCGGCTAGAGGAGCGCATCGACCAACTGGGCCAGCTGATTCAGCAGCTGCAGGCCGCGCCCAGATCACCCAAACCGCCCGCTCCTGCGGCTCCACACAGGTCGGGTACCGCTGCCACTGCTCCTAGGGCTGCCCGCCGCCCGTCGCCGCCCGCCCGCCGGTGGCGGCTGCAATGGTCCCGCGTGGCCGTAGTA
>NZ_BAABBA010000104.1:0-521 GCF_039537705.1 Georgenia daeguensis
GCCGGAGGCGGCGAGGAGGACGCCCAGGCCCATGACCAGGGCGGCGACGCCGTAGGAGACGACCGAGGTGAACAGCGAGGCGCGCAGGAACGAGGCGTTCATGACGGTGGTGCGCTGGCCCTGGAGCTCCTCGGCCAGGGCGGTGTCGCCGGCCTCCTCGGCGGCGCGGACCTCGGCGCCGAGCTCGGCGTAGGTGCGGCCCTCGGTGGCGGCCATGGCGTGGGTGTTGATGATCTGGGCCTCGGCGAAGGCGGAGAAGGGGCCGTTGACGTCGTCGCCCGGGAGCATCGAGGAGTCCTCGGCGACGGTGATGTTCTGCTCGGCCAGGTTGGTGGTGATCAGGCCCCAGGTGATGCCTCCGGCGAGGACGAAGAGGGCTCCGGCGACGATGGAGACGATGCCGGCGATCTTGGCGATGCTGCTGCTCATGGTGGTTTCCCCGTATCTGCGGGCAGCCACCTGTTGGCTTCCCGCGCGGTGTTCCGGGCCGGTATCGGACCGGCCCTTCTTCCTTACGGGAC
>NZ_BAABBA010000105.1:0-511 GCF_039537705.1 Georgenia daeguensis
GGTGAGCAGTAGCGCGGCTTGTAACTCGAACGAAGTGAAGTTGGCCTGCAGGTCGAACAGGAAGGGGATGGCTGGTTCGGTGAACTCGACGCGCAGCCGGCCCGAGCCGATAACATAATCCACGCGCTTGAAGAGCCAGAGTTGGCGGAACACCTTTTGGCCCAACTCGTCGGTCGTTTCCAACTCGAAGCAGCGCGAACCCATTTCTTTGGTGGCTTCGCGCAGACGCTTGTAGTTGTACTGCTTGCCTGTTAACTCGCTCATAGCCGGCACGGAGATTTCGTAGACGGACCCCGGTTGCCCTTTGCGTAGTTGCGAGAGCAGGTAGAAGAACACATCAAGCTGAGTTTCGCTGTATTCGTAGCGAGCTGTAGTCAGGGCGTTATGTTGACGGACTTGTAAACCCAATTTCATAGCATATTAAGCTAGTTAAGAATGCAATACTACGTTAAAAGAACTAAATAAAAGAACTGTCTGGATAAAGGTTCGCTTTAGCTTACCAAAAGTTCGG
>NZ_BAABBA010000106.1:0-511 GCF_039537705.1 Georgenia daeguensis
TACCTATGCGTCTTACACCGTGTAATACGCCCTGCTATGCCGCCCAAATTCAGTCTGACAGATACGCCAACCGGTAAGACAACGTCCGAAACCAGTCTTACCGAAACGGAAACAGGTAAGACAATGCCCGAAATCAGTCTTACCGAAACCAGTGCTGGTAAGACAGCCAACGAATCAACTAGTGCTGACCATCTTATGGTGGGTAAGGCCGGTAATAAAGGGGGACGCCCGCCCAAGCCGGTCAGCACCACGGCCGTCACCTGGTCCGTACGGGGGGTAGAGCGCGAAACACGGGCCATGTTAGAGAAAGCGGCAACTCGCGCCGATAAGACGCTCGGGCAGTACTTCAATGACGAGGTGCGGGCATTTGTCCAAGGGCAGCTTCGCCAAGGGGAGGCCCCGCAATTGCCGGCGAGTCCCCGCGACTTGCAGGCGCAGGTGGAGCAACTGACCCAGATGGTAGAGGGCATTGCGTCCCGGTTAGCCGAACCCGCCCGAAAGAGCCTCTGGC
>NZ_BAABBA010000107.1:0-510 GCF_039537705.1 Georgenia daeguensis
ATCTGGTGGTAGAGGTCGGTGGTGTAGAGCAGCCAGAGTCCGCCTGCGTTGAGCGTGGCGGCGACGGCCGGATGGGTCACGGCGCGCACGACGGGGTGGCGCAGCAGGCCCGTCAGCGTCCGGGCGCAGGCCGCCGGAAGGGCCCGCAGCGCGAGCGTGACGGGGGCACCGAGAACCAGGAGGAGCGGGGCGAGCATGCCGAGAAGAACGTGCCCGAGCATGTGGGCGGTGAAGCTGGCACGGGCCGCCTCGGCGACCGGGCCGAGCAGCGCCGCGCCGGCGCAGAGGAGCCCCGCGTACCACAGGGGGGTGCGGTGCGCCGGCCCCGGGCTCCGGTCACGCGCGGCCCACAGCGCGGCCGCGTAGCCGACTGCGGCAAGAACCAGGACGAGGACGACGCCGATCTCGAGCACCGCCCAGGGACCCGCGGTGTGCTGGTGGCTCATCACGTCGCTCAACGGGAGGGGCGGGCCCGCCGCAGCAGAAGGAGACCGACGAGGACGAGCAGCA
>NZ_BAABBA010000108.1:0-510 GCF_039537705.1 Georgenia daeguensis
TGCTGCTCGTCCTCGTCGGTCTCCTTCTGCTGCGGCGGGCCCGCCCCTCCCGTTGAGCGACGTGATGAGCCACCAGCACACCGCGGGTCCCTGGGCGGTGCTCGAGATCGGCGTCGTCCTCGTCCTGCTCGCCGCCGCCGCCGGCTACGCGGCCGCCCTGCGGGCCGCGCGCGACCGCAGCCCGTGGCCGGCGCACCGCACCGCCCTGTGGTACGCGGGGCTCCTCTGCGTCGGCGCGGCCCTGCTCGGCCCGGTCGCCGAGGCGGCCCGTGCCAGCTTCACCGCCCACATGCTCGGGCACGTTTTGCTCGGCATGCTTGCGCCGCTCCTCCTGGTTCTCGGTGCCCCCGTCACGCTCGCGCTGCGGGCCCTTCCGGCGGCCCGCGCCCGGACGCTGACGGGCCTGCTGCGCCACCCCGTCGTGCGCGCCGTGACCCATCCGGCCGTCGCCGCCACGCTCAACGCAGGCGGACTCTGGCTGCTCTACACCACCGACCTCTACCACCAGAT
>NZ_BAABBA010000109.1:0-504 GCF_039537705.1 Georgenia daeguensis
GCCGGCGGTTGCGGTGGCGCCTCTACGACCTCAGGCTGCGGAAGCCACGGGTTGCTGGTCATCGATCCCCCCAGGATTCGGACCAATGGTGACCTAGACCACCGACATGGTGTGAGATGTGCCCGTATGTCGATCAAGCCGAGGACTGCTGCTCTTATGCCCACCCTATCGCATCGTACGAATCTTTACGCTATTGTACGAACATGTACCGGTGGCAAGAGGTGAGCCGCCTCGACGACCTCTTTGAGGGCCTGCCAGAACATCTGAGCGTCGAGGAACTCGCTGGCGTGCTTGGGGTGACCAAGCAGACCGCGTACGGGTGGCTGCAGAAGGGCTACATCCCCGCCTACAAGGTGGGGCCGGCCTGGATGATCGTGCGCGATGAGGTCAAGGACCATCTCGCCGCGCACCGCAACCGCCCGCTGACGCCGCAGTCACCGCCGCACGAGACGGACTGACGACACCAACCGGGGGGACGGGATGTCGGCACGAACGGTCAGGCTG
>NZ_BAABBA010000110.1:0-503 GCF_039537705.1 Georgenia daeguensis
GTCGTAGCGCGCCCGCGCGTCGGTGACCTCGTTGATGTGGATCTCCGCCCAGTCTCGGATCGCGGCGAGCGGTCCGGTGAGCGTCCGCCCGAGCGGCGTCAGCCCGTACTCGACCTTCGGCGGCACGGTGGGGTGCGAGGTGCGGGTGAGCAGACCGTCGCGCTCCAGGCTGCGCAGCGTCTGGGTGAGCATCTTCTCGCTCACCCCGTCGATGGCCGCGCGCAGCTCGCCGTAGCGCTTGGTGCCCCACATCCGCACGGTGATCGAGGACGGGGTCCAGATCGTCTGGATCACCACCCCGGTCGGCGCGTCGTTGGTGAACTTGAGGTCGATCACGCTGGAACCGTCGTGGTTCTGGAACACCGTGGCCTCGCGCCCGGCCGGGTAACGGCTGATGTAGTAGCTGTGTTCCTTGTGCCCGGCGTCCTTCATGCCCGAGAAGTACGACGCGTTGTACAGCGTGGTCGCGAACTGGGAGATGCCGCCGCCGACCTCGCGCGCGG